>JAJZGG010000003.1:0-65269 GCA_021804965.1 Acidobacteriota bacterium
CGGAGATTGCGCGGATCACGCAGTCGGCGGGGCTGTTTCTGGCGGCGTGGGTGGTGACGGCGGCGATGACGATCATCGGCGCGCTGTGTTACGGCGAGCTGGCGGCGATGATGCCTGCGGCAGGCGGGCAGTATGTGTATCTGCGCGAGGCGCTGGGGCCGCTGTGGGGATTTCTGTATGGGTGGACGCTGTTTCTGGTGATCCAGACGGGGACGATTGCCGCGGTCTGCGTGGGGTTTGGCAAGTTTCTGGGGGTGTTTTTCCCGGGCATTTCCAGCAGCCACTGGCTGTGGCACATTGCGCATGTGCCGGTGGTGCAGGTGGGGCCGGTGGCGCTGGGGAATATGGAGATTGGCGTGAACACGGCCAATCTGGCCGGATTGCTGCTGGTGATTCTGCTGGCGGCGATCAATGCGCTGGGCGTGCGGCTGGGTGCGCTGGTACAGAACGTGTTTACGACGGCCAAGGGATTGTCCCTGCTGGCGATGGTCGCGCTGGGGTTGACGGTGGGCCGGCATGCGGCGGCGATGAAGGCCAACTTTGGCGCAGGGATGGAGGCCGGCTGGACGAAGCTGCATCCGCTGGTGACCGGGGCCAACGGTGCGACGACGATGGTCTCCGTGGTGGTGCTGCTGGCCGTGGTGCAGGTGGGCTCGCTGTTCTCAGCCGACGCGTGGAACAACGTAACGTTCACGGCCGGCGAGGTGAAGAATCCGCAGCGGAATCTGCCGCTGTCGCTGGCGCTGGGGACCGGTTCGGTGCTGACGCTGTATTTCCTGATCTCGCTGGCGTATCTGCTGGTGCTGCCGCTGCATGGGGATCCGCATGGGACGACGGTGATGGCACGCGGGATTGCCTATGCGACCGATGATCGGGTGGGGACGGCGGTGCTGGAGGCGATTTTCCCAGGCGTGGGCACGGCGCTGATGGCGCTGGCGATCCTGATCTCGGGATTCGGATGCGCGAACGGAATGACGCTGGCAGGGGCGCGCGTGTACTATGCGATGAGTCAGGACGGTTTGTTCTTTCGGTCGGTGGGAAGACTGCACCGCAGGACCAAAACGCCGGTGGCAGGACTGGCGGTGCAGGCGGCGTGGACGGTGCTGCTATGCATCTCCGGCTCGTTTGGCCAGCTGCTGGACTACGTGATTTTTGCGGTGCTGGTCTTCTACATTCTGACGATTGCCGGGCTGATGGTGCTGCGCGTGAAGCGGCCGGATGCGGAAAGACCGTATCGGGCGGTGGGTTACCCGGTGTTGCCGGTGATCTACATCGTGATGGCCACGTGGATCTGTATCGTATTATTGCGGTACAAGCCACAGTACACATGGCCGGGACTGGGGATCGTACTGCTGGGGATTCCTGTGTATTTTTTCTGGACGCGACGCGGCAGGGGGTTGCCGCCGAGGGAGCATCCATTGCTGGAAAATTGTTGAGGAGGAACTGACTCATCTATGGCGAGTCTGTGGAAGATCAAGCCGCTTGCGCTGCTGCACCAGGAGGCGCAGGAAGAAGGCGAACATACACTGAAGCGATCCCTGGGCGCACTGAACCTGATCATGCTGGGGATTGGCGCGATTATCGGGGCGGGCATCTTTGTGCTGACCGGCCAGGCCGCAGCCAGGCATGCCGGGCCGGCCGTGGCGCTGAGCTTTGTGCTGGCCGGGATCACCTGCGCGTTTGCCGGATTGTGCTACGCGGAGTTTGCCTCGATTATCCCGATTGCCGGCTCGGCCTACACCTATGGCTACGCGACGCTGGGCGAGTTTGTGGCGTGGATCATTGGCTGGGACCTGGTGCTGGAGTATGCCTTTGGCGCGGCAACCGTGGCCTCCGGATGGGCCGGGTACTTCAACAGCTTTCTGCAGCAGCTGCACATCTACATTCCGCCGCAACTGACGGCAACCACCGGGACAGTGCTGGTCTTCTATCAACAGCAGTGGACCCCGCTGATGAGCCTGCCGCCGGGCGTGAGTGATGCGGGATTGCCGCATGTGACGGGCCTGTTCAACCTGATTGCGATTGTGGCCATTCTGCTGGTGACGACCATCCTGGTGGTGGGCATTCAGGAGTCGGCCTCGCTGAATACGATAATCGTGATCGTGAAGCTGGCCATTGTGGGCGTGTTCATCGTGGTTGGTGTCTACTTCCTGATGAAGCATCCGCAGGTGGCGCATGCGAACTGGCATCCGTTCATTCCGCCACGCGATTCCCACGGGAACTTTGGCGTGATGGGCATTGCAGCCGGTGCGGCCTCGATCTTTTTCTCCTACATCGGATTCGATGCGGTATCGACGGCGGCACAGGAGGCGAAGAATCCGCAGCGGGATATGCCGATCGGCATTCTGGGATCGCTGGTCATCTGCACGCTGCTCTACATTGTGGTGTCCACGATTCTGACCGGGCTGGTGAACTACCGCTCGCTGGATGTGGCCGCTCCGGTGGCGTTTGGCATTGATGCAACCGGAGTCTCCTGGGGGTCGATGCTGGTGAAGATTGGCGCGATCTTTGGGCTGGGCACGGTGATGCTGGTGATGTTGCTGGGCCAGTCGCGGGTCTTCTTCTCGATGTCGCGGGATGGTCTGCTGCCGAAGTGGGCCTCGGAGATTCATCCCAAGTTCCGTACGCCGTGGAAGTCCACGATCATTGTGGGGCTGGTGGTTGCCCTGATGCCGGCGTTTCTGCCGATTGATCGGCTGAGCGAGCTGGTGAATATCGGCACGCTGCTTGCCTTCATGATCGTCTGCACCGGTGTGTGGATTCTGCGGGTGCGGCATCCGGAGATGCATCGGCCGTTCAAGACGCCGCTGGTGCCGTTTGTGCCGATCATGGGCATTCTGACGGCGCTTTTCCTGATGGTGCAACTGCCGCGGATCACGTGGATTGTGATGCTGAGCTGGCTGGTGGTGGGACTGGTGATCTACTTCAGCTACTCCATCAAGCACAGCCGCGTGCAGAAGATGGGCTAGCGGGACTGAGTCCCGAGACAGCGAAGGCCGCGGAGCAATCTCCGCGGCCTTCGCTCTTTGGACTGGGAATCACTCTAGGGCCTGTTCACACTTCTGGGATGGCGGCGACGGGAGGCCATTTTGCCCAGATCAAGCAGCGAGGAGTGACAGATACCGGGCGTAGTCCATTTCCAGGCTATGGGGCGACGAGCGACGCAGAGATGGGGAAAATGGCCCCCGTCCCTTCGGGTTGCGGGGAAAATCCGACCATACTTCGTTGTCGTCCTCAGCAGTGGGGCCGCCACAGCCTTCGGACTCCGCCTCGTCTGGCCGGATTTTCCCTCGCAACGCCGTCCACCCCAGAAGTGTTAACAGGCCCTAGGATGACGAGTAATAGAGTGTAGCCATTTTCATAATGACTTCGGGCGCACAGGACCTGGGATGCGGCGGATAAGTGATGTTAGGGGGAGAATTCCGCGTTATTTCTGAAGAAGTGTGTGAATTTGCTGGTCCAGAAGAGTAGCCGTGAGCTCACCACGATAGATCTCGCGTACAATTCCGCGCTGATCCACAAAGATGGTCAATGGAAGTCCACGCTGAACATCAAAAGCCTCTTCCATGTCTTCGGGAACAAAATACTGCGGATAGCTTGCGTTTTCCAGCGCAAGGTCACGACGAACAATCTCTTTGCGCGGAGTGTCGACAATCATGCCGAGGACCTTGACTCCCTGCTTCCGATAACGCTGAGATGCTCGATCCAGCACGCTCATGTCCTCCAGACAGGGCGTGCACCAGGTGGCCCAGAAACTGAGGATGAGGGGGTGGCCGTGGAGGGTTGCAGCACGAAGTTTTGCACCTTCGGTGGAAGTGACCATGAAGTGCGGCATGGGTTCACCTACCGTGCATGTTTGCGCCTCCCGCACGGCTCCCTGAGAACAGAGAGCCATGCTGAAGGCAGTGAGGACTGCGATGAGTGTTTTGAACATGATCCTAGTGAATGGAAAAGATGTTGAGTTCGTGATGCAGTGGATCAAACTGATAGATTTTCAGTCTTGCTGACGGATCCAGGTTCAGCGTGAGAGCAACCTTGTGCAAGCCCGGCGTTCCGTTGGATGCAACAGGAGGAACATTAATCAATCCCCAGGGACCACCCGCGTTGATCCACCACCAGTTTCTTCCAAAGGAGAAGGTACACCCGTCGCTGGCCGCCTTGGTTGGATCGGGATCGTAGCCGGACTGGAACTGATTTTCCCAACCACGTGACCCACCAAAGTCCACGTTCATGTAACTGTGCATGAAGTGGTCGCCATTGAGAAGTGTGATGTGGAGTGTCTGTCCCCGCTTGGTCCACTGCGGAAGCTTGGTGACATTACCGTAGATTTCATTGTTCACATAGAACAGCGTAACGTCAGCATTGGGATCAGCCTGTACGCCACGCGGCAGATGGGTGCGATCCTGAAAATCATCTTCCGAAAGCAGTGCATCCTTCATGAGTGCCACGATTTGCTTCCCACTGGTTGCAGTCAAGGCAGCTTTCAGATCCGACCACATGATCTTCTCCGGAGCCAGTTCTCCAAGCTGAGCAATGGCTGTTGCCTGTGCCTGGGGATTAATGCGTGGCGCAGCACCGAAGGTTGAAATCTCCCACTGGGCAAGGCTTTGTCCTGCGAGGACTTTGCGCGCATTCTCATTGACCTGGACCCGGGGCGGATGGACGCGCCAGCCCCAGGTATAGACAAGATTGAAGTACTTGGGGGAAGACATCTTGATGCTGAATACGTAGCGGTTGCCCTCCTTCATGGGATAAAAGGTTCCATCCATTCCCACATTTGGCGAACCGTAGCCGGTGCCTGTTGGAGGCGGAGTATCGAAATACATGATGTAATTGGAAAAATCATCCTCGCCACCATGCAGCACATCCACGGTATACGTGATGGTCCACGTAATGTCTGCGGGGGCTGAGGATGTGTAGCGATAGTCGATTGCACTGGGATCAATCAGAGCTGTATCGGACATGATATGGCTGTCAAACCAGATCTGATGCACATTCACATTGCCACCAATCATCTTGCCATTTGCATCATAGATGGGCTGCACGGCCTTGATGCGCTCCGGGGCGGTGTAATTCAGGAGCGAGAATCCGTTATAGGTTGGACTGTCCGACAGTGGATCGCCCTCAAGGATGGAAATTCCTCGCTGAATCAAGGCCGGATTTTTCCTTTTCCCCTTTGAGGCATCCCGCATGACCGTCTTGAAGATATGGTCAAGTTCCTGGCTTGGAGAGTTTGGATCAATGTGACTGACAACCGGAGGCGTCATAAGATTGAACGGAATTCCGGGCATGGATGGCAGAGTATTTGGCATCATCGTACCAGTGCTGTCAAACGCATTGGAGAACTGGGTCATCAGAAAGTTTTGTCCCGGAGGTAATGGACTAGGCTTGGTAACCACAGTCGTCGTTATTCCGTCCGGAGAAAGAGTCTGAATGGAAGGTCCAGGCAGCGGTTGCGGATGCGGATCCTGAGCATAAGCGCAGGTGGCCAATAGCAGCAACGCCGCGGTAGCAGCGCATTTCATGAAATGACTCCTCATCTGTTCAGCTCCTTTTCGCAGTCGGATTCGGCAGGATTGGACTTCCCTGCGGGTGACGTGGGGGCTCAAGGAAACTCATCCGACGCAGGATTTCTTCTGGACGCGTGATTCCCGGACAGCCTGCCCAGCGATTCAGCCGCTCGTTGCCATAGCGCAAGAGGCCGGTGTGCGCGCTCTTCAGCTTGTCGAGAACCGGATCCGGATCCGTGAATTTCAACTGCTTGCGGAGCTTCTCCATGGTTGCAGCATCGGAGGTGAGCAGTTGCCATCCTGTGCCGACTCCCATTCGTTCGGCATAGGCACGCAGGACGCGTGGCGTGTCATGATCGGCATCCAGCGTGAGGGAGTACATGAAGATATCCTTGCCCACACGTGGTCCAAGCATGGTGTGCAGCTTGACGAGGTTCCCCATGAGGATGGGGCACAACTCGTCACAACTGGTGTAGAAGAAGTTGATGGTGACGATCTTGCCTTTGACCAGATCGTTATACAAGCGCTGCCGCTCACCAAACTGATTCATCACAACCGTATCGGGAATCAGCTGTGCGGAAGGCCCTGCTGGAGCGTGCGAGCAGACAGCCTGCCTGCTGGCTGCTCCTGCTGCCACAGTTGGCAGAAATGCCGCACCGGCTCCGATTGACTTCAAGAGTTCTCTGCGAGTTGCCATTGCTGACGAAATCCTTTCTCTGGGGGCGAAGCCCGCTTAGTCGTTGCCCTGGTCACTGTCATCAAATTCATTGGCCACCGAATCCCAGCGGATCATCATGGCGTGATCTTCGTGAACAATGTTGTGGCAGTGCATGACGTAGTGACCCTGGAAGTCGCGAAATTGCATGAAGATCTGAATTTCATCCTTCGGGCCGAGCCAGACGACATCCTTGCGGCCGTAATCATTGCTTCCCGGCTGGATGGGCTGGCCATTGCGGCGGAGAATACGATGCTCTTCCATGTGGATGTGGATCGGATGCGACCATCCGGTGCCCATATTGCGCAGTGTCCAAATCTCGGCAGAGTTCATCAGCGGCGCAGCATCCACACGATCCTTGTCGTAGACCTTGTCGTTGATCAGCCAGCTGCCATTGAAATAGTCAAACTCAAACAGGCGATGCCGTCGCACCGAGTTGGGATCAATCTCGGGCAGTGGAATCATGGTGGCAGGGATCACGCTGAGATCCGGCTTGCGAAGCGTCTTGACGACATCGAAGCGCATGACCGGATCGCCCGGATTCATGTACTGTATGGGGATCTCCGGCCCGCGTCCGCTGATCTGGTAGAGGATATTGGTGAGCGTGACCGAGGAGCCGAAAGGAACCTGTGAAAAGTCCACGATCACATCCACACGCTGCGCCATGGCAAGCGGAATGTTGGTTGGGGAATAGGGCTCCGGCAGGAGATTTCCGTCACTGGAAAGCACGACCGGCTGCACGTTATCGAACTGCAGCGTGAGGAAGCGCGAGGGGCAGCTGTTTACGAACCGCAACCTGTACTTTCTCGGCTCAACCTGAAAGTACGGTGTGACGATGCCATTAACGGTCATCTTGTCGCCTAGAACGCCATCGGTGTTAAAAATGTCCAAGTACAGCTCGCCATTGCTGTCGAAGGCTCGATCCATCAACAGAAGCGGAACGTCGTAGTCACCGCTTGGCAGATGGAATGCATTTGGATTCGGATCGTGTTCATCGCCGGAGTCAAACTCGTTATAGAGGATGTAGGAACCGTACAGACCCTTGTATACATTGGCGGCCGTGTAGTCATCCATGTGGTCGTGATACCAGAGCGTGGCCAGCATCTCTCGCCAGTCATTGCCGGCGGGAAAGTTTGCATAGTGATGATCGTGGTAGTAGCCGGAATCGACGTAGTCGTCGGGAAATCCGTCACTTTCCGCTGCGGCATGCATGTTATGCAGGTGGGTCGTAATGGATGGCGTAGCAAATCCGGAGTGGTTTGCCGGCAGTTTGTTGTTCATGCGAACAAGGATGGGTTCGCCATAGCGGGCAACAATCATGGGGCCGGGACTGCTGCCCTGATATCCCCAGACCAGGCTCTTGGGCAACTGGGGATGAAACTGCCAGGGGAATTCCGTGATTTCGAAGTTATAAAACTTCTTTGGCGGGTACTGGTTATACAACTGATGGTTAGCCGGAATTGGCGGCGGATAGAGTTTCGATACAGGCTGCGCTTTGGGAAGGATGTACAGCGGGCTCACGAAGGGCGTGGTCGCTGGGCTGGTGGTGGGGAGCGGATCAATTTCTGCAGTACAGATCTGGGCATGCGCAGCATAGGGCTTGAGTGCAAGCCCGCTGCCTCCAAGCGCAACAAACTTTAACACCTCGCGGCGTCGAGTCATACAACCTCCAGTGAATCGGGCAAAGGGAATACTGTTGTTCCATCAAAGCTTCGAGTGGGGATCTCGATCGATGACAGAATGATGGGAGCCAGAGCACAGTTATCCGCGGAACGGAAAATAGAAGCATGAAATTCCAGGCTGCGGATGACTGCAGAGAATTGTGACATGCAGTGGGAGCAAATGCTATTGGCGAAATCTGCTATTTATTGGCGAATTTAACTTTGCGCTGAAGTTGACGATGGCGGCAGGGAGCTACTCCATAGAAACGTCTGTAATCCCTCACAAAATGACTCACATCGGGAGCTCCGACTAAGGCAGCCACTTCCTTGATGCGCAGCAGACTCCCTGTGATCAGATCGTGGGCCCGCTGCATTCGACGTATGCGGATATAGGTGTGGAAAGGCATGGCCGTACCCTGCTTGAAGAGATGACGCAAACGGGAGACGGACAGGTTCACCTTTTCTGCAGCAGCTTCAATGGTCACCTCCTGCGGAGTTGCATGATCGATGAACTCAAGAACTGCGAGAATTCTCGGATCGGGATCATAGGACAACTTGCAGATTTCCAGCGGATCGCAAGGCGACACTGCAGCATCCGCTTCTGACTTCCGCCGATTATCGATCTCGGATTCCAGTACAGTTTGCACGATCCCTCTTTTGACTGAACCAGGGTTGTGTCCCCGGCAAGCATTTGCAGGATTACCATTGACACCGTATGCTCACCCCATTCCGGCTGGCGGACAATTCCGCTTGCAGAAGCTGGCATCCATGAGCCCAAAAACCGCGAATCATTCGATCCGTATTCTGCTGGTCAGTCCGCAGCAGGAGATCGGTATAAAGCGAGATCAGTTATTGGTTGCCGCCGGCTATACCACGCGTACTGCAACCACGGTTGACGATGCCATTGCCCTTCTGGAATCTGAGGTGTTCGACGCCGTGGTTGCCGGACAGATGTTACCTTTGCGCGATAAAAATCGTTTGATCCACGCAGCCTATGAGCACGGTGTACCCACCATTGCCCTTCATGTTCTCCCAACCGATGAAAGCATTCAGGCTGAAGCCTATGTTCGAGTCACGGAAGGTGCGGACGGATTGTTGGCTGCAATTGCAAAGACAACCCAAAGAAGAAAAATCCGGGCACTGTGTCGCCCTGCCTCAGACTGAGCAACTTCACTGTGTCTGCGGTGGATTGCCTGTGGATGAACTGCCGGCTGCAGGGCTATTGTCTGTCTTGGTTGGCGACGGCGAGTTCGGTCCAGAAGCCGGGGTTGAAGGACTGGCATCCGCTCCTGCTCCATTCGTCGACGCTGGATCGGGTGGAATTGGCTGTTGCGTCGCAGTGGAGGATGGCTTGGGTGGAGCAGTGGGAAATATCCGCACTTCGGGTGAGTCTTCCGAATAGGAACGGGCGGATTTTGCCGTATCGGCATTGCCTTTCCACAGAGGCTTTCTGTGCCCATCGGCAAAGACTTCCACGGGAATTCCCCACTCATATTCGACCGTGCCACCAGGCTCCGGCTTCAATGTGGGGTTGGTGGAATGCTTGTCTGCTGCACTGGCAGGCTTGGTTACAGCCACGGCAGCCGTCGGTGCAACGGTTTTGGCGAGTGGGGATGAGACTTGCTGTGCACGAACGAGAGCAGGCAGGAACAGCAGGGCAATGGATAACCAGTATGCGTGTTTCATCTTTCTCCTCGAAGGCAGCGAATCTCCGCGATTGAGATTCGTTTGGGGGATATGTCGGAGACGAGTGAAGTATAGGGAAACTGAATCGGGATAGCAAGAAGTCTGCAATTCCCAAGCGCAATTTTTCATATCCCCCACTTTCTCCGGCACGGTGTTGAGCCTTGTTCCCTTCTGGCTGATGACCGGAAGCATGATTCTTCTCTCCTATACCAGGGATTCGATTTCTGCATCCAGATCAATGGCGACCTCGGAGAGTATCTCCAGTCGTTGATCCTCCAGAACGCCAGGACGGCTTCGTTTGGCAAGCATCTGATCGCGCCGCGCAAGCACAGCATGAACCTGACGGGAACAGAGCGCAATCACAGACTCGATAACGGTATCGATCTGCGGATTACGGGTGCGCAAACGCATACCATGCAGCAGCTCCAGCGTCAGCTCAGCGCTGAGCATCGCGTCTCCGGTCACCCAGCTGTTGACGGTGAAAAGCGAGATCGGAAGCCCATTGGCATTGAGACCGATGGAAAGGAGATGCCGGGTGCTGGATCGGGAAAGACGGGCGCAGGTGAGTTTACGGAATTCTTTCTCGCGCGCAGTGGCTGATGCAGAACCCCACAGTGATCGGCGCGCAAACAGATGGATGTGTCCATGCTCGATCGCATCCGGACGATCCTCCGGGGAATGCGAATGGTAAAACCACTGATACCCGCGAGTAACATCGACGGCATCGTTCTCCGGATAATGCTCCCACTGACGAGGCGCTTTCCCCTGCAACAACCGGGTCAGCAGATGTTCCCGCCTGGCGGCAAGCCCGGAATAGACCTTTTGAATGCGCACGGCTGCAGACAATCGGCGCCGAGGAGTTGCGCCGATTGCTGCAGTTCCAGCAAAGTCCGAAGTTACATCTTGGGCGCGCATTTGGCTCCGCACTTGGCCGCGCACTTCTGCATCTTCCGGGACTTCTTCATCTTCTTGGACTTCTTCATCTTTGCCATGCACTTGGAAGCGCACTTGCCGGCACACTTGGAGCTGCTGGCAGCCGGACGACACTGCGGTTGACCGCTATAGGCCGACACTGCAGCGGCAGGAAGGGTGATGGCAGCAGTGAGTGCAGCCAGGGAAGCCACTTTGAGGACGTTCTTCATCGGAAATCTCCATTCTGGATTGTTGGAAAGGATCGCGAGGCGTAACGGCCTCACTGGGAACGAGCATGGAACGGAAGGAAGGTTACACAAAAAATCTCACAGAATTTCCAGATGCGACGGAGTCTCCCCCAAACAGACAACGATACTCGCCGCCTGCAACTACGCAATAGCTGGATGCCTCACCTGACCCTGCACCCTCAGTAGCTCGACTCTGGAAGTGCACACTCGGCTTGTTACCCGGAAATAGCAAATGATGGTGACATTCAGCGGCAAAGACACGCCACTGCACCACACGCAGAGCGCATGAAGTTCCAATTTGTCCGGAACAGGAAGCTTTGTGGCGAATCGCAGCGACCGCTGCGAGTGAGAGGGATTAAAAGGGTAGGGTTGCTGGCGGAGAGAGAGGGATTCGAACCCTCGATAGAGCTTTTGACCCTATAACGGTTTAGCAAACCGCCGCCTTCAGCCTCTCGGCCATCTCTCCGCGGGGTTATGAACAGATTAGCATGGCGGCGGGGGTTACCGGGATTGCAGATTGGACCGGTGGTGCCGGGTTGCACCCTGTGCCTTCGGCTGCATACCGGCCAGGATGTGCACGATCCGGGCTCTGTGGACTGCGATCGACGGGTTAGGCGGCTGTCTGCGGAGTTGCGCCGGGGCGATTTTTCGCTTGGGACGCCGGGCAAAGGTTGGTACATTCACATGCATGCGCCTTCCACGCCAGACAACCCGACGCAAGCTGCGGATTATTCCGCTGATTGCGGCCACGTATTTCATGGTCTCCGGCGGGCCTTATGGGATTGAGGACATTCTGGGTGGTGCGGGATTTGCCAAGGCGATTGTGATCCTGCTGCTGCTGCCCTTTTTGTGGAGCCTGCCGACGACGCTGATGATTGGCGAGCTGGCCAGTGCGATTCCAGCCGAAGGCGGATTCTACGTCTGGGTACGGCGTGGGCTGGGCCCGTTCTGGGGCTACCAGGAGGGATGGCTGTCACTGGCGGCCAGCGTCTTCGACATGGCGATCTATCCCACGATTTTTGTCGAGTATCTGGGACGCTTTGATCCTGCGCTGACGGCCGGAGTGCGGGGATACTTGTGGTCGCTGCTGGTGGTGGTGGTCTGCTGCGCGTGGAATCTGCGTGGTGCGCCGGCAGTGGGTGAAGGGACGGTGGGGCTGTTTGTTCTGCTGTTGGCGCCGTTCGTGGTGTTTATCGGCATTGGACTATGGCACGGGCTGCGGATGCATGGGGCCATTGCCTGGGGCCATGCCGGAGCAGGCGCCAGCCTGAGCACGGCGGTGCTGGTGGCGATGTGGAATTACATGGGCTGGGACAATGCCTCCACGGTGGCCCAGGAGGTGGAAGAGCCGCAGAAGAATTATCCACGGGCGATGCTGGCCTCTGCGATGCTGGTGGCGCTCACCTATATTCTGCCGCTGGCGGCGGTGGCGGCGGCGGGGATTTCGGTGGCCAACTTTTCCACCGGCTCCTGGGCGGACGCGGCGCGGATGCTGGGCGGCCCGTTGCTGGGCATTGCGGTGGTGGCAGGCGGGGCAATCAACGGCTTTGGCATGTTCAATGCGCTGATGATGAGCTATACGCGGCTGCCGGTGGCCATGGCTGAGGACGGCATGCTGCCACGGATGCTGACGCGTCGCAATCGCCGGGGCGTACCGATGGTCTCCGTGGCGCTGTGCGGGCTGGCATGGGCACTGGCGCTGAATCTGAAGTTTGAGCGGCTGATCTCGATTGATCTGGTGCTGTATGGAGCCAGCCTGGTGCTGGAGTTTGCCGCGCTGGTGATGCTGCGGCTGCGGGAGCCGGAGTTGGAGCGCCCGTTCCGGGCGGGAAATCTTGCCTTTGCCATTGCGCTGGGCGTGGGTCCCACGGCGCTGATCGGCTATGCGCTGTATGCGGCGCGCAGCGAAGAGCTGGGACGCTTTCCGGCGCTGGGCTTTGCTCTGGTGGTGGCGCTGCTGGGTCCGGTGTTTTACTGGCTGACGAGCCGACTGCGGGAACGCCGACCGGCGCTGGCCACCGGAGACTGATGGCGGCTAGCGGCCGGCTGGGACGGGAACGGTTTTGAGCTGCTTGACGTGGATGGATGCGTCGGTCTCCGGGATGGTGCCATCGTTGACGCGGACCTCCGTGGGCTGGCCCTGCAGCAGGATGCGGAGGGTGGCCTTGCCGCGACCCGGCACGACGACCCGCTGCGTGACGGTGGACAGGTCGCTGATGACCTGCACGGGAACCTCGGCACCGGCGTAGCCGTTGTTGGAGACGCTGACGGCGGTCAGATAGCTGCCGTTGAGCGCGGTGGGCGTGGTGTAGACGTTGTCGAGCGCAAAGTCCGGCAGGCCCTGGTCATGATAGACCCAGTCATGGAAGAACCACTGGAGGTCACGGCGCTGACCGGCACTTTCCAGCAGATGCTCGAAGTAGTCGGGCGTGCGATCGGCATCGGGATTGTAGGCGCGCAGGGCTGCGGAGAGCGTTTCATCGCTGACCATGGAGCG
Source organism: Acidobacteriota bacterium (assembly GCA_021804965.1). Classification (GTDB taxonomy): domain Bacteria; phylum Acidobacteriota; class Terriglobia; order Terriglobales; family Acidobacteriaceae; genus Acidicapsa. The sequence goes on from JAJZGG010000003.1 coordinate 13,230, forward strand.
CAGCATCCACAGGACATAGGCGGCCTTGGTGCGGTAGTAGACCGGGGATGTGGCGGTGAGCAGGGGCTGACCATCACCTTCGCCGGGGCTTGCTGGCTCGGCCAGTGCCAGCGCCTGGCGTGAGTCTGCCAGCATGGCCAATGCCTGCTCGCGTCCCCGCTGCTTCTCCATCCAGAGGGTACCCATGAAGTGGGCCACACCCTCGGAGAGCCAGGCGCGACGGGACATCATCCAGGCATGGGTGAGGGAGTGGGCAAAGATGTTGTCGAGCACGTCGGACGAGGCTGCGCGCACGGGGGTGGCGAGCATGGCCCCGGTTTCAAAGGGAATATCGGCGGTCTCCGGCAGCTCGAGAATGGTGAGCTGGGCGTGGGGAGTCTGGCCCAGCCATCCGCGTACAAAGGGCAGCACGGCGGAGGCGGCATCGGACCAGGCATCGACATTCGGCGCAGAAGCCGCAGTGGCCCAGAGCGTTGTCTCCGGCAGGGTGTGCGCCGTGCGCGAGGCAACGAAGAGGCTCAAGGTTTCAAAGCCAAGGGTGGCATCGTCCAGCCGACCGATGGCGAGGCTGGGAATGGAGGGATCGCTGGACTGGGTGATGGAAAGCGGCAGCGGCTGGCCGTCCACCAGCGCGATGTTCGGCGTCTGGCCGGCGGCGCTTTCCGTTGCGGAGGTTTCCACGGTGAGCGCCAATTTGAGATGGGCTCCGGAAAGCTGGAGTTTGTGGCGGCCAATCTCGTCAAAGACGCGCGCACCATCGCCGAGAATTGCCGGGGCGGAAGAGACCGGAACCCAGACGACGTTGCCGAATCCGCGCAGGCCGGTAAAGCCGCTGGCGATGCGATCCCAGTCGGAAGAGGCGGCCACATTGTCCGGAGTGCCGATGGCAAGCAGACGCTTGGCCGACTGCTCGATGCGACCGGCGTAGGTGACATCGACCTGCAGCGAGGCGCCAGGCGCCAACGGCTCGGGGAGGGTGACGGTGGCCTCATTCAGCTGGCCGGTATGGTCTGTGTCGGAGTTGAGCAGCGACTGCGCGAAGGGAAGATCGTGGCCGGCGATATGAATCTGCTGCCAGGCAAGCGTGGAGGATAGCTGCATGGGCAGATGGCGAAGCGGTGCGTTGCCGGCATTGCGAATGTCGAGGATCGCGCGCACGGCGAGGTAGTGCTGTGCCGGGCGGAGATGCACGTCGAGATCGAGGCTGGTGTAGGCCACGGCGCGGCGCTCGGCATCGGTGGCCAGCGGCGGCAGGGCAGCATGGTTGCCGGTTGCCCCAGAAGTGGCAGAGCCGGAGATGACCGAGCCGGTGGCCACCGAATCGACGGCGCGGCCGGTGGTGATGGTCTGCCCATCGTCGGTGACGTGGCGGGAAAAGAGCACAGTTCCCTGCCCTGCGGACGAACCGCTCTGGGAGCCGGAGGATGGGACTGCCGCAGGCGCAGTGCCGGGCTGCGCAGCCTGCCCGCTTTGCACTGCCTGCGCGGTCGGCTGCGCCTGCAGGGACGGAAGCGCGAGCCAGACCGCCGTAAGACATGCGGCGGTCGTGCAGATGGCTCGAAACCGGCCGCGAGCGGCAGGGATGCGGATCATGATCCCAGACCTTTCTGCTTTTTGCGACGGCCAGGACCATCCGATTTTTCCTGCCCACGCTGGGCCAGACGACGCTGACGGGCTGCCTCAAAGAGAACCACAGAAGCCGCAGCCGAGACGTTCAGCGAGGAGACGCCACCGGCCATCGGAATGCGGAGCAGATGGTCGCAGGTGCGCCGCACGAGTTCATGCAGGCCGTCGCCTTCACTGCCCATCACCAGGACACAGTCGCCGCTGAAGTCAAACTGGTCATAGTCGGTGGTGCCGCGCTCGTCCAGGCCAATGACCCACAGGTTGTTGCGCTTCAGGTCTTCCAGGGCACGGACAAGATTGACGACCCGGGCAATCCGCAGATGCTCCTGGGCACCGGCGGCAGCCTTGGCTGCGACGGCACTCAGCGGGGCGGAGCGACGCTCGGGCATGACCACGGCATCGACACCGGCTCCATCGGCAGAGCGCAGCAGGGCGCCAAGGTTCTGAGGATCTTCCACACCGTCGAGGGCTAGCACCAGTCGCGCGGTGCCGGTGGGTTCCAGGATGTCCTCAATGGACAGGAACTCCTGCGCGCGGACGATGGCGACGACCCCCTGATGGGCTGGGGTTCGGGCAATGTCATTGAGGGATTCGCGAGGCTCGGCGCGCACCCGGATCTTGAGCGTACGACAGAGGGTGACAATCGCCTCGAGCCGCTCGTCACGCCGCTCGCGCGCCACCAGGACATGGTCAAAGCGGCGACGACCGGCCCGGAGCGCCTCTTCCACCGGGTGAATTCCATAGAGAATCTGCATCTGTTCAGTGTAACGGTTCTCTTATCAGACGTTGCGGAATCAGGAGAGCAACCAGGAGCCGGCCAGTTATCAGACCTTCCGGAACCATAATCTGCGACAGCCGGACTGCAACCGATTGGAATTGCTGGGTTTGGCGAATTTCAAAGTCCGAGGGGTTGTGGCCATTCAGCCGGTCTTTTCTGCTGGAAATCCTGATGGGTGGCACCTGCGGCGGAATACGGAGGCAGGAAAACGAAAAAAACTTCGTCCCGGGAACCGGTTTCCGCGTCTATACGTTCAGGATGAGTATGTTCTCCACGTTGTTTGCCGCGCGCTCGCTTCCGGCCTCACAGGCCGCAGAACGCGAGCTGGTGCGCCAGGAAAATCTGGCCATTGCGGCAGGACTGCGACGTCAGGACCCCGGGCTGCTGGATCAGTTGATCGTGCGGCATCAGCATCGGCTCATGCGCTATCTGCTGTATTTGACGGGGAACCGCGAGGAATCTGAAGACCTGTTTCAGGAGGTCTGGATGCGGGTGCTGGTCCGCGGCGGGCAGTATGACGCAAAGGCGCGTTTTGATACATGGCTGCTGACGATTGCCCGGAACCTGGTGATTGATCAGAGGCGCAAGCGGACGGTGCAAAGCCTGGACGCGATGATCGAAAGCGCCCACAATGACGAACATTCGCCGGAGTTTGAGCTGGCAGCCGACGGGCCCAGCCCGCTGGAGGAGTACACCGGAGTTGAGGACAGGACGCGACTGGCTGCTGCCATGATGCAACTGGAACCGAACTACCGCGAGGTGCTTGTCCTGCGCTTCCATGAGGAACTTTCTCTGGAAGAAATCGCAAGTGTGACAAAATCCCCCCTTTCCACTGTAAAATCCCGCTTGTACCGTGGCCTGGCTTTGATGAAGCCCGCTCTGGCCAAGGTTTAGTTCGACACGTCGGCTGAGTGGCGTTACCGCTCGGCATGACCCAAGGAGTGGCTGTGTCTCCGGTCGACAAGGGCGCGCCATCGAATCCGACCCCCGAATCTGCTGCCCCCGCAACAGGGGTACATGCTGCTGCCGACGCCAAACTGCTGTCTGCGCTGGCGGGGCTGGATGCTGCGCAGAGCCGCGAGGCCGCGATCCATACCCGACGGGTGGTAACGGGGTCTGCAGCCAACCTGCGGCAACGAAGGCTGAGCAGCGGACGCAGCCGGAACCTGGCGATTGCCGGGGTGGTGCTTGTGCTGCTGCTGATTACACCCCTGATCTGGTCTTCGGTGGACAGCCTGATGGGCGACCAGCACATTACGGACACGGCCAGCGAGCTGAGCCTGCTGGGGCTGCTGGTCGGCTCAACGCTGATTGCCGCCATGCTGGTGGCCGGATGGTTGAGAAATCGACGATAAATGTCGGTCCGGCACGCAACTTCCCTGCCCGGAAAATCGTCAGAAAGAGTGTGGAAGGATACGTCGGTTTGAGGTATCCTTTGGCATCGGTTGCAACAGGCTGCAGCAGGGGCTGAATACCAAGAGTTGAATGATGCGTAATCCAAACTCCATCCCGTTTGAAGATGAAGCCCGGCTGATTCCCGTCTGGTCGATGATCGCGGCTGCTGTGGCGTTTCTGCTGGTGGAGCATTATTTCTGGTTTGTGCTCCCGGCGCATCGGCATCACCCTGGTCCGCCGATTCCACTGCGCACCTACTTCAATCTTTCCTGGGGACTGCTGGCTGCGGTCTATTGCCTGATGGTGGGTTATGTGAGCAAGGATGCTCCCCGGCGGGCGATGGATGCGCGGTTCTGGATTCTGGTCTGCCTGGTGCTGCCGGGCGGAATTGGCACCGTGATCTACTTCCTGCTGCGGCTGCCGTTGACGGCAAGCTGCCCGGCCTGCGGCACCCATATCCAGAGCGATTTCCACTTCTGCCCCCAGTGCGCCTGGCAGGTGACGGCAAGCTGCGGAAACTGCCATCGGACAGTGCTGGCCACCGATCAGTACTGCACCCGCTGCGGCCATGAACTGGCCCGGGACCATATGCCGGCACGGCTGCGCATGGTGGTGGACTGATTCCGGTACCGCATGAGTGTTCGTTCCCAGACTCGTGCCGCAATAACTTCCCTGCATCCCAGCCAGGATCAACCGAATCCCATATCCATGGTCACGCCCCTGAGTGATTCTCCGTCCGCCATTGCTGCGACACCGCTGCGCGCGATGATTCTGGACGATGAAAAGCTGGCACGGGAAGAGTTGCGTTATCTGCTGGAGTCGACCGGCACCGTGCAGGTGATCGACGAGGCATCCAACGGAATTGAGGGCTTGGACAAGATTGTCCAGCATCAGCCGGATCTGCTGTTTCTGGACGTGCAGATGCCGGGGCTGGACGGTTTTGCCCTGATTCGACACCTGATTGAGCACGCCCAGCTGCCGCAGTTGCCGCAGATCATCTTCGCCACGGCCTACGACCAGTACGCGGTGCGGGCCTTTGACGTGAATGCGGTGGATTATCTGCTGAAGCCGTTTGATCCGCACCGGATTGCCCAGGCACTGGAAAAGGCACGGGCGCGGATGGCTGAGCAGCGGATCGAGGACGGGCCGAGCAAGCCCGAGATGACCGCTCTACTGGAGCTGCTGGAACGGCATCGCTCGGCGCCGACGCCGCGAACCAGCAAGCTGATTGTGCAGGTGCAGAATCGCCTGCTGCTGGTGGACCAGTCGGAGATATGCTTTGCCTCGATTGACGAGGGGGCGATCCGGGTGGTGACACCGACGCTGGAGGGGCAGTCAAAGTGCCGCACGCTGGAGGACCTGCTGGAGCTGCTGGACACGCAACAGTTCTGGCGGGCACATCGCGGATTTGTGGTGAACATCAACCATATCCGGGAGGTGGTGCCGTGGTTCAAGTCCAGCTATCAGCTGCGCATGAATGATCGCGCCCGGACAGAGATTCCGGTAAGCCGCGCGCAGACGCGACGGCTGCGCGAACTTTTCCGGTTGTAATGCCGTTCCCGAAAAGCTCAGCCTCACCGCATGCAATGATCAAGCGCGAGTGGCACGGAAAGGGCGGGAACGGTTAGGCTATCCAGAGAGGCACCCAAGCCATGAAGCTGCTCGATTATCTTGCGAATGGATTTATTGATACCTTTGGCATTACGCGCCCGGATGCCAATGAGAAAAATACGGCTGCCCGCGTCATTGTGCTGATGATTCTGGGCGTTGTGGTCTTTGTGGCGGCAATCTTTGGCATCGTGGTTCTCGTAATCAGTCGCTGAAGCGGCAGCCGGGAACCGGTCTTAGAGTACGCGAAGTCCGGTGGAGGCCGCCTGCTCGTGCGCATGGTAGCTGGACCGGACCAGCGGACCGGACTCCACATGGCGGAAGCCCATGGTGAGTGCCTCTTTGCGGAGATCGGCAAACTCGGCAGGGGTATAGATGCGGGTCATCGGAAGATGGTCGCGCGAGGGACGCAGATACTGGCCGATGGTCAGGATGTCGCAGCCAACCCCAGCCAGATCGCGGAAGACCTGCAGGAGTTCATGCGTCTGTTCGCCCAGACCCACCATGACGCCGGACTTCGTGACCCCCGCCGGATTCACTTCCTTCGCATACTGGAGCAGGCGCAGAGTCCGCTCATAGCGGGCGCCGGAGCGGACCACGCGATAGAGCCGGGGGACGGACTCCGTGTTGTGATTCAGCACCTCAGGGCGGGCCTCGACAACGATTCGGATTGCCTCTTCACTGCCCTGAAAGTCGGGGATGAGAACCTCCACCTGGCAGCCGGGCGCAGTGCGACGAATCTCTTCGATGACCATGGCGAAGATACGGGCTCCGCCCAGCAGATCATCGTCGCGGTTCACGCTGGTGATGACGGCATGCTGCAGGCCGAGGGTGGCCACAGCCTCGGCGACGCGGCGCGGCTCATCCCAGTCAAGCGGCTCGGGGCGACCCTTGGGAACAGCGCAAAAGCCGCAGCGACGGGTGCAGAGATTGCCCAGCATCATGAAGGTGGCGGTCTTGTGCTGCCAGCATTCGCCGATGTTGGGGCAATGCGCGCTTTCGCAGACGGTGTGCAGATTCAGGGAGCGGGCCAGGCGCTTGAGGTCGTGATAGTTCTCGCCCATGGGCGCAGGCGCGCGCAGCCACTCCGGTTTGGGAGCGGCTACACGACGCGCCGGTTCAATCTGGACGAGCTCCATGTCTTCATTCTAGCCCGTAGCCCCATGGACAGGACCGTGCCGGCCGGAAGTTAGACCGGAAGCGAGTTTGACGCGATCGAGTTTGCGCGTCCAACCCGGCTGCCTCCTATTTGCCCTCGAAACCGGCCGGGATCTTGGCCGGAAGCGTCGCAGGCGTGCTGAGTCCCTTCACGTAATGGTTGTACCAGGCCAGCCAGCGCTCGTAGCGGTCCACGATAAAGCTGGGACGGGTGAAGCCGTGGAACTGATCGGGGTAGACGACCAGTTCGGTGGGAATGTGGAGTTCCTGCAGGGTCTGATACATCTGCTCGCCACCGACGAGGGGAACGTTGAAGTCGCGCGTGCCGCCCATGTACATGGTGGGCGTGTGAATGCGTTTGTCTGCCTCAAGCAGCGGGTAGCTGAGCTTGATGTAGAGGTCGCGGGCCTTCCACGGGTCGCCGAGTTCGTAGTGATACTGGAGGATGTACTCATCAACGCCGAAGAAGGAAAAGGGCATGGCCATGCCGGCACCGCTGATGGCAGCCTTGAACCGATCCGTGGAGGCAGAGGTGTAGTCGGTGAGGATGCCGCCGTAGCTCCAGCCACCGATGCCGAGGTGATTGGGATCGGCGATGCCTTGTGCGACAGCCTGATCGACGGCGGCGAGCAGATCCATGACCTCCAGATGCCCCCAGTCTCCGGCGATGGCCTTGGCGTAGTCCTGCCCGCGGCCGGCGCTGCCACGATAATTGACGTTCAGTTCCGCAAAGCCGTTGGCGGCAAGCCACTGGCGCAGGAAGTCAAAGGAGTGCTGGTCCTGCGCGTTGGGGCCGCCGTGGATGAAGAGGATCATGGGAGCCGGATGGCCAGCCTGCCAGCCCAGAGGACGGGTGATGAGGCCATGCACCTCGGTGCCGTCCTTGCTGTGCGCGGTCAGATCTTCCGTGGGAGAAAGCTGCAGTTCGGCCATCAGACTGTCATTGACATGCGTCAGAGCGCGCAGACTGCTGCCTTCCAGGGCGAAGATTTCTCCCGGATGCGCGTCGTCTGTGTGAATGACGGCGATTTTACCTGCCTTGCAGACCATCGACGCGGTCACGCCTTCGCCGGGCAACAGTCGTTGTGCGCCGCTGGCATCCACCACAGCCGGATAGGCGGAGCGATCATCGGTGATGAGATAGATCAGCCTGCCGTCAGCGGTGTAGCAGGGCTGGCGCGCGCTGCGATCCAGTTTGGGCGCAGGATAGCTGATCTTGCCCTGCAGCGTGACGATGGCCGGACGCGCCTGGCTGTAGAGTGCCAGCCGGGGCTCGGCTCCCTGCGTGTAGGCGATGGACTGCCCATCCGGAGACCAGGCAAGACCGCCGTAGCCGCCATCCGGCCCGGTCCAGGTGGTGAGCTTGGTCGCCGCGGAGCCGGGCTTGGCATCGACGACGAAGACATCCGTGTTGTAGGTGCGGTCCGGGTCCGCATCATGATTGCTGACAAAGGCGATCCGGCTTCCGTCGGGCGACCAGGCGGGACTGCGCTCATCGACACCGTGGTCGGTGGTGAGCTTGGCGATCTTGCCGGTGGCCAGATCGTCCAGATAGAGCGCCTGATGCTCGTCATCCCGCAGGTAGCCTTCCACGTCCTCCTTGAAGTGATAGCGGTCGAGGACGAATGGGAGGGGCTTGTCGGACTTGCCATCCTTGGCGTCGGGCTGCGCCTTGGGTGCCAGCGGCTCCAGGGTGAGCAGAAGCCGCTTGCTGTCCGGCGACCAGGCATAGCCGTCCAACTGCTGATCGGTGATGGAGGTCAACTGCTCCGGCTCGCCCCCCATGCGATTCATGGCCCACACCTGCGTGCCCTTGGTCTTGCCAGGGCGCGAGGAGAGAAAGGTGATGTATTTGCCATCGGGACTGAAGGCCGGCGAACTGGCCGGTTCCAGTCCGGAGGTGAGCGGAATCGGCGTACCACCCTCCCAGGAGACCATCCACAGCTGCGTGGGGTGCTTGTCCTCCTTCGGGTCCATGCGGCTGACCGAATAGAGCACCCATTTGCCGTCCGGCGAGAGGACCGGATTGCTGACCCGGCCAATGCGGGACAGGTCGTCGAGCGTGATGGGGCGCGGCGTGGCGGCGTGTGCCATAGCGGCAGGCAGGGCCAATGAGGCAAGCAGGCCCGCAGCAAGCAGGGCCGCGTCAGGCAGCCCGAACAGGCTGCCGCGTTTTGCGATGGAAAACTTCGGATGGAACAACATGCGGCAAGGGTACAACGGGGACTTGGATTTGCAAATGGAAAAAACCGGGGCCGATGCCGGATCAAAGTGGAATACCGTACACTCAATGTCAGGAAGGCAGGTACTTTTGCGTCTCATCTCCTCTCGTATTGCATGTATGGCCATCGTTGCCCTGGCAGTGGCTTCTGCCGGCTGCAAGGCCCAGAATTCTGCGGCACCCTCGACGATTCAGGATCCTGCGCTGGCGCGCAGCATTGAAGTCATGGTCCGCTCCCAGTTCAACGTTCCGCCGAACTTTGAGATCACGCTCGGCGCGCGAACCCCCAGCGAGATTCCCGGCTATGACAAGCTGCAGGTGACGCTGGGCCGCAATGGACGCACGACGTCGACGAGCTTCCTTCTCTCCAAGGACAACAAGACACTGGCACGGCTGGAGACATTTGATCTGGCCGGCATGCCGACGCGGAATATTCCGATCAGCGGCCGCCCGGTGCGGGGCAACGCCGATGCAAAGGTGACCGTGATCAGCTTTGATGATCTGGAATGCCCGTTCTGTGCGGCAATGCATCGCGAGCTGTTTCCCGAAACGATGAACCACTACGGCAACCTGGTGCGCTTCGTGTACAAGGACGACCCTCTGGTCGAGATTCATCCCTGGGCCATGCATGCGGCCGTGGATGCCAACTGCCTGGCAGCGCAGAACGGCAAGGCCTACTGGAGCTTTGTGGACTATCTGCACGCGCATGGCGACGAGGTGACCGGCACGGAACACAACCTGCAGAAGAGCTTTGCAACGCTCGATCGGATTGCGCGCGACCAGGTGGCTCCCTACAAGCTGCAGTCTGCGACGCTGGATGCCTGCCTCAGCAAGCAGGATGAGACGACGATCCGCGAGTCCATGCACGAAGCCGATGCGCTGGGCGTGGATGGAACACCGTCCCTGTTCATCGATGGCGAACACATCAATGGTGCCGTTCCGACTTCGCAGGTCTGGCTGGTGATTGATCGCGCACTGCGCGCGGCCGGAGTGCAGCCGCCGCCGGAACCGGCAGCGTCAGGGCCGGCAGCGTCGGGTTCGGCCGCAGCGGGTCCGGCACCCTCGGGACGTTGATCGCGGGTTTATCCTGAATGGACGGGGGGTTGGCGATCCGGGCTGGAGCGCCAACCGATGCTGCGATTGCAGCCTGGGGGTACTGAGTTGTCCGGAATTCGACTTCGATTCTTTCCCTGTTGCGTGTCGATGCTCGCCCTGCTTGCGGTGGCTGGCTGCAACCAGACCCACTCACCGGATGTGCTGGCCACAGTGAATGGCAAGCGGATTCTGGCCTCCGACGTGGACCGGGTCTACAAGCAGACGGTGGGAGACACCTCGCAGACACCCTCCAACGAACAGGTGCAGATTGTGCGCCTGAATATTCTGCACAGCCTGATCGATGACGAAATCCTGCAGCAGCGGGCAGCCAAGCTGAATCTGGTGGCCACCGACGAGGAGGTGAACGCCAAGCTCACCGACTACAAGGCTCCGTATACGGAAGAGGAGTTCAACCGCAAGCTGAAGGAAAAAGGGCTGACGCTGGAGGAATTCAAGAAGGATATCCGCCGGACACTGACCCGCAACAAGCTGATCAACAAGGAAATCGAGTCCAAAATTACCATCACGGACGCGGAGATCAAGCGGTACTACGATCAGCACAAAAGCGAGTTCAACCTGATTGAGCCGCAGTATCACCTGGCGGAGATTGTGGTGACGAACCAGCCGGCCGGGCAGGTGAACAACCTGCAGAACAGCAAGGCGACGAACGACGCCGAGGCGCGGAAGAAGATGCAGATGATCCGCAATCATCTGGACAGCGGCGAGGAGTTTTCCTCGGTGGCCATGAGCTACTCGGAAGATCCATCCACCAGCAGCAACGGTGGGGATCTGGGCTTCATTCTGGAGACACCTCTGAAGACGGCGCATCCGGATGTGTACGCCGCCGTGAGCAAGCTGAAGTCCGGCGAAACCACCGAGGCAATGCCGATCACCATGGGCGAAGGCAAAAACTCGAAGGTGGTCGGATACGCCATCTATGAGCTGATTGAACGGCGACCCGCCGGACAAGGCCAGCTCAGTGATCCGCGCGTGCAGCAGAGCATTCGCCAGCAGCTACGCGACAGCCATGCCCAGCTGCTGCAACTGGCCTATGACGAGATGCTGCATGACGAAGCCAAGGTGCATAACTACCTGGCCGAGGACATTCTGAAAAAGGGCGTTCAGTAGCTCTTCCAGAAGAAGTATGCCGCCAGCGTGAAGCCCAGCACAACGACCATGGAGCGGAGCATGCGCGGATTCAGCCGTTTGGCGGATCGCGAGGCCACATAACCGCCCATGGCACAGGTGAGCATGGCTGCAAGGCAGTATTGCCAAACGACCTTTCCACCCAGAATGAAGAGCAGACAGGCGACCCCGTTGGCCATGGTGGTTGCCACCACCTTCAGGGCATTCATCTGGTGCAGATCCTCCAGTCCAAACAGCGTCATCATGGCGATGAGCAGGAAGCCCGCACCGGCACCGAAGTAACCGATGTAGAAGCAGATCAGCATGGTCATCAGCACCATCCAGAAGGCATGGCCGGATGGATGTGCGGCGGGGGAATGCGTCTGCTTCCGCTGCTGGAAATGCCGCTGCCAGGGTCCGCTGAAGGCAAAGATGAGCGCCGCAGTCAGCAACAGCCAGGGCACCAGCTTCATGAAGATGCCCGCTGGCGTACGCAGCAGAAGCGTGGCACCGATGGCGCCGCCCAACAGCCCGGCAAGCCCCATCCACACGGCCATCGATTTCAGCTTGCGGATCTCGCCCCAGTATCCGGCGATGGAGGCAAACTGCCCCGGCCACAAAGCCAGGGTGTTGGTGGCATTGGCCTCGATTGGGCCCAGCCCAATGCCCAACATCGCGGGAAAACTGAGCAGTGAGCCGCCGCCAGCGACGGCATTCATCATTCCAGCCACAAAGGCTACGACTGTAATCCAGACCAGACGCCAGTTGACCGCATGCATCGTGCCGTTTTGCATCCAGACAATCTGAGCAGATTCAGGCCGAATCCAGCTCAACCGCATCCAGCCTTCCAGGCTGGCACTCCACAAGGCATGCATCTTTTCCAGTGTAAGCGCTGCATGCAGGAGGATGCTCCGGGAGCAAGGTCCTTGCACCGTTGCGGCCGTGATCGGGTAGAGTTTGAGGATGCGCAATTCTGTCTTACAAATTCCGATTTTCCGGGCCGTCGTGCAGCGATCGATCCGCCTGCTGCTCCCCTGCCTGCTGGCAGCAACAGCGTTTGGACAGGCGCAGAATGCGCCCCAGGCCAGCGTCGGGATTCCGCCCACGCAGGCTGCCGTGCAGACGGCCTATGCGATGCGCTTCCAGGAGATTCGCCCCGGAACCGGACCCATGGCCACGCCCGGCATGCTGCTGACCGTGCAGTACACGGGCTGGCTGGCTGCCGATGGCACCAAATTCGACTCCTCGCGCGACCGCGCCAGCGCGCAGTATCCGGAGGGAGAACCATTCCAGTTCCTGCTGGGCGGCCGGCAGGTGATTCCCGGCTGGGATACCGGACTGGTGGGCATGCGGGTGGGCGGCATCCGACGGCTGCTGATTCCCTGGCAGCTTGCCTACGGCGAACGCGGACGGCCACCGGTGATTCCGCCGGAGGCGGATCTGGTCTTTGACGTGGAGCTGCTGCAGGCCGCGACGCCGGACAGCGGCATGCCCGGAGATCCGGGATCAGGCCAGCCCGCGGGACAGCCAGCCAATACCCCACCCACTCCGCCAACACCGCCGACACCACCGACGCCGCCCGGCTCCCGATAGGCACCGGCGTGATGTAAGACAACTGTCTTACATCACGCCAGCATCCGCCAGAGAGTGAGCAGAATAGCGTCTGGGCGCGGGGCTGCATCCGAAGGCAGACAGGCGGCCATGCACTACAATGAGCATCGGCAGGAGGCCGAAGCCATGGCAGTACGCGCGATCTATCCCGGAACCTTTGATCCACCCACCAACGGGCATCTGGACCTGATTGCGCGCGGGTCCAAGCTCTTCGAGCACCTGACGGTGGCCATCCTGAACAATCCCATTAAAAACCCCCTGTTCACGGTGGCCGAGCGGGTGGAGATGATGCGTGAGGCAACGCGGCAGATGGAGACCGTGGAGGTGGAGACCTTCGACGGGCTGATGGTTGACTTTGCCCGCCAGAAGCAGGCCACTGCGGTGCTGCGCGGCATACGCGCCATCAGCGACTACGAGTACGAGTTCCAGATGGCGCTGATGAACCGGCGGCTGGCACCGGAGGTGGAGACGGTCTTTCTGCAGCCGGCCGGGCGCTACTCGTTTGTGAGCTCGCGGATGGTGAAGGAAGTCTTCAGCTTTGGCGGGGATATCACGGGACTGGTGCCGGGCAATGTGCTGAAGCGGCTGCGTCGCCAGGCGCGGCAGTCGGCGGGCTGAGACGAGGCAGGCTGAGATGAGGCAGGCTGAGGCCCATCGCAGACAAGTGCATGCAGGCGGGGAAAACGGGCCTGGCCGGGAAACGACAAGCGTCGGGCCTGCAAACTGGCCGTGTCCGACAGAATCGAAGACATTTGTAAGACACGCGTAAGACCGATGTAAGACACGTCCTACAAATGTCTTACATCGGTAGGACAGGTGTAATACGTGTCTTACACCTTGTAAACCCACCCCGGCACCTCGTAAACCCACCCCGGCACCTCGCATCCCCCATCCGAATGCCGGAGGAAATGGCCCTGCTCGCCAAACAGGGATGGCCCGCCCGGGCCCGAAACTGGCCCGCAGCCAGCGAAATCGGTACACTGGAACCACTATGTCCGTATCCGCACCCGCTAAAGTTTTCGCTGACCGTATCGGTCGTATTGAAGTCTCCGCCACGATGGCAGTGGCGGCCGAAGCCACCAAGCTGCGCAGCCAGGGCATCTCCCTGATCGACTTTGGGGCTGGAGAACCGCATTTTCCCACGCCGCAGCACATCAAGGATGCGGCAATTGATGCGATTCAGGCCAACTTTACCCGCTACACGGTGGTTCCCGGCATCGCCGATGTTCGCAAGGCGATTGTGGAGCGCCATGCCGCCGATTTTGGCTCCGATTATGGCCTGGATGAGGCGATCTTCACGGCCGGAGGTAAGCTGGCTCTGTTCAATACGATTCAGGTGCTGGTGGACCATGGGGACGAGGTGATTCTGCCGGTTCCCTACTGGGTCAGCTTCAAGGACATCATCCAGTACGCCGGCGGGAAGGTGGTCTTTCTCGAGACCGAGGAGTCGGAGGGCTTCCGCATCACGGCCGATGCGATTGAGGCGGCGATTACACCGCGTACCAAGGCCATTATTTTGAATTCACCGTCGAATCCGGCCGGGAGCGTGGTTTCGGCCAGCGATCTGGAGCGGATTGTGCGGCTGGCGCACGAGCGGGGCATCTACCTGCTGCTGGACGAGTGCTACGTGTACCTGAACTATGAAGGCAAGCCGGTCTCGGGTGGGAGCTTTTCCTGGGCCAAGGACCACATCATCGTTCTGGGCTCGCTCTCGAAGACCTATTCGATGACGGGATGGCGTGCCGGCTATGCGCTGGGACCGAAGGCTGTGATTGCCAACCTCTCCAAACTGCAGTCGCAATCCACCTCGAACGCGACCAGCTTTGTGCAGAAGGGTGCGATTGCGGCGCTGGCAGGCTCGCAGGAGTGTGTCAGCGAATTCCGGGCTGAGTTCCTGGAGCTGCGGGACTACATTCTGGCCAAGGTGCGGACGATTCCCCACGTCACCTGCACGACGCCGGGTGGCGCGTTTTACGTCTACCCGAACTTCTCCCATTACATTGGCCGCAACGGAATTCGTTCGGCCACGGAGCTGGCCACGCGGCTGCTGCATGAAGGGCATGTGGTGGCGGTTCCTGGAGAAGCCTTTGGAACACCGCATCATCTGCGTTTCTCCTACCCGGTCACGCGGGAGACGATTGATGAGGGTGTGCGGCGCATCCAGCAATTCCTGGCTAAGCTGGGCTAACGCGGGCTGCCGACGGTCGCTGCAGTTGCCAGTCACCTGTCGGCAGGCTATGATGGCTTTTCCATGTTGAATACTGTAGATTTCCGACCTGTGATTCTGGCCGGGGGGAGCGGTACGCGCTTCTGGCCACGCTCTCGACGTGCCCATGCCAAGCAGGTGCTTGCGCTGGACGGCGACCGATCGATGCTGCAGCAGACGGTGGAGCGGCTGAGCCAGATGACGGCTCCGGAGAAGATCTGGGTCATCACGAATGAGCTGCTCTCGGCTGAGATTCAGTCCCAGCTGGAGGATGTCCCTGCGGCGCAGATCATCGAGGAGCCGGTGGCGCGCAACACGGCTCCGGCCTGTGGACTGGCGGCTTTTCTGATTGAGCGGGAGAATCCCCAGGCCATTCTCGGGATCTTCCCTTCCGATCACGTGATCGGGGACGAGCCGCGTTTCCTCAAGCGTATTGAGCAGGGGATTCGTCTTGCGGCCTCCGGCGACGTGATGGTGGTGCTGGGCATTGAGCCCTCACGGCCGGAAACCGGCTACGGATACATTGAAACCGGCGAAGCTGTGCGTGGCGCAGAGAGCGAAGGCGCGCTGCATGTGCGGCGCTTTATGGAAAAGCCCAGCCTGCATCGTGCCGAGGAGTTTCTGGCGGCCGGCGGCTACTACTGGAACTCGGGGATGTTTTTGTGGTCGGCGCGAACGCTGGCCAATGCGGTGCGCGAGCATATGCCGGAGACGGCACCGATGCTGGAGGAGATTGCCCAGTCCTGGGGCACACCACGCTTTGCCCAGACCTTCAGCAATCTGTATCCCAAATGCGAGAACATTTCGGTGGATTATGCGATTCTGGAGCCGCGCTCGGCCAAGGGTCAGCATCTGTCCGGGCTATTCTGCCTGCCTTCCGAGTTTGGCTGGAACGATCTTGGCTCCTGGGAGTCGCTCTACGAGTTCCAGCGCGATACGCGGCTGCGTGGCGACGAAAATGGCAATGTGGCCGAGACGGCAGGCGTGCTGACGATTGATGCCGAGAACAACTACATCTTCAGTCCGCGCAAGCATGTGGCACTGGTGGGCGTCAGCGATCTGGTGATTGTGGAAACCGACGATGCCATTCTGGTGGCGCAACGGTCACAGTCACAGGATGTGGGCAAGATCGTCAAGGAGCTGACGGCCGAGGGCAAGTCCGAGCTGATCTGACGCGGATGCGGAACGATGCAGGACGCAGAACTGCCGATAGCCTGCTGCGGCTCGGCTGGAATTCCTGAACAAAATACCTAAGAAGCAGCCGTGTGCGACGGATCGTCCGGACCAGGCGAGGTTGGAGCCACCTGCGCCTGCCCAGCCTCCACCACCGCCTGTGCGCGCTGTGCCAGCCGCTCTGCGGCAACGCGGCCAATGCCTCGCAGAATGGCTTTGCGGTTCCATGGGGAGGGCGCTGAGCCTTCGGAATCTCCCGACGGGTGCGGTTCCAGCATTTCCGGAAGCGTGGCAAAGAAAATCTCTCCGCCGCGCTGCTGGGCTGGCCGATGGTACCAGCGGGAGAGCAGGGCCAGATCCCCGATACGGCGGACTGCGGAGGCATGCTCGGCCTGCTGCAGATGCTCAAGTGCCGCATCCAGCCGGGCTGCGAGGGCGTCGCGGGAAGTTGTGCGGGCAGGTGTCGGCTGCTCGGGAACCGGCTCAAGCAGCATCGGCTGGGCAAAGAGCGAGCTGGAGCCTGAGGCTTCATTCTGAATCCGCATGCCGAGGGTGGAAAATAGCTCCGGCCCGCGCAGGGTACCACCGGTGAAGAGAAAGAGTGCGACGGCATCGGGCTGGGCTGCCGGAAGCACCAGACAGGCCTGCAGCCGGGCGAGCGGGCGCACCATCTCCCCTGCCAGTGTATGCACGGAGTCCACCTGCCGCACGGCGGCATGCAGGACAGCGGCGCGCTCGAATTCCAGCGCAGCCGAGGCGGCATCGCGCTCGGCGCTGAGCACATGCAGACGGCTTTGACCGGAGGTGGCAAGAAACTGCTCCACGGCAGCCGCCTCCTCGGCATAGCGCGGGTCGGAGCAGCCCTGGAAGCAGGGCGCGAGGCACTTTTTCATCTCCGAATACACGCAGCCGGGATGCGAGGGGTCGGGATGGAGATTCTCCTCGCAGCGGCGCAGCAGAAAGAGCTTGAGCACTTCCTCCGAGTAGCGCTCGGCGGCCGCTCGCGAGGCAAAGGGTCCGTAGAGCCACTCGGCATGGTCGCGCGGCAGTCGCGTGACCACGCTGAGGCGGGGGTAGGCGTTGCTGCCATGGAAGCGAATAAAGGCCGGCGACCGCAGATGCATGCGCTCAAGCGCCCGCTCGCCGTAGGCCTGCTCCAGCAGACGAAACTGCAGGAATTGCGCCTCGAGGCGCGATCCGGTGAGGCACCAGTCGATGCGGCGGACACGCGCAGCCAGCTGCAGTCGGCGGGGATGCGCCGGATCGGCAAGCAGCAGGCGTGCGAGCCTTCGTCGCAGATCGGCGGCAATGCCGATATACGGCTCCTGCCCCGGCTCACCGAAAAGGGCGAAGACGGCCGACTGTCGCGCGGGCAGCTGCTGGAGGATGGAAGCAGCCTCAGCGGCATCGAACGGCAGCGAATCTGGCAGCAGCGGTTGCATCAGGCGCCTGCGATGGTCATGCCTTCCACGCAGAGCGTGGGGCAGGCAACGGAGCCGCGAAACTCCAGATCATTGCCGACGGCCACCACGTTGCGAAAGATCTCCCGGAGATTGCCGGCGATGGTGATCTCCTCCACCGCATGGGTAAGCTGGCCATCTTCGATCCAAAGTCCGGAGGCGCCGCGGGAGTAGTCGCCGGTGACAAGATTAACGCCGAATCCCATGACGCTGGTGACATAGAGCCCACGCGGGACGGAGCGCAGAATCTCCTGCGGAGACCGGGTGCCGGCTGCGAGGTAGAGATTGCCGGCTCCGATGCCGCCTCCGGAGGCATTGGCCGTGGAGCGCAGCCCGAGCTTGCGTGCGGCATAGACGTTGAGCAGCCAGGTCTCGAGCACGCCGTCGGCAACCAGGGTGGTGCGGCGGGTGGGCAGCCCGTCGCCATCGAATGGGCGCGAGCC
Organism: Acidobacteriota bacterium; assembly: GCA_021804965.1. Lineage (GTDB taxonomy): Bacteria > Acidobacteriota > Terriglobia > Terriglobales > Acidobacteriaceae > Acidicapsa. Next base: position 31,129 of record JAJZGG010000003.1, read on the forward strand.
CAGACCCCCACTGCCGCTGGGCAGGACCAGCGTATGGTCATCGTGAATGGTCAGCGCAGGTGCGGCGATGGTCTCTCCCAGCTGGCCGACCAGAAATGAGGCCGAACGCCAGATGGCATCGCCACTGGCCGCTTCAAAGAGATGACCCAGCAGGGTGCGGGCAGCCTCCGGTGAAAAGACGATGGGAACCTGCTGCGTGGCGACGCGGCGCGCTCCAAGCATGCGCAGGGTGCGGCGGGCGGCCTCCTGACCGACGCTTTCCGGTGAGTCGAGTTCGCCCATGCGACGGGCGCTGGACCACCAGCTGTCACGCTGCATGCCGCCGTCTTCGTCAATGGCGATGGGCACAACCGAGATGCCACAGTGGCTGGCGCGATACTCGCCGGAAAAGCCGCGCGAGTTGGCCAGAATCCGTCGCGCCGTCGCCGCGCTGAAGCTGGCTCCGGCAGAGTTGCGGATGCGGGCATCCGAGGCAAGGGCAGCGGCTTCGGCACGGCGGGCCAGCTCAATGCGCTCGGCAACCGGAAGCGCGTAGACATCCTCAAAGTAAAGCGCGAGATCGCCGGGGTAGATGCCCATTTCGGCAGCATCGGCCAGTCCGGCGCAGGGATCGGGCTCGGTGATCCGGACCAGATCCATGACGCTGGACAGCAGCTGGCTCAGACCGTCCGGGGTAAGGTCACTGGTGGAGGCAGAGGCCGAACGTTGCCCCTGGTAGACGCGCAGACCCAGACTGCGCGAGCCGGACTCCTCGAGCGTCTCCACCTGCCCCATGCGCACGGTGACGGAAAACTCATCGCCTTCCGAGATGCCCGCAACGGCGTCACTGGCGCCGGCCTTCAGGGCGCGCTGCACCAGTTCTTCTGCCATGCTGCGCAATGGATCGGCATCTGCGATGGAGGTGCCTGATGCGTGAGAATTTGCCATGCCTTTACGGTATCAAAGCCGGTGTGGCGCCGGTGTGGCGCCGGTGTTGCGCTGGATTGGCGCTGGCTGCCGGACTGGCTGCAGGGCTGCTCTGTGCGAGGCCAGATGCGGACAGGCAAGATGACGGATTCTTTGCGTGTCAGAGCAGGAGGCCATGTGGTACTTTGACCTTGTTCCTCCTGCTGATCCTCACATATCGGAGCTTGCGATGACCGCGCTATCCCCCCTTTCGATGGTCGCTGCCGCACCGCAAGCATCGTTGCCTGTCCCAGTGGCCAGGCTTGCGATGCTTCGCAGTCGGCATGGACTTTTTCTTGTGCTCTTTGCGATGGCTTTGCTGCTTTCCAGCCCGGCTCGGGCCGTGGCGCAGACGAACCTGGGAGCGGTGAATACCGGCACCACGAGCACAGCACAGAGCGTCACGGTCACCGCAACGACGGCCGGACAGGTGGGCGCGGTGAACGTGCTTACGCTGGGGCAGAGCGGGCTGGATTATGCGCCCGCCTCCACGGGCACCTGCGCCAATGCGCATCTGCTGGTGGGCAATACCTGCACGGTTTCCGTCACGTTTGCGCCCACGGCACCGGGAGTGCGTCCGGGAGCAGTGGTGCTGGCAGACAGCAGTGGCAACACGCTGGGGGTTGCCTATCTGACGGGGACAGGATTAGGCGGGCTGGGCGTCTTCCTGCCGGGCACCATGCAGACGATCGCAGGCCAATTCAACAACTACATCCCGGTACTGGACGGAGGCAGTGCAACCAACGCCGGACTCTATCTGCCGGAGAGCATTGCACTGGATGGGGCCGGGAATCTCTACATCGCCGATAGCAACCACAATCGCATTCGTGAGGTGAATGCCACCACGAATACGATCTCGACCATTGTCGGGACAGGGAGTGCCTCCTACACCGGCGATGGGGGACTGGCTACCCAGGCAACGCTGAATATCCCGGCCGGTGTAGCCGTTGACGGAGCCGGAAATCTCTATATCGCCGACAGTGGCAACAGTGTGATCCGCAAGGTGACGCTCTCCACCGGGATCATCACAACCGTTGCCGGCAATGGGACACCGGGAAGCGCAGGAGACAACGGACAGGCAACCGCTGCAAATCTCGACAATCCGCAGGGCATCACGGTGGATGCCGCCGGGAATCTGTATATCGCAGACACCTACAACGAAAAGATTCGCAAGGTCTCCACGTCGGGGATCATCACGACGGTTGCCGGCAATGGCACCCGGCAGAGCAGTGGTGTCGGCACCTACAGTGGAGACAATGGTCCCGCGACGGCTGCAGGGCTGAATTCCCCCTACGCTGTGGCCTTTGACGGCGCGGGAAACATGTATATTCCGGACTCCGGCAACAATCGCATCCGGGAGGTGAATGCGGGCACGCAGATCATCACGACATATGCCGGGGTTGGCACGGTGGGCTTTTCAGGAGATGGGGGTCCGGCAGTTAAGGCTCAACTTGATGCGCCTTCGGGGATTGCCTTTGACCCGGCAGGAAATCTGTACATCGCAGACACGCAGAACGCCGTCATCCGCAAGGTAAGCGCAACCAACGCCAACATCGTCACCTTTGCCGGCAACGGCACGGGAAAATACGGCGGCGATGGGCACAGCGCGTTGCAGGCAGGCCTGTATGCACCCTATGGGCTGGCCTTCAGCCCCACCGGCAATCTGCTGATCGCAGATTATCTGGACAATGTGATCCGCAGCGTGCAGGCCAACCTGGCCACGTTTACGCTGCCGGCATCGTCTCCGGTGCGTCAGGGTAGCAAGTCTCCGACGCAGGATCAGACCCTGGAAAATGATGGTACGGCTGCCCTGAATCTGACGGCCATCACCCCGGACAGCAACTCCGCACTGGACCCCAATGTGACCACGTGCGCCACAAGCACGCCACTGGCCGCAAATACGGATTGCGTCTATGGCGCGCAGTTTGCGCCGACTGTGGCGGCGAATCCGCTGACGGCCACGATCACCACCCAGGCCAGCTCCGACAACTCTCCGCTGCTGATCCAGATCACCGGCGTTGCGACTGCCGTGAACTCCACGACCACCGTGCTGCAGGCCACGCCCAACCCGGCGGACTTTGGACAGACCGTGGTGCTGCAGGCCACCGTGACGACCGGAACCGGAACACTGACCGGAACCGTGACCTTCAGCGACGGCGCCACCGTGCTGGCCAGCAAGGTCCCGCTGAACACCTCCGGGGTGGCCAGTTATACCACCACGGCACTGGCCGTGGGGCTCCATTCGCTGACGGCAGCCTATGTTCCCGATCCGGCGCATTTCGCCAGCACGTCACCAGTGGTGTCCCTGCCGGTGAATGAACCCACCAACACGACTCTCAGCTCCAGCCAGCTCAATGCCAGCGTGGGTGCGGCGGTGACCTTTACCGCCACGGTGAACCCCAGCAATGGGGGCGGTGTGGTTCCGGACGGGACGGTGAACTTTCTGGACGGCGGGATTGTGATTGGCACCGGAACCCTGACGGCAAATGGCAACGGCTCGGCGACGAAAACCTTAAACAACTCCACGCTTGCCAATGGCACCCATACCATCACTGCAGTCTATGGCGGAGATGCGGCCAAGTATGTGCTGAGCAGCAACTCCAATGCGGTGACGCAGAATATCGATGCGCCCACAACGACTGCGGTGATCGCGACGCCCAACCCCTCGAGCTATGGGACCGCCGTGACGTTTACGGCCACGGTGATGCCAAGCGGAACCGTGACACCGACAGGGACGGTTCAGTTCCTGGACGGTAATCAGCAGATTGGCAGCGCGCAGCTCAGCGGATCGCCCACAACGGCTTCCTTCACAACCTCGGCTCTGGCTGCCGGGCAGCACACGATTACGGCCAGCTATTCCGGCGGCGCAGGCAGTGGAGCCAGCACCGGCAGCACCGTGCTGACGGTGGCCGCAGTGCAGACGGCGACCGTGGTCAACGCCAGTCCGAACCCCGGCATTGGCGGACGCGGCACAAGCCTGACGGCGACGGTGAAGGTGCTGCAGGGCAACACGATTCCAACCGGCAACGTCAGCTTTGCCGACGGCGCAACGCCGCTGGGCACGGCCGTGCTGAATGGCTCCGGGACGGCGGCACTGACGGCGAATCTGGCCGTGGGCACTCACTCGATCACGGCAACGTATGCGCCGGGCACGGCAAATGACGGTCCCAGCGCATCGGCAGCGCTGCCGCTGACGGTGAATCTGGCCACCACGCAGACGGCGCTGACGGTTGCCCCCAATCCGGCTCTGGTGCTGTCTCCCGTGGTCTTCACGATGAAGGTCACCGGCAATGGCGGCATTCCCAGCGGCCCGGTGACGCTGACCGTGGATGGCAGGACAGCCACCACGGCCACACTGGACGCATCGGGAACCGCCACCGTGACCCTGGCGACGCTGGGCGTGGGCACCCATGCCGTGACGGCAACCTATGGGGGCGACAGCAATGATGCCGGCAGCACCTCTGCGGCAACGAGCGAGGTGATCCAGCCGATTCCGACCGCAACCGCGCTGGGCACCACAACGGCGGGAACCAACTCCCAGCAGAGCATTCTGGTGGCAACCGTGGTGGGCAACAGCGGCCCCACGCCGACCGGAACCGTACAGTTCCTGAACGGCAGCAGCGTGATTGGCAGCAGTGCGCTGGATGCAACCGGGGTGGCATCGCTGGTGCCGAATCTGCCCACAGGGACCTACGCCATCGTGGCGCAATACAGCGGGGATGCGCTGCACAGTCCCTCAACCTCGCAGCCGACTTCGCTGTCCACGGCGCCTGCCACCTTCAGCCTGTCGACCAATCCGCCTTCGCTGACTTTGACCACGGGGCAGAATGGAACCATCACGGTGAATCTGGCGTCTGTGAACAAGGCTGCGGACACGGTGACCCTGGGCTGTGCGAATCTGCCCGCTGCGGTGAACTGCCACTTTGCCAGCAGCAGCCTGGTGCTGGCGGCGGGCGGCCAGGTGAGCACGCAGCTGACGATTGACACCAACAATCCGCTGAGCGGAGGCACGACGGTGGCTGCCGTGAGCGGCGGCTCTCCGACAGCTCCGCTGGCCGCAGGCTGGTGGCTGCCCCTGGCTGGACTCTTCGGATGGATGCTGTTGCGCTTCCGCCGGCGTGCCCAGAAATGGATGGTGGTGCTGCTGGTATGCGTGGCAGGAGCGGCCAGCCTGGCGCTGTCCGGCTGTGGTGGCTTCTCCCAGAAGACTGCGACACCGGGGACCTACACGATTGAGATTACCGGCGTGGGCACTCAAAGCAACCAGACGCACTACGTCAACTTCACACTGACGATCAACAAGTAGAATCGGAGAGAATATGCGTCGGTATCTGCTGCTTCTCATTCTTGTTGCCCTTGGCGGCCTGGGCGCACGCGCCCAGGTGGCCGAGTCCGCCGACGTGGGCGGTGTGGTGGTGACTGTGGGCGCGTTTGGCTCCTACTACGGGGTTGGCTATGGCGCGCGCCAGATGTCCGGCTTTGGAGCCTTTGTGGATGCGGAGCCGAAGGGAAGGCCCGGCGTGGAGGCGGAATACCGCAACCTGCGCTGGCAGCAGACCGCCGATGTCCACCTGTCCACGTATCTGATTGGACCGCGCTACGGCTTCCACGACTTTCATCGCTTCCAGGCCTATGTGAAGGTGCTGGTGGGCGACGGCGAGTTTTCCTTCCCGTATGGACTGGCGCATGGAAGCTATTTTGTGGTGGCGCCCGGCGGCGGCGTGGATTACCACCTGAACCACCGCATCTCCTTCCGCGTGGCGGACCTGGAGTATCAGGACTGGCCGCAGTTCACCTTCGGCAACATGAGCTCGTTTGGAGTCAGCTCCGGGATTCGCATCCGCGTGTACTAGGGCAGCAGCCGCCCTCAGGCAGGCCAAAGCTGCGCCGGGTAGGCGCCAGCCTGCACCAGCGCTGCGATTCGCGCCACGACACTCTCCCGGTCCTCGCGATACGTCACGCCAAACCACGCATCCGGCGATGAAAGCACGCGCACGCGGGCGTCTCCATTGGCCACCAGGGTGTTGACGGAGTTGGGCAGGTAGCACTCGGACTTGAGCTGGCTCCCGGAGGATTGCAGGAAGCGCTGAAAGTCCCGAGCGAGCGGGTCAAAGATCGCCGGTGTGAAGCCCCACATATTCATCGAGACCAGTTCGTCTCCGCTGAGCGGCAGGGCGGATCCATCGGGCTGGGTGCTGCAGGCTGCCTGCCCGTCGGGCGTGATCTGCGTATGCTCCACGACACTCTGCAGCATGCCCGCTGTATCCACCTGGCAGATGCCGCGCGCAACCGAGCCATAGGCCGACAGCGTGCGACGCAGCACGAAGCCGACCATGGCGAAGTCCGGACTGCCGGATTGCAGATGCTGGGCCAGTACGCGATAGCTGGCAGCGCCGTAGAAATCATCGGCGTTGATGACGGCAAACGGCCCCGGCAGCGAACGGGCGGCGCAGAGGACGGCATGCGTGGTGCCCCAGGGTTTTTCCCGTCCCTCGGGCAGGGAAAATCCGGCGGGAAGATCTTCCAGCTCCTGAAAGGCATACTCCACGGGAAGACTGCCCTGATAGCGGGAGCCCACCGAGGCGCGAAAGGCATCTTCAATCGAGCGCCGGATCAAAAAAACGACCCGGCCGAAGCCGGCACGCATGGCGTCATAGACGGAGTAATCGAGGATGGCTTCGCCGTGCGGACCGACGGGATCAATCTGTTTCAATCCGCCGTAGCGGCTACCCATGCCGGCGGCAAGTACGAGAAGCGTAGGAGCACTCATGCAATCCTTATCCCTTTGTGGAATTGGCGTTTTCCGCGTGTGGAAGTCGAGCGGGGACGAACGGAAACAGCCATGTAAACGCTATCATAATTCTCGGCCGCATGCTCAGGAACGGATGTCCGATGCCGGGGCGACCACCGGCACAGCCAGACCGCTGACCACCAGCACCACCGCTGCAGCGAGCGGAACCAGCAGGCCGAGACGCAGGGAGTGCCCAAGAGACGAGGCCATGCCGGTGATCCACGGCAACAGGGCCGAACCCAGGCCGGCGATCCAGAAGATGCCCGGATGATCCCGATGGCGCAGAGCCAGCGCCAGGGCCAGCGGATACACCGGCCCCAGGCCGAAGCCGACCAACGCATTGCCGCAGAGAATGCCGAACTGGTTGGGCAACATCACCAGCAGCAGCACCCCGGCAAGAATGGTCCAGACACTCTGCAGCAGCACCTTGTGCTCGGTTCGCCAGGCCAGCAGGCGCGTGGCGCTGCAGGCGCGGCTGACCAGAATGCCGCCCCAGAACAGGCTTCCGGCAGCCACGGAGGTGGCAATGCTCTGCTGCTGCCGCTGTGCGTATTCGGTGACCCAGCCCCCCATGGTGCTTTCAATTCCCGTGGGCAGAAAGGCAAGCAGAACCAGGGCAAGCGGCCACATGCTCCGCCAGCCGGAGGTGGCACCTGGGACAGGAGACGTCCAAGGCTGCCCCACTTCAGCCGCGGCAGGGCGCAGCGCCAGCAGCCCCAGCAAGGCAAAGACCGCTGCAAGCCCACCGCAAATGGCACGCGGACTGGCAACGCGAAGCGAATGCGCCGCAAGCACCGGGCAGACCACGGCACCGAGGGCCCAGATCATGTTCAGCCGGTTCATCTCACGGCCGCTGTCGTGGGCGTGCCGCTCGGCCTGCACCAGGCTGATGGCGGTCATGGCTGCGCCGAGGCCAAGCCCGTAGACAAACATCTCCACAAAGCGCAGTTGCGCCGAGCCCATCGCCATGGCTGCCAGCGCAGCGGCCACGGCAAGGCAGCCACCTGCGGTCACGCTGCGTCGATGGCTTCCCGCCGCAAGCGCTCCGGTGGAGGATCCCAGCCAGGCCAGAAACAGCAGCAGCCCGGCACCGCTGTCTTCCAGCGACCACTGGCGCATGAGTGCCGGAAGGATGGCTCCCGGAAGCGCCATGCCGGCTCCGGTTGCCGCAAAAATGGTGGAAAGAAGCCACGCATCGCGCAGGCTGTCCTGCGTGCGTGCTGCGCCTGTGGCCGGCATAGGCTGCTACTTTCCCTGTCTGCCGGAAACGGCTCCTGTGGATTCGCGTACCACGAGCTCCGGCGCGACCATGACCTCGGCCTTCGGCTCACCCTGGCCACTCAGCTGGTCCATCAGCAGACGGGCAGCCAGAGCGCCCATGGCATGCAGGGGCTGCCGGATGGTGGTCAGTCGCGGTGAGTGAAAGGCGGCGTAGGGCACGTCATCAAAACCGAGGATGGATACATCCTGCGGCACCCGAATCTGCACATCGTGCAGGGCGCGGATGACACCGATGGCAGCCACGTCATTGAAACAGACCATGGCCGTGAACCGACGCTTCTGGCGGAGCAGCCGCTCGACAACGGGATAGCCCAGCTCGGGCGTGGTGCGGTCCTCGTCGATGTGCACCGTGAGCGCAGGATCGATGGCAATTCCAAGCTGCTGCGCGGCGGCCTGCAGCGCCTCCCAGCGGGATTCGGAGTCGGAGCTGTCGGGGTGGCCGTGCATGAAGGCAATGCTGCGATGGCCGAGCGCATGCAGATGCTCGAGGGCAAGCCGCGCAGCCGCTGTATGGTCAAGCAGAACATTGGTGACGCCGGGAATGGCGGTGTGTCCTGCGATGGAAACCGCAGGAACTGGAAGCGGGCCGTCCAGGTGCGTGTCAATGGCCAGAATGCCTTCGGCACCCCGGCTTTGCATCATGCCCGGATACTTGGCCACCAGATCGGCGCGATGCCGATGCGTGGCAATGAAGTTGAAGTAGTCCTGCTCGATCAGCTGCTCGAAGATGCCATTCATGACCTCGGAGTGGTAGCCCTCTGAGAGCACGGGGGTCAGAATTCCGACCATCATGGTGCGCCGGTTGCGCAGCGAACGCGCGATGAAACTGGGGTGGTAGTTGAGCTCGCGCGCCATGGCACGAATCCGTTCCCGCGTGGACTCCGGAATGGACCGGCCGGGGACGTTATTGAGCACCACGGAGACGGTGGCAGGATCCAGATTCAGCCGGGCCGCCAGCACCTTCAGCGTAACCGGGGAAGAGGAATCCTTGGTGCCTGTGCGCGCGGAAGTCTTGCTTTGCGCCATAAACTTGCGCCTCGTTTCTGATTCGCAGATGCGTGCCCGGAGGCCTGATGGGCATGGATCTGCTGGACGGCCTGAAGCTTGGCAAAGTCTAGCAGTCGGGCAATTCCGAATACAAATGGAAAATCCTTGACGATTCGAAAATCCGAACAAGACTCAGTTGGTGTAGATCCTCACATAATCGACGACGATCTGCGCCGGAAACGTCGTGGATGCCGTGGGTGCGCCGGGCCAGTTCCCTCCCACGGCCAGGTTCAGGATGAAGAAGGATGGTCCGGAATCAAAGGGCCAGACGGAGCCGCTGAGGGAGCTGATGCTGGAAGGCGTAAAGGTGGCATAGGGATGCGTGGGATCGTCGATGTAGTAGGCCACCGATCCCGGCTTCCAGATCATGCCGTAGGTGTGCCAGCCGGCGGCGGTTTGGCCGGAGGGGAAGTTGTAATTCAACCCGAGGTTGGTGCCGGTGAATCCTGTGCCGTGCACCGAGCCCTTGTTGTAATCCGGAGTGGTTGCCGCATCCACGCGCTCGGCGATGTCCATCTCACCGCAGGCCGGCCAGTTGACGGTGGCAATGTTGTTGCCCAGCATCCAGAAGGCAGGCCAGAAGCCCTGCTGCTCGGGCAGCTGGATGCGCGCTTCCACGCGTCCGTACTGGAAGCTGAAAAGCCCCTGTGACTTGAGCCGCGCCGAGGTGTAGGTTCCCGGAGCCGGCTGCTGGGCAACGATGTGCAGTGCGCTGTCCGTGCCGACATAGGCATTGGGCGCGGCAGCATTGCACGGCGAAGCATTCGATCCCCATGCGCAGTAGTCTTCGAGCTCGTTGTTTCCCCAGCCGCTGTTGCCTGTGTCATAGGTCCAGACGGCGGGATTGGGCTGTGCATTGGCGCTGCCCGCGTTGCTGAACTCGTCGCTCCAGACCAGCGTGCCGGAGGCTATTTTTACTGTGTAGTTCTGGCTGGAGACGGTGCTGGGGGCATCTCCACTGGCCGTTGCCAGCGCCTTGACGGTGAGGCTGGAATCGACAAGGAACGGAGCCTGGTACAGCGTGGAGGCGGTGGTGGGCGTGGAGCCATCCAGAGTGTAGTAGATGGCTGCGCCGGGCGTCGCGCTCTGAAGGGTGACAATCTGCGCTCCGCCGAGCGCCGCTGCTGCAGAGAAAGTGGGTGCCTGCGCCGGCGTGGCTCCGGCCGTTGTGCCGCTGCCCGTCCCTGCGGCAGCTCCGGAGCCGCCACAACTGAGCATCAGCGGCGCTGCAAGAAGAATTGCCGCCGCCTTCAGGGATTTTCTGCTCCATGGTTCGCGCTGCATTTTCACCTGTGTGCACCTCCGTGCAGCCACCTTGATATCACCCGCCGCGCACACAGTCAAACGTTTTCCCAAAGCCGACGGACGAGATCCTGCCCTGTGCCGGCTGCTGTACTATGGTTAGGCTTGAGGATTTGAGCTGCAGAGCAGACCAAACCTCAGGCACAGCACCGCAACCTTCTCACTCATGTCCTTTCAGGAACAGGTCCATTCCGCGCCCACCGGACGGCAGAACCGCCGTCGCTGGCGCATTGCGTGGCTGCTGGGTATCGGTGTTCTGGTCAACTACTTCGATCGGGTGAACCTGTCGATTTCGCAGGCTGCCCTGCATCGCGACTTTGGCATTGATGCGATTGTTTTCGGCTACCTGCTGGGTGCCTACAACTGGACCTATGCCAGCCTGCAGCTGCCGATTGGGGTGATTCTGGATCGATTCGGAGTGCGACGCACCGGACGGATCAGCATCTTTGTATGGAGCATTGCGTCGTTTGCCTCGGGACTGAGTCGCGGCATTCCCTCCTTCTTTGCTGCGCGTCTGCTGCTCGGAGTGGGCGAGGCACCCACATTCCCCGCCAACGCAAAGGCGGTTGGGCGCTGGTTCCCGCGCGCTGAACGCACCACGGCGACCTCCATTTTCGATGCGGCAGCCAAGTTTGCCTCCGCCATCGGAGTGCCGCTGCTGGGGGTGGCGCTGCTGGCCATCGGGTGGCGTTGGAGCTTTGCGCTGACCGGAGCCATCAGCCTGCTGTATCTCGTCTACTTCTGGCGCGTGTATCGCGATCCGGAGGACGATCCGCTGCTGAGCGAGGAGGAACGGCAATATATTTCCACGGCCACCGAGGAGGTCCATGCCTCGCATAAGCCGATCCCGCTGCTGCGACTGGCCCGTGAGCCCAAGGTGCTGGGCGTTGCCATCGGTTTCGGCTCGTATAACTACGTCTTCTATCTGCTGCTTACCTGGCTGCCGAGCTATCTGTCCACGGCGCTGCACATTGATCTGCTGCACTCGTTTCTATACACCGGCGTGCCCTGGCTGTTTGCCACGGTCTGCGAGCTTTCGATTGGCGGCTGGCTGACGGGATATCTGATTCACCGAGGATGGGATGCCAGCCGCGTCCGGCAGACCGTTCTGCTGGGCGGCATGGCCTGCGGATTGGGAATTTTTGGCGCAGCCGGAGCGCACACGCCGCTTGCAGCACTGGCCTGGATCAGCCTGTCGATTGGAGGACTGTCTGCGGCGGCACCCGTGGGCTGGTCGGTTCCCTCCCTGATTGCGCCTCGCAGCAGCGTGGGTTCGGTGGGTGGAATTCTGAACTTCTCCAACCAGATTTCGGCGATTGTGGCGCCGGTGCTGACCGGCTATGTGGTGGCGATCACGCACTCCTTCCGCTGGGCCTTTGCCGCTGCCGCCATCTACCTGGTGCTGGGCATCCTTGCCTATCTGGTGCTGCTCGGGCGCATCGAACCCATGCCCCCGGTGGCGGTCGAACTGCCGGCAGCTTTGTAGCCTCGCCAGAGCCAGGTCAGCGCCTCGGGCAGCGTCTGCTCCCGCACGCTGCGATCCACATGCCCGGCATTGCGCGCGAAGACAAACTGACAGGCATAGCCTTTGGCCGCAAGCACCCTGGCCATGCGTTCGTTGGCCTCCACCCAGTCGTGCATTCCGTCGTGCATGGCATTCGGGTTGTAGAGATCGCGATCCCCCACCTCCAGCCACAGCCGCAACGGCTTCTTCGGCGCGGCAGCAATCCAATGCTCATGGAACTCCCAGGCACCGTGCGGAGAATCCGGATTCCACGGCCACTGCTGGTTCACATACGTTCCCGAGTAGGTGAGCACGCGGCGATACCACTCCGGATGAAACCATGCCATTGCCAGCGCAGCCGATCCGCCGGAACTGCCGCCCATCGTCGCCCGTCCTTCGGGATTGCGCGTGAAGCGCACGTCGCAATGCGACGCCGCTGCGGGCAGCACCTCCTGCTGCACGAACTCGGCATAGCGGCCGGACATCGTGTCATACTCCAGCCCGCGCTCGCTGCCCTGCGCATCCCCGCCGCCGTTGCCGATGGAGACAAAGACCAGCGCTGGAATCTTTCCTTCCGCAATCAGCGCGTCGAGGATCGGGAAAAGCATCCGGTCCGGCCCGTCGGCTCCCACCAGCAGCGGCGCAGCCACCCCTGCCTGGTATCCCGCAGGTCGATAGACCGTTACCGTACGCACATACGGGGCTGGATGCGTCGTGACCAGCATCCGATCCGGATGCTGCGGATCGATGCGGTTGAAGGTGCCCGGATCCTGCGCAACGCCCGGGTAGAGCTTGCTGTCCGCCGAGCGCATGGTGAACTCGCAGACGCTTCCGCGCGGCACATCCGACGCCGGATGCAGCTCCGGAGCCGCAGGATGCGTCGGTCCCAGAATGAAGTTTCCATTGCGATTCACCGGAGGAACCGTACCATCCGGCAGCTCGATCGCATGCACAAATCCGGGCGTGTGCGGATCGCGCACGGGCATCTGCGGTCGCCCTGCCTGCGCGACGGCCAGGCCGGCGGCGGCAAGACCGAGAGAAAGAAGCGATCCGATCAGAGCTTTGATCTTCATTGTTGGACTCCCTGCCGGGATGCGGCGCGGCGCGTGGCGCGAACCGCACCGGTTGAAATGCCACCATCGACCAGCAGTGTTTGCCCGGTGACGTAGCGACTGGCCTCCGAGGCAAGAAAAACCACTGCCCCATCCAGATCATTCGGCAGGCCCGGCCGCTTCATCGGAATGCGATCCGTCAGATACTCCACCCATTCCGGATCCTCATACAAGACCGCGTTCTGCGCGGTTTGGAACCAGCCCGGCGCCAGACAGTTGACGGTGATGCCGAAGTGTCCCCAATCATCCGCAAGACTCATGGTGAGCTGACGGATGCCTCCGCGACTGGCGCAATAGGGTCCCAGACCGGCGTAACCGGCAACGCTGGTCACCGAGCCGATGTTCACAATGCGCCCATAGCGATGCTGGACCATGTTCCGCGCAATCTGCTGGGCCACGAAAAAGCTTCCGCGAAGATTCGTGTCCAGCACGAGGTTCCAGTCCTCCCAGCGCACGTCCAGCGCCGGTTTGCGCACGTTACATCCGGCATTGTTCACCAGGATGTGCACCTGTCTTCCCAGGGCTTCCACCTGTTGGCCCATCTGCTCCATGCTGGACTGCTCGCGCACATCCAGATCCACCAGAAAGACCTCCCGACCCAGGGCTCGCATCTGCTCGGCAAAGGGCGCAATCTCGGCACTGCGTCGGCTGGTCAGGATCAGATCCGCTCCCGCGCGGGCCAGTGCGCGGGCAAAATATTGCCCCAGTCCACGACTGGCACCGGTGACCATGGCCAACTGCCCGCTGAGATCGAAGAGATTTTCAGCTTTTGCTGCCGGCTGACTCATGGCATGCGCTCCTTCCGGCTGGGCAGGCGCGGATCGAGCACGATCTTCATCAGGTTGGGTTCGCGCGCATGCAGGCGGGTGAACCAATCCGCACCCTCCTCCAGCGGAGCGACAGCGGTAATGAGCGACCGCACACGAATGCGTCCCTCGGCAACCAGCCGAATTGCCTCGGGATATTCTCCACAGGAGGCACAGGAGCCCTGCAAACGAATTTGGCGGGAGACCACGCGCTGCAGCGGCAGCGTGACCGAAGGCGTGATGTTGCCGACCAGCGTGACCGTCCCGCCTTTTTTGACGGCATCGATGGCGGTGCGGATCGTCTCATCCCGCCCCACCGCCTCCAGCACGGCATCCACTCCGCGGCCCTCGGTCTGCTGGTGCACCGCATCGATCAACGGCGCGCCCGAGGCGCAGAGGGTGTGTTCGGCACCCAACTCCCGCGCCAGGCGCAGACGCGTCTCATCCACATCGGCTACCAGAATCCGCCTGCAGCCCAGCGCCTGCAGCGACTGCACAATCAGCAGACCAATCATCCCGGCCCCGATCACCAGTACGGAGCTGTCCGGCGCCAGGGCGGTCAGATGCACGGCATGGAGCGCAACGGCGACAGCCTCCAGCATGGCCGCTTCGGCAAACTCCAGGCTCTCGGGAAGTGCATAGACAATGCGTTCGGGAACTGTGACAAGCTCGGCAAAGGCTCCGTGACGGCGAAACTCCTGGCAGGAGACTCCCACCACCTCCCGATGGTCGCAGAGGTTGACCTCTCCCCGGGTGCAGAAAAAACAGTTGCCGCAGTAGACCGTCGAGTCGAAGGTGACACGATCTCCGGGAGCAAAGCGGGCGACGCCTGGGCCGACGGCTGCGACGATGCCGGCAGCCTCATGCCCCATGACCAGCGGAGGAATCCGCCTGCCCGAAGAACCATCATAGCCATGGACATCACTGCCGCAGATCCCACATGCGGCCACACGAATCAAAACCTCTCCCGGTCCTGCCACCGGCTCCTGCATCTGCCGGAGGGCAAGCGAGGCCGGAGCCTCCAGTAACAGAGCTTTCATGCCTGCAAATCCCTCTGCACAACAATCTACTCGTCCTGACCGGGCGGGCGATAGCCTGCGCGGCGGCAGACTCGACGATTTCCGCAAACTTCGCTAACGTAATGGCATGCCCGTTGAGACCATTGTTCGAATGCTGGATGAAGAACTCACGCGACTGCAGCAGGTGCGCAGCCTGCTGGCAGCCACCGGAAAGCTGGCTCCCACGATCACTCGAACGCTGCAGAGCCGGCCAGCCCGCCGCAAGCGGGCGCTAAGCGCCGAGGCACGGCGAGCCATTGCCGAAGCCCAGCGCAGGCGATGGGCCGCGCAGAAGGCCAAAGCCTGAAACACAGCGCTGGAGGACTCCCATGCCGGGAGCTTCAGCGCAGCAACATCCGGAGCCCGAGAAACCGGCTTGTGCCGCGAGCTACTGCACCTGTCCGCGCGGCCGCAACCGCCGCATCTCCAGGGCACAATCCACAGCATTGCGAGCAGCCAGGCGCAGATTGTCGCAGGCAGCCCAAAGCCAGAAGTGGCGAACGTCGTCCTGCCGGGCGGCTTCCCCTCTGCCCATATCCGGCGGTGCAAGCCGAAGCAGAATAAGATCCTGACCAATCGCTTCCTGATTGGATGGGGCAGGCTCGCCGGCCGGGACAAGCTGCAGCGGTTCGCTGTTCAAAGCCTGCTCCAGAGCACTGCGTGGCACGGCGCGCGTCAACTCCACCCAGATGGACAGACAGATGCCGTGAAAGACCGGCGCCTGCACCATCTGCATGCTGACATCGGCTCCGCGCAGCATGGTGGCCAGATGATGGCGCAACCTGCCATCCGCATCGTGCAGACTGGCCCGCGCCGCATCCCCAAGCTCGACCATCTGATTGAAGGCCACCTGAGCCCCAAAGACATCCTGCGGAAGATTCTGAAAGTTGAGTACGCTCACCGTCTGGCGATGCAGCTCCTCCAGTGCTGCCGTGCCAAACTCGGAGGCAGGATGCAGCACCGTGACCGCCGCCGTACGCAGCAGTCCGGGGACATGCAGTCGATTCAGGATGGCGGCAATGGCAAGCGCTCCGGCATGGGCAGGCACCATGGCACGCGTCAACAGATCCGGCTCATTCTCTGCAGAACGCAGCCATGGACTGCCAATGACCACGCCTGGTTCGGCATCCAGTACACCCGTCATATCCAGGACTGCGGCTCCGGCATCGGCTGCCCGACGCCACCAGCGACGCGTCTGTTCGCTGCTGCCGGCAAAGAAGACAAAATCAAGCCCGTCGAAGGCTTCCTCGCCCAGTCCCAGCACGATCGCGGCTTCGTCGCCGACCTGATCGAGTGTTCCCTGAGCCTCCGCATCGTCCAGCAGAACGAAGGTCGCTCCTGCCAGTGCAGACTCGGCCAGTGCTTCCTTCAACTCACCGCTCAGCGGGGACGTCGCCCCCACAATTCCAATACGTAATTGTTCCGTCATTCCCTTGCCGACTCCACTGGATGATCTGCCGCACCCGATGCAGCAGCGGATGCAGGATCGGACGCGCCCGCACCCAGCAGCCTGGCACGGTGCCTGCGCCGCCGCGACCAGGAGTAGGCCGCCCGCGCCCAGATTCCGGAAAACATGTAGACCAGCGCGATGAGAAACAGGACTCCGCGCGAGAAACGGATCAGGATAAAGATGCCGATTGCCAGCAGCATGAGCAGCTGAAACGGCTGCGTCCGCGCCAGGTTGATCTCCTTGCCCGACCAGAACCGCCATCGGCTCACCATCAGGAAGCCGGCCAGCCCGACCAGCCCGATCCAGAGTAGGGCCAGCCACCAATAGGGAATGGGAATCCCGTAAAAACAATGCACCGAGGAGGCGACCAGACCGGCAGCGGCGGGAATCGGCATTCCGACAAAATACTTGCGGTCCATGCGCCCCGGATTCTGCGGCTGCGGATCGTGACTGATGTTGAACCGTGCCAGCCGCGAAACCCCGCAGAGCAGATACAGAAAGCAGACAAAGGCACCCACCTGCACGATGGGATGCGCCATTCCCTGCCCCACGGCATCCGGAAGGAAATGAAATCCCCAGACCAGCGCAAGCAACGCCGGAGCCACGCCGAAGGTGATGGCATCGGCAAGGGAATCCAGTTCCCGCCCAAAGTCACTGGCGGTATTGGTCATGCGCGCAATTCTTCCGTCCAGCGCATCAAAGGGAATGGCAAAGCAGATGGCAAGCGCGGCCCAGTCCAGTTTCTGCGCAGCATCCACCCCGGACTGCACCGCTTCCATCGTTTGCAGGATGGCAAAGAATCCGGCACCGATGCCCGCCGCAGTAAACAACGACGGCAGCACGAACATTCCGCGACGTCGCCTCTGCGTACGCGGCGCATGTGTCCGCATCGGGTTCACCCCTGGACTCCACGCAGCCGGGCCAGTACACTGCTGCCGCCGCGCACCCGCATGCCCTTCTGCACCGTCACTGTGGCGTCGGCCGGAAGGACCACATCCACCCGCGAGCCAAACTTGATGAGGCCAACCCGCTGTCCTCGCTCGACCGCATCCCCCACCCGGCCATGAAAGACAATCCGGCGCGCCAGCAGTCCGGCAATCTGTCGGAAGGTCACTTCCTGCCCGTCTGTGCCGCGAATGGTGACGCTGTTCTGCTCGTTCTTCACCGCCGAATCCGGGTTCATCGCATTCAGGTAGAGGCCCTTGCGATAGTCAACCGCAAGGATCGTTCCCGCAATCGGAGCCCGATTCACATGCACGTTGAAGACGCTGAGGAAGATGCTGATGCGCTGCTGCTCGCCGCTGGCAGTCTGGATCCGGGCGCACTCGGTGACCACACCGTCTCCGGGAGAAACCACCAGTCCTGCATCCTGAGGGATGGTCCGCTGTGGGTCGCGAAAGAACCACAGGAAAAAGGCCGCAAGCAGCACACAGGGCAACGCCAGCCACATCGTGGCAAACCAGCCCAGTACCGCAGCTGCAGCCAGAAAACCCGCACCGTAAAAATAACCGTCTTTGACCATGATCCCCAACGATTATACGGCGCAGGGATTTCCTGACAGAGGTGAAATCGCTCTGGGATGCCGCCAAATTCCCGCTGCCGCCCCGCAAACAGTTCTGTTTCAGCCGTCAGGCAACCGCAGAATAGCTTCGCTCGAGAGCCGCAATCAGATCTTTGGTGTGCAGCTTCAGCTTCTTGAGCCGCACCTCTTCCATCTGCTCCTCGGCAGTCTGATAGGGCTTGGACATTAACTGCTCCAGACGCTGAGCGTATCGCCGATGCTCGGCCATCAGTCGTTCCAACTCAGCGCCACGATGCTCTTCCAGAAGTTCCGCCATGGTTCACCTCGCAAGAAAGGAGACTCTTCTGTATACGCCGAATCCGCAGCGGCTGCAACCGCAAAAATGACTTTCCAGCATGGGATTCGTTTTCCGTTGGCAACCGTGCGGGCACCCTGCGGAAAGATGCCCTGTTTCTGCGGCAATTCGACTCTGTACTTGGGAAGTAGGTCCCGGCTATCGGGCGGGGATTCCGGCCACCGTCTCCGCATCCAGACGGCATTCCATGCAGATCGCATCCTCTTTCGGATCAGAGTAATAGCCGGGGCGACGGCCCACAGTCCGAAAGCCTGCCTGCGCATACAGGTGCTGCGCGGCCTGGTTGGACGCCCGGACTTCCAGAAGCATGCGTCTGGCTCCGGAGTGCCTGCTGGCCTCCATGGCCGCCTGAAGAAGCCTGCGCCCCAGGCCAAGCCGCTGCATGGCAGGATCGACGGCAATCGACTCCAGTTCGGCCTCGTCCACGCCATGCACGACCACACAGAAACCAAAGATCTGCTGCTCACGCGCAGCCACAAGGATGCAGCGCGAGGGACCGGTATTCTCCAGCATCTGCCGCCAGACGGAATCCGGCCATTGCGGGGCTGCGGGAACCCGTTGCGCCAGAGCCATCACGAGCGGCAGGTCCGGATGCTCCAGGCTGCGCACGCGGATGGTCTCTGCAGCGGCTGGCAAGCTCACGACGGCACCGAACTCGATGGCACCGAACTCAACGGGGGAGTTGCCTCCGTGCCGCGCAGATAGTGCCCGTCAAGCGCGGCCGCATCCTCAGCGTCGCCACGCAGCCATCGGTCAAGCACCGCATCCAGTGCCTGCGCGGCGCCGGGCGGGGCCATGCGCAGCACTTCCAGTTCCTCGGCAAGCATCTCGAGCAACTGCGCCACGGTCTCCTCGCAAACGGCCACGCGCTGCGGAATGGGAAGGCCCTGTGCTCCAGTCGTGAATTCGCCGGCAGTGACCAGTCGCTCCGTCCAGTCCAACCCGGCCGTGCGCATGCCCACAAACATCTGCCCGCGCCAGGCATCCAGCGCGACGCAACCCACAGCCGCCCGATGCTCCATCACCTGAAGGCGCGAAACGGCCAGGAGCGGAATTTGCCGCGCATCCACCAGTCCCTTCGCCGTGGCCAGGCCCACGCGAATGCCGGTATAACTGCCCGGACCGGAAACCACCACCACCCCGTCCAGCTGGTCCGCGCTGCTGCCTGCATCCTGCAGCAAGCTGCGTGCCGCCACCAGGATGCCGGCTGCAAACTCCCCGGCCGGAAGCGTAGCCTCACCCAGCAGATGCAGCCTGCCATCCTGCACGCGGGCCAGCGCAACGCTTCCCGTTGCTCCGCAGGTATCGATCCCCAGCAGCAGCGCATTGCGCCGATCCGTACTTATGCCCTGCACTTCACTCATGCCCTGCACTTCCTCATGCCTTCTCCACCAGCTCCAGCAGAACGCCATGGGCAGAGGCCGGATGGATGAAGACGTAACGATGCCCTCCCGCTCCGATCTGAATCTCATCCCTGACCAGGCGAATGCCCCGGGCGCGCAGCCGCTCCACCACTTTATCCAGCTCCTGAACACGCAAGGCGACATGGTGCAGCCCCTCGCCGCGTCGCGCGATGAAACGGGCAATGGTGGCCTCGTCATCGGTCGCCTCGAGCAGTTCCATTCGACTCTCTCCGGCGGCGAACATGGCAACGCGGACCCGCTCTCCCGCGACGGTTTCACGGCCCAAATTCGTCATGCCAAGCAGCTGATAGAAGCCTTCAGCCTGCTCGATGGAGCGCACGGCGATGCCCAGATGATCCAGCACGGGCGGATGCATCACCTCCCGGTTGCGACGTTCGGAAGTGCTTCCGGACTGTGCCATCTCCAGCAGTGTGGACAGCAGCGCCTCGACGCCTTCCCCGCGAGCGGCCACCGTCCTGTGCACCTGTCTGGGAGGCCTGCCGGATACCGCCTCGTTCAGCATCTCCATCGACGCAATATCCTGCTCCAGATCCTCGATTCCAACCAGATCCGCCTTGTTCAGAACAAGAACGTCGGCAATCTCCAGCACGCCGGCCTTCATCGCCTGCACTCCATCGCCCATCCCCGGAGCCAGAACCACAGCCACCGCATCGGCACAGCGGGCAATTTCCACCTCACCCTGGCCCACCCCTGTGGTTTCAATCAGCAGCAGATCCCATCCGGCAGCCTCCATCACCAGCAATGCATCCTCGGCTGCCGCCGCCAGACCGCCCAGATGGCCACGCGTCGCCATGGAGCGAATGAATACGCCGGGGTCGGCTGCCATCTCCCGCATGCGAATACGGTCGCCGAGCACGGCGCCTCCGCTCAGCGGGCTGGATGGATCGACGGCCAGCACGGCCACTGTCTTGTTCTGCGCACGCAGCTGCCGGGTGAGCGCCTCGAGCAGGGTACTTTTGCCAGCTCCGGGAGATCCGGTCAGCCCAAGGCGAAAGGCACGCCTTCCCTTCTGCTGCCGCTGGCACGCAACATGCGCACGACAGCGGGCCAACAGAGCTGCGGATTCCCTGCCCCCACCTTCGACACGCGTCAGGGCTCGCGCCAGTGCGCGCCTGTCTCCCCGAATCAACCCGGGGATGAGCTCGGCTGCCAGCTCTTCGCCTGTCCTGTCCCATGCCTGCTGGTCTTCGTCCATCACCACTCCGCCAGCCCAAGCATACTGGAGAGGCATCGATGCGGTCACCGCCAACGTGCACCCTCGCAGCGCGATTTGCCTATTTCGAGCAAACCTGTTCCACTTGTTGCGCATTCCCGGGTGCGGAGTTCCGCAGTCTCTGTGCAGCTCCTGCTCATATCCTTCCGCTACAGGAGACATGCGTATGTCTTATCATTTCCGCAGCACGGCCGCGCTCGCCGCCGCCGCGCTGCTCTGCCTGCTTCCAACGACTCCGATTCTGGCTCAGTCGGCACCGGTGGTCACCGGCGATCTTCGCGTGGACAAGCTGCTGCAACAGATGACCTTTCAGGAAAAAATGGCGCTGATTCGCGGTGCCTCCGAAGATCCGGCCACCAATCAGGGACAGGCTGGCTATCTGACCGGCGTGCCCCGCCTGCACATTCCTCCGCTGCGCTTCTCGGACGGGCCTCCTGGAATTCTGACGCGTTATCCTTCGCAGGCCGAGACGGCCACCATGGGTCTGGCGGCCACGTTCAGCGCAGCCGATGCACGGGCCAACGGTCAGGTGGTGGCGCGTGAGGCCAAAGCGCTCGGCATCGATGTTGTTCTGCAGCCGTTCATCAACATCGATCGGGACATCACGTTTGCACGCGGCTACAACACCTACGGCGAAGATCCGGTCCTGACGGGCAATATCGGCGCGGCCTTCATTCGCGGCGTGCAGGGCGAGGATGTGATGACGCAGGCCAAGCACTACGTTGCCTATGACACCGACGGTGGAAACGTCTGGGTGGGCCAGCAGGCGCTGCATGAGATCTATGTCTCGCCCTTCATCGATGCGGTGCGTGCCGGTGTTGCCTCCATCATGTGCTCCTACAACAAGGTCAACGGCATCTCCGCCTGCGGCAATCCCCAGACGCTGATCACGATTCTGCGCGATCAGGTGGGCTTCAAGGGTTTTGTCACCTCGGACTGGGGAGCGGTGCACTCGCCGGACTTCATCAACCAGGGACTGACGATGGAGATGCCCGGCCCGGGTCCCAAGGGAAGCCCCATGGGCTCGATGATCTTCTCCTTCTTTACGACGGACAAGCCGGAGCCACCCAAGCCGCTCAAATTCAACACAGCCTTGCTGGCCGGCTTCTTTGGGCGTCCGCTGCCGGAAGAGCCGGCAATGCGCCCATTCGATGCAGGAACCTTTGGCACGCGTCAGGATGCGCACGTCAACTTCTGGAATCTCCAGCAGGAGGGCAAGCTTTCCGACGCAACGGTGACGCGCGCTGCTGGATACGTCCTCTATGAAATGGACAAGTTCGGCTATCTGGATCACCCCACACCGGGGCAACTGGCTCCGAAAGACCCGCCCGTTCATGCCGTGGAGGCCAATGCGCGGGTGATTCGTAAAACTGCGGACGATGCTGCTGTTCTGCTCAAAAACGCGGACAACATTCTGCCGCTGAAACCTGCCGATCTCGCCTCGGTGGCGATGATTGGCCCCGGTGCAGGGCAGACGGTTGCGATTGGAACCGCCGGGGAGCGATCCATCGGCTTTCCGTGGCGCCAGATCGGTGCCGTGCAGGCGATGCGCACGCTTGATCCGGCGGCAAAGATTCACTACGCCGTGGAAGATGACATGACCGGCAAGCCGATTCCGGCCGCGCTGTGGACCAATGCCGACAGCAAGCCCGGACTGCTGCGCACCCTGAAGGATGGCAGCAAATCCACCGATGCGACGATCGACTTTACCCAGACCAACCACAAGGCACTTCCAGCCAACACCGACGCAACCTGGACCGGAACCCTGCATATCGCCAGGACGGGCTCCTACTGGATCTATCTGCAACTGCTTGGCGCTGCAGGCAGCCTGCAGATTGATGGCAAGTCGGTGGCCGGTGCCAATGGCCTGCGGGGCGGCGTCCACGGCGACACGGTGCTGGGCGGCAAGGATGGTCTGATGCCCACCACCGACGGGCTGGACAATATTCGCGTTGCGCTGGACCTGACGGCTGGCAGCCATGCCGTCACGCTCAGCGTAACCGGAGACACCTCCAACCATCCGGAACAGGTGCGCCTGAACTGGATGACGCCGGATGCCCGACAGGCCGATCACGATGCAGCCATTGCCGCCGCAAAGGCAGCCAAGGTTGCCGTTGTCTTCGCCTGGACGCGCGGCCATCCGGACTTTGCCCTGCCCGGCGATCAGGACAAGCTGATTGAAGAAGTGGCAGCCGTGAACCCGAACACCATCGTGGTCCTGAATGTTTCGCAGCCGGTGGCCCTGCCCTGGCTGAATCAGGTAAAGGCCGTGCTGCAGATGTGGTGGCCCGGCGATGAAGGCGGATGGTCCACGGCAGATCTCCTGCTGGGGCATGTGAGCCCGGCGGGTCGCCTGCCTTTCACCTGGGCCAGAAAGCTGACAGACTATCCGGCAACCGATCCGGCCCATCCCGAGCGTAGCGCCAAGGGTGTGGACGGAAAGACCACATTCTCCGAAGGCATCTTTGTGGGCTATCGCTGGTTTGACCAGCAGAAGATTGCCCCGCTGTTTCCCTTTGGCTATGGCCTGAGCTACACCCGCTTTGCCTACTCCGGCCTGCATGTGGAGCCTGCTGCGAACGGTGGTCTGACGGTCAGCTTCACGCTGAAAAACAACGGCTCCATGGCCGGCGATGAGGTGCCGCAAATCTACCTGGGCAAGCCGCAGGAGCCGCAGTCCGGAGACTTTGCCGTGCACACGCTGGTCGCCTTTGATCGCGTCCATCTGGCGGCCGGGGAATCGCGCACGGTTACGATTGCGGTTCCAGCGCGCCGGCTTGCCTACTGGTCGGAGTCGGCGGGCAAATGGACACGCGCCACCGGAGCTCGACCGGTTCTGGTCGGTGGCTCCTCGCGCGATCTGCCGCTGGAGGCCATGGCGCAGATTCCATAGCCGAAAGGCCTAAACCCAAAAGCCCGTGTCGCTCCCTGCGGCGCGGGCTTTTGCATTTCCTGCTGCGGCAATTGCCAGCCTTGCTGCCGGCGTCTGATTCTACTTCGGGTGTCTGGATTCAGACCACTTGCGCGACGGAGTTGGCTGCAGCCGTATCGACGAATCCCCTCCCGGGCTACCGCCGCATCGGCACCAGCGCGTCTTCCAGAATCCGTTCCGCTTCATCCCAACTCATCGCCTCGGCATATTCGCGGCAGCGCTGGCGTGAGCAGCCAAGCGCATGGGAAACGGCTCTGCCCAGATCCTCGTCAAGCCCCGCCACCGAGGCATCGTTCACCACATCCACCGGCCCGGTGACCGGATAGCAGGCAACCGGGGTTCCCGAGGCCAGCGACTCCAGCAGCACAAGCCCAAAGGTATCCGTGCGGCTGGGAAAGACGAAGACATCGGCGCTGGCAAAGAGCTGCGCCAGTTCGGCGCCCTCGCGCACACCCAGAAAATGCGCCCCCGGGTAGCGTGCCTCCAGATCGGCGCGAGCCGGACCGTCCCCGACGACGAGCTTGGTTCCGGCCATCTGCAAGGACAAAAACGGCTCCAGATTTTTCTCCACAGAGACCCGCCCCACGTAGAGGGCAATCGGACGCGGCCACGGCAGCTCCGTGCGCAGAGAAGGATGAAAGCGCTGCGTATCCACGCCATGCGTCCATGGCACACAGCGGCGAAATCCCCGGGCCTGCAGCGTGCGCATCAGGCTGGGTGTCGGCACCAGCGTCCGGTCGGCACGATTGTGGAACCAGCGGGCCAGCGCATAGGTGCCCAACAGCGGGATTCCCATGCGCTCCTGAATGAATTCGGGAAAGCGGGTGTGGTACGAGCTGGTGAATCGGTAGCCGTGCAGCCCGCACCAGATGCGCGCCGTCATTCCCAGCGGGCCTTCCGTGACCAGATGCAGGGCATCCGGCTGCAACGCACGGAGTCTGCGGGGCAGCTCCGGCCACACATTCCAGGCATAGGCAATCTCCGGATCACTGGGGAGCGGACGGCAGCGAAACTGCCCGGGATGGATGACCGAAACGCGCCACCCGCGCCGCTCCAGACGCACAACCATCTCCTGCCAGGTGCGAACCACTCCATTCACCTGCGGCTCCCAGGCATCGGTCACCAGCACGAGATGTCGTTGCTGTCCTGCGCCCATGCAGTCGATCCCCGTCCTGTCGGTCATGCTGGAGGCAGGTCAGAAGCCCATGATGTTGTAGCCGCAGTCCACGTAGATCGTCTCTCCGGTGACGGCGCTGGACAGGCTGCTGGCCAGCCACAGGGCAGCTCCGCCCACCTCAAGCTGATCCACATTGCGCCGCAGCGGTGCCCGCTCGCTGTGCATCT
Source organism: Acidobacteriota bacterium (assembly GCA_021804965.1). Lineage (GTDB taxonomy): Bacteria > Acidobacteriota > Terriglobia > Terriglobales > Acidobacteriaceae > Acidicapsa. The sequence goes on from JAJZGG010000003.1 coordinate 56,215, forward strand.
TCAGCATGTCGCCCAACGCGCCCACGCCGCGCGCAGCCAGGGTCTTGATGGGGCCGGCAGAGATGGCATTGACGCGAATCCCCAGCGGACCGGTGCTGGAGGCCAGATAGCGCACGGTGGCTTCCAGCGAGGCCTTGGCAACTCCCATCACGTTGTAATGCGGAACCACCTTCTCAGCACCAAAGTAGGTCAGCGTGATCACGGACCCGCCTTCGGTCATCAGCGGAGCCGCAGCCCGGGTGACGGCAATCAGCGAGTACACACTCACATCATGCGCAATCCGGAAGCCGTCGCGACTGGTCTGCAGAAAATCGCAATGCATATCTGCGGCCGGAGCATAGGCAACGGCATGGACCAGCACGTCCAGCCTGCCGAAGCGCTGCTTGAGCTGCGCAAAGAGCGATTCGATCTCGGCGTCGCTGGAGACATCGCACTGGTAGCCCTCAGCACCGGGAAGCTCGGCAATCAGATCCCCGGCCTCGGCCTTCATCCGCTCATTCTGATAGCAGATGGCAAGCTTTGCTCCCGCTTCATGCAATCGCTGGGCAATTCCCCAGGCAATGGAACGCTTGTTTGCCAGCCCGAAGACCACCGCAGTCCTGCCACTCAGATTCCAAGCATCACTCATCGTACGCGCCTTTCGCTCCTTCGCTTGTGCCAATCCCGGCAATGTACATCAGTCTAGCAGTCCCGGACAGGAGATATCCCGCATCTCAGCCCCCGAGATCGACCAGCTCCACCCGTCCAACGGCATGGCCCAGAAAGCGCGAGCCCAGCCGCTCGAACTTCGCCACGGAATCGGTGGCAAAGCAGCGAACCTTCGGCTCCGCCGGGCGCTGGCCACTCCCTGCCGCCCGCTCGGACATGGCGGCTGCCACCTGTTCCGCGGTTGCCTCGGCGGAATCAATCACGGCCACGCCCGGCGGCACGTTCCGCTCCAGCACACCCCGCAGCAGGGGATAGTGGGTGCAGCCAAGCACGAGCGCATCGGGATTGCCGCCTCCGTTGCGGGCCTCGGCCAGCAGTTCCCGCAGGTAGATCTGCACCACCTGCTCGGTGACCGGATGCTCGATCCATCCCTCCTCCACCAGCGGAACCAGCAGCGGACAGGCCTTTTCCAGGCCCAGCACTCCGCGACGCGCACAGGCTTCCGCATAGGCATGGCTGGCCACGGTGGCCTCGGTGGCAATGACCATCACCCGTCCGCTGCGCGTGGCTGCGGCAGCAGCTTCCGCCCCCGGCTCAATGACACCCATGACCGGCACGGAGACCGCCGCGGCAATGGCGTCAAGCGCCAGCGCACTGGCCGTATTGCAGGCGATGACGAGATATTCCGCTCCCTGCTCTTCGACGAGAAAACGCGCACTCTCCGCGGCATAGCGCGCGATGGTCCGCTGCGACTTGGACCCGTAGGGCAGTCGCGCCGTATCCCCCAGAAAGACAAACTCGGCCTGCGGCAGCCGCTCCACCAGAGAGCGGAGCACGGTGAGCCCGCCAAAGCCCGAGTCGAAAACTCCAATCACAGGTTGGCTCATGGCTGTTTCCGGCTGGCTCATGGCTGTTTCCATCTGGCTCATGGCTGTGCTCCACTGGCTGCCGCACTGGCTGCCGTCAGATAGGTTTGGGTCAGATCGGCATGCCCGTTCAGCGTTGCCTGCTGCTGGCCGCCCACCAGGAAACGAACCTCGGCTACCCGGGGCAGGTTGGCATGGAGCGTGGCACAGATGGACAGTACCGTCAGCGTCTCCGTCTCCAGCCCGGATGGATGGGTAGCCGCAAAGCTCTGCGTCAGATCCACGATGGCAATCTGATTCCTGCGCGAAGCCGGCTCAGGGGAAGAGTGGATCTGCGTTGCCGGCTCCGATGCACTCCGATCCGACGGAGTGCCTGGAGCCGGATCGGACTCCGCCATCAGGTACACAGCCTCCACCGGGTCGGTTTCTGTCGGCAACGGATGCTGCGATTGTGGACTGGCGTACTGAGCCAGCAGCCGGTTGAGCACCGCCCGTGCCCGCGCTTCCGGCTCCACCGGCAACGGAAAAGCCATCGATTCCGCACGCAGGGTGCTGGTTCCATCATCGGCCACCATGAACGTGACCGGCTCTGGAGGTGCGACGGCAGGAGCTGTTGTCCCCTGCTCCGTGATGCCCTGCAGCAACTGGTCATGCGCATGCTCGCGCAGCCGAACGAGCACGGCCGTCATGAGAACAGACGTCAGGAACAGCACCGTGAAGAGGATTTTCTGGTAGCGGGGCGTCATGGCTGGCCAGCCTCGCTGCGCCAGGACAGCAGTCCCGCAGCCACTGCCTGCAGGACGCGCGTCCTGTAATCCAGATCCGTCACATCCACGACTTCACTGCCGGCTCCGCCATGCCAGGGAGCTACTTCGACCGCCACCGCCGGGCAGGCCATGCTGTCGATGGCCGGCAGTGAGGTCCGGCCCATGGTGACTGGAATCTCGACATCGCTGCCACTCCCATTCCCGGTTGCAGTCAGCGAAGCATGCAGGGCACTGCTCAGTTTCAGGCTGGACTGGACCCAGCCGGCCTGCACCGTCTTCCATGGCATCAGTAGTGTCGGCTGCAGTTGCCCGAGCGAGGAGACAAAGAGATGCACTCCGGTGCCCGCCTCGGTTGCGTGCAGAGTCAGGCAGGCATCGGCATGAGCGCGGTTGGCTGCCACGGCCCTGGCATCGGCATCCACCAGCTGGTCGTTTTCCCTGGTTTCCACCACGGTGAAGCCGCGAGCCACGAGCAGGGCACGCAGCTGCTGGCTCATGGCCAGGGTCATCTCTTTTTCCAGAGTCTGCTTATCAAGAGTCTGCTTTTCAAGGGCCTGCTTATCAAGGGTCTGCTTTTCCAGGGCCTGCCTGTCGCCGCTCTGGCCGCCTGCGGTTCCGGCTGCAGACAACACTGCTCCGGTATCGGCTCCCCCATGCGCGGCATCCAGAACCACGACAAATCGCCGCGCCTGGGCCGGCACCGGCAGCACACACAGCATGAGGACCGCGAGTAGCTGCGTGGCTGTCCGGGCAGCTGTCCGGCCGCATAGGCTGCGGATATATCCCCCTGCACTGCGCGATGCTGCTGCCATAACTCTGGTCGATTGTATCCCAGCATGGCATTTTCCTTTTCCGCATCGCCCTGCAGCCGGAGATTGCCTGTAACCCCGGCAATCCGAGCCGGCAAATTCCCTGCCTTCCCCCTGACGCTTCGGCTTTCCGTGGCGTAAAGTGAAGAGAGTCTGCCATATTCAGGAGCAAATTGGTCTTGCATCGCGTCCAATCATCAATGGCTTCGGTTTCCATCGTCCGATCGGTACTGGCTGACTCCTCCTTGCGACGATACGCGCAACTGTTCGCACTTCTGCTCCTGCTGGCTTTCTGCCCTGTGCTGCGAGCGCAGCAAACGACACCATCGGCAGCCACGCCAACGGCAGCCAGCCCGGCTGCGCCCACAGCCGACGTGGATCCGGTTCCTTCCCCGGATGCTGCACCGGCACCTGCCACCGCATCCCAGGAGATTGCCCGCACCAAGACCGGATTTCTGCTGCAGCAGAATGTCGAGGAGGTTTCGCTCAATGTCACCGTCATCGACAACAAGGGCCGCATTGTGCAGGATCTGCAGCAGCCCGACTTTCGCGTGCTGGAAAACGGCAAGCCGCAGACTCTGATCAGCTTCCAGCACGCCGATGTTCCCGTCTCCATCGGCCTGATTGTGGACAATTCCGGATCGATGTACAAGAAGCGACCAGCCGTGAACAAGGCTGCTCTCGATCTGATCGAAGCCTCCAACCCCAAGGATGAAGCCTTCGTTGTCAATTTTGCCGATGAAGCCTACATCGACCAGGACTTTACCTCCAGCGTGAGCCAGCTGCACCAGGGGCTTTCCCACATTGAAGCCCGCGGCGGCACCGCACTCTATGACGCGGTTGTGGCCTCGGCCGACAAACTGGCAACCGACTCGAAGAATCCCAAGCAGGTCATCATCCTGATCACAGACGGGGAAGACAACGCCTCCACGCTGAATCTGGAGCAGACCATTCGCCGCGTACAGCAGCTTTCCGGCCCCGTGATCTACTCCATCGGCCTGCTGTTCGGCGATGAGATGTCGCGCTCGGAGGCGCATCATGCCCAGCGTGCGCTGCAGTTGCTCTCCGACGAAACCGGAGGCATTGCCTACTTCCCGGGATCGCTGGAAGAGGTGGACCAGATTGCAGCCGAAGTTGCCCGGGACATTCGCAGCCAGTACACGCTCGGCTACCGCTCCACAACGCCGAGCAGCATCCCGGGCTTCCGCCGCATCGCCGTTACGGCCCAGGCCAAAGGACACGGCAAGCTCTTTGTGCGCACCCGCACGGGCTACTTCCCCAGCGAACACACCCCGATCACGCACTGACGCCCTCATCGCCACCGTGCGTGGATTTGCATTGTGTACCACTTTGCGATACAGTGCGGAAATCTTCCCTTTCTGGCTGGAGAGTCCCATGAGCAAGGTTCGCGTTCTGGTGGGTACGCGCAAGGGCGCATTTGTTCTGTCCTCGGACGGCGCGCGCAGGAACTGGTCCATCGCAGGTCCACATTTTCCGGGATGGGAGATCTATCACGTGAAAGGCTCGCCCGTAGAGCCCAACCGTATCTATGCCTCCCAGTGCTCCTCCTGGTTCGGACAAACCATGCAACGCTCCGACGATGGCGGGCTTACCTGGGCGGCGGTTGACAACAAATTTCTTTACGATGGCGTAGCCGGCACCCATGCCTGGTATGACGGGACACCCCATCCCTGGGAGTTCAAGCGCATCTGGCATCTGGAGCCATCCCTGCGCGATGCGGACTCCGTCTTTGCCGGTGCCGAAGATGCCGCGCTCTTTCACTCTGCCGATGGCGGCAGCACCTGGCGCGAGCTGAGCGGGCTGCGCAAGCACGGCACCGGACCCGCATGGCAGCCGGGTGCCGGCGGCCTTTGCCTGCACACCATCCTGCTCGACCCCTCGAATCCGCAACGCATGTACATCGCGATCTCGGCTGCAGGAGCCTTTCGCACGGACGACGGCGGGCAGAGCTGGAAGCCCATCAACCGCGGCCTGCATTCGGAGTTCATGCCCAATCCGACCGCCGAGGTCGGCCACTGCGTGCACCATATTGCGATGCATCCGTCTCGGCCGGAGACACTCTTCATGCAGAAGCACTGGGACATCATGCGCACCGACAATGCCGGGGACGAATGGACGGAGGTCAGCGGCAACCTGCCGACCGACTTTGGCTTTGTGATTGATGTGCATGCCCACGAACTGGAGACGCTGTATGTGGTGCCGATCAAAAGCGACTCGGAGCATTTTCCGCTCGATGGCCAGTTGCGCGTCTACCGCAGTCGAAGCGGCGGCCATGAGTGGGAGCCGCTGACCCGCGGCCTGCCGCAGTCCAACTGCTACGTCAATGTGCTGCGCGATGCCATGGCGGTCGATCATCTGGACGACTGCGGCATCTACTTCGGGACAACCGGAGGCCAGGTGTATGTCTCGCCCGATGGTGGAGAGCACTGGCAGGCCATTGCAGAAAATCTTCCCTCCGTGCTCTCCGTCGAAGTGCAAACTCTGGCATAATCGGTTCCATCCGAACCCGTTGGGGCACGAGGCAATCCGGCATGGCAACCCTGTGGCGACCTGAATTCGCTCCGCATCAAGAGCGTGCGTACCGTCGTATGAAGCATTTCAATCGCGGCAAGCTGCTGCGCACTGCCCTCTGGATGGAATGCGTCCAGGTGCTTCTTTGCTTTGCGTTGGCGCAAGACCTCTTGCTGGCATATCATTTTGCCCGTTGGGAATCGATTCTGGGAGCGAGCCTGATCAGCTCCGTGCAGGTTCTACTGAGCACACTCTCCCTGCGTTCGAGCTCGATTTCCAACTCTGTCTGGGAAGACAAGCCGCCATCCTGGTTGCGTATCCGGTCGCTGCTCCCACTGCTGCTCATCATCCTTCTGGTCGTCCATACGCAGGCTTGGCAACTGCCTTGACGCTCCTGCAGACAAAGGAAAGTGAGCTTACAGAGCGGAATCCATGACCCAGCCAACCACCATCCGGATTGAGTTACCTGCCTCGCTTCGACTACTGGCCGGGATTCCCACGCGTGACGCGCTCCCACTTCCCGTGCCGCAGCCGGCCACAGTAAACGGCGCGATCAATGCGCTGGAGGCCGCGTATCCCGCGCTTGGCAATACGCTTCGCAACCCGGCAACCGGGCAGCGGCGTCCTCTTGTTCGCTTCTTTGCCTGCGGCCAGGACATCAGCCATCAGCCACTCGACACCCCGCTGCCCGAGGCCATAGCCTGCGGCGCTGAGCCGCTGTTGATTCTGGGTGCCATCGCCGGCGGGTGAATCCGCAGTGGCGGATACGGCTGGCGACAGGCCCCGTGGCCCGGGCAATCGACGCGGCGAGGGCCGAGCAGTCCCATACATTTCGCTTATTCCCTGCCAGCCAGCCAGGCGTCCAGACTCCATTTCCCGGCGCCGGTGAAAAAGAGCGTGAGCGTGACGGCCATATAGAGCACGATCAGTTCCCCGTGGTCTGCCTGATGGCCGAAAAGCTCGAAGTGGTGCACCAGCGCCCAGGCCACGAAGAGATTCACGAAGATCACGGCTGCAGCCCAGCGCGTTGCAAGTCCTGCAAGGATCAACAGGGAGCAGATGCCGTCGGAAACCATGGCAAAGAACAGGCTGGGGATGGGACCGATGTGCAGCGGATCGGGGAAATGGGCTGCCATCTGCGAGAAGGTAAAGAGCTTTTCAATTCCGTGCTTGAGAAACAGCGGCAGAATCGCCGTGATCCGCAGCAGGAGCAGGCCGAGATCCGAGTTGGATGGAAGCGCGGATAACCGGATGAATCGGGAAAGCATGGGCACCTCGCATGGATGGACTGCCCTCATGAGCCGTGCATCAAGAGGGAGCTGTGCACCAAGGATACCCGGCAGCTTCGTAACTGCGAGACTTTTATCGCTTCCAAACGCAGGAACGCCTGCGCAGTTGCGCAGGCGTTCCTGGTTGCTTTCCGGTTGTGCCTCAGGCGCGAGCGGGAACGGCTGCTCCCATCCGCTCTTCGAGCAGTTCGTGTGCATGCGCCAGGAACTCGTCCGTCGGAATCCTGCCGGCATCCAGATCCGCCAGCAGTGCCTTCTGGGCAAGATATTCCTTGTTCGCAATTCCTGCCTTGGACTGCAGCATGCGCCAGGCCTTGCGGCGCTCCACGCAGAAGAGCACCAGCTGACGGCTGATCGCACGATACTCCGGCTCTGCTCCAGCCTCGCCCGGCAGCTTGATGTACACGCCGAAGTCCGGGATGAAGGAGCGGTGCGCGGGGTCGAGATACCGGCGCCAGACTGCATCCTGCTGCGTGATGCGCACCAGCATGTTCTCGAGCGGAATCAGCTTGCCCAGAGCATCCTTCTTCACCTTCTTCAAGTGATTGCGGAAGCGGGCTTCGGTTGCGGCCCAGTGGGCCACGGTGTAGCGGTTGGTTTCCCCGCTCACCTTGTCCTTGGCCGAGTACCAGTCCATGTCGGGAGCCGGATTGCCCTTGACGTCGAGTGCCTCCTGATAGGTTTCGCCCAGCCTCGGATTGAAGACAAACTCCGGCACGCCGCGGGAGTCGCGAGCGCGCTGCGCCTGGGTGAGGGCCATGTCATCGGCCACGCCATGCTCCGGCTGGCAGGTGGTGAAGGCCTGCAGGAACATCGTCCCGCGATACTCCAGTCCGTCAAGAATGGCGCGGTAGAGCTTCGGCGCGTTGGCCATGGATACCTGGGCCACGAACGGCGAGCCGTGTCCGGCGATGAAGGTTTCCGCAACGGTCTTCTTCTCGGTGTTCTTGCCCTGGGTGGCAGCGCCAAAGACGTTCATGTCATTGCCGCCCAGCATGGGAGTGGAATCCGAATTCTGACCGCCGGTATTGGAGTAAACCTGCGTATCCAGCATCAGGATCTTGACGTTGGGACGGTTCTGCAGGATCACCTTCGAGGTGTTCTGGTAGCCGATGTCTCCGATGCCGCCGTCTCCACCAACCACCCAGACCTTGGGCAGCTCGACGATCTCCTGATCGGTCATCGTCGCATCGGTGAAGTGCGTCAGCTCGTAGTACTCACGGGCCGAGATGGCATTCTCCTCGCGGGTGAGCAGGATGTCGGTCAGCCGCTCCGGCAGAACCGAGCGACGGGCGTGATCCACGATGAAGCTTTCGCCCATCAGCCAGCCCACGGTGACGCCATCCTGGAAGAGCGAGTTCATCCACGGATAGGGGTGGGGGTTGTTGGGAGCGGTCGAGCCATAGACCGTGTTGCAGCCGGTGTGGGCCGCCATGGCCATCACGCTCATGCCGTTGGCCAGCCGCCCATCAATGGCCTGCAGGTTCTTGTGGTTGAAGGCATCGGTCAGCAGCACCGAAGCCAGGGCCTCGACCATCTGCAGATCGGTGATGGGGCCGTTGGCTGCCTCGTGCGCAGCAATTCTGGCCTTGGTGTCCTTTTCGTTCTCGCCACCCAGTCCGAGCACCAGATGCGCCACAGCCTGCTTGAGCAGGGCATAGGCAGCGGGATCGCGCTGGGCCAGCGCAGCCAGCCGGGCGGGACCATTCTTTTCCAGCTCCCCGGCCTTGGCAATCAGACGGTCGCTCTTGCGGTGGAAGACGGGGCGCATGTAAGCCTCCGTCACGGCCGCAATGGCGCGCAGCACGGACTTCTCTCCGCAGCCGGCACAGGCACCGTCGCCGGAGACCAGCGCATCGTAGTTGCTGCGAACCATCAGCAGGTTGCGCAGCGTCGCCGTCTTGGAGTCCGCCGGATGCTCGGCATTGAACAGTCCGAGGAACTTCTGCGGTGTGTCCGGCAGCAGGTTGAGGAATGCGGTTCCGGTCTCATGCTCCGCATTGACATCCTCAGTCTCCGGAACCATCTTGAGCGCTTCGTGGTCTCCGCAAGCCGTGACGCAGGCGCCGCAGCCCTTGCAGAGATCGGAAACGAAGATGGAGAAGATGCCACCCGAGCCGGGCGACTTGAGCTCCGGCGAGGAG
>JAJZGG010000003.1:65279-82282 GCA_021804965.1 Acidobacteriota bacterium
GGCCAGAGGAACCTTGGCGATGATGGCGGCAAACTCCGTACGCGCCTTCTCGCTGAGACCACCCACTTCACCGGCCACCTCGTCGGCTACGCGAACCAGGATCTCCGGCAGCGGCGTGGTGAGCTTTTTGGCCACAGCATCGGTCATCTGCACACGTGCCCGGGAGTCAATCTGCGGAATCAGCGACAGCATCTTGGCGCGGTCATCCATGCTGGTCACATAGCGCGAGATGGCCGTGCGCAGCAGCGTGGAAAGCTCCTGGGAGGTGTTGGGCAGTGCCGTATCCGGGCAGGCTGCGATACATTCCATGCACTGGGTGCAGTTTTCCGGGATGTAGAGCGGGGTTTCGCGCCGGGCCACATACTTGGAAGCCGTGTCTCCGGTCGCGGCGGCAATCATTCCCACCGAGGCCAGCGGAGTCGCCGGCTGGTCATAGCCAAAATGCGAGCGGAACTCGGCATCGAAGGTGCCGACACGATGAATCGGTGCGCGCTCTGCCTGGCCTTCCGGCAGGGCGTGGGAACGGCATCCGCCCGTGGAGCAGCTGCCGCCTTCGGCCTCCACCAGCACCGGCAACAGTGCCGGCCCACGCAGGCTGGAACGGTCGGGAGCGGAAACCTGCCCGATGTTGATCTCCGTGACCAGCTCGAATCCCTTGGTCATGACCTGCATGTTGGACTGCACGACGGCATCGCCGAATTTGCCGAACTTCTTCACATACTGCTTGTGCACGACCTCGCGGTACTTCTCCTGGCTGATCTGGAACTCCTGCAGCAGAGGCGAAACCGCAAAGAAGGCGCCGAGGAAGGCATTGCCCTGCATGCGCAACTGCAGGTCGGGCCGGTCGGTTGCCTCGCGGGCAATCTTGAAGCCGGGCAGGGTGAAGACGCGAATCTTCTTGTCGATGATCTGCTGGCGAGCCCAGATGGGCAGCCGCTCCCAGGCCTGCTCCCCGGTCTCTTCCGACTCCCAGACCAGCGAGCCGCCCTCGGCCATGCCATCCAGCGGATTGCAGTGCGTGAATGCCTTGGGGTCGCAGCAGAGAACGACATTGACATGGCGCAGATCGCAGTTGACGCGAATGCGATCCTTGGCTGCGACCATGAAGTAGCTGGTCGGTGCGCCCTTCTTCTCCGAACCGTACTTCGGGTTGGCGCTGACGTGAATGATCTCCTTCGGGCTGCCGAACTCGTCGACGAGTCCATCGCGCTCGAAGAGCAGGTCATTGAGATCGCCAATGATGGCGCCGAGATTCTTGCCGGTGGTGATGGCTCCCCAGCCACCGATCGAGTGGAAGCGGACGGCCACTGCCCCATCCGGGAGCAGGGACGGCGTCTGCGCGGAGTGGACCGAGTAGGGATGGTCAATGCCGAGGACGATGAAGCTGGCATCGTCCGCCAGCGTCTTGCCATCCTTGCGGGCAATCTCTCCCTGGGCATACTCGTAGGCGCCGAGGATATGCTCCGGGCGGAAGTCGCGGGAGCCCAGTCCGTAGGTTCCGTTCAGGATGCGTGGCATTTCAGCGGCGGGAACGTGTGCCTTGCTGAGTGCGGTGCGAATTTCGCGCCCCAGCGGATTGTCCCCGGCCATCGCCTCGTCGGTGCGCTCGAGGATGATGACGTTCTTTCTGCCCTTGAGCGCCTTGACGATGGCAGCCTCCGGGAAGGGACGAATCACATTCACATGGATCGAACCGACCTTGGCTCCGCGGGTCTGGCGCAGGTAATCCACGGCGGCCTCAATGTTCTCCGCAGCTGAGCCGAGAGAAACGAAGACGGTATCGGCATCTTCCGTTTTGTATTCGGAAAGCAGTCCGTAGTGGCGACCGGTGAGCTCGCCGAAGTCCTTGTAGGCTGCCTCGAGCATTTCGAGGATCGGCTCCACGAAGTTGTTGCGCCGGGCCACGACGCCCTGCATGTAGTGCTCCTGATTCTGTACCGGTCCGAGCAGCAGCGGATTGGACAGGTCGATCATGGCCGGGACACGACGGCGCGTGGGTCCGAAGAGTACGCGCTGGGCCTCGGTCGGGGTATCGATGATGTCATCGGGAGCGCCGAGGTACTCACGAATCAGTTCCGCTTCGTGCTTGTAGAAAGTCCGCTCCAGGTGGGAGGTGAGGAAGCCATCCTGGATGTTCATGCCCGGGGTAAGACTCAGTTCGGTGACGCGACGAAGGATCAGGGACTGATCGGCGGTCTGCTGGGCATCCTTGCCGAAGAGCATGATCCAGCCGGTGTCGAGAGCGCCATAAATATCGTCATGGCCGCAGTGGACGTTGAGCGCGTGCTTGGTAAGGGCGCGTGCTCCCACCTCGAGGATCATGGTCGAAAGCTTGCCGGGGGCGTGATAGTACTGCTCGACGCCGTAGACGATGCCCTGACCGGAGGTGAAGTTGACAACTCGCTTGCCGCAGACGGAGTGGGCAATGGCACCACCCTGGGCGGCATGCTCGCCTTCGGTTTCAATGGCAATCGTGCTGTGCCCGAAAACCGTAAGATTTCCCTCGGCAAAGGATTGCTGGAAGAGCTCGCCGCCTTCGGTGGAGGGCGTAATGGGGTAGAACACACCGGCATCGGCGATGCGCGCCTCCGTGTGGTAGGCGATGAGCTGATTGCCGTTGGCAGTGATGCGGATTCCAGGGTAGCGAGCCTTGTTCTTCATGATTCCCTCACGTGAACTGAAAATTGTCTATCCAGGCTCAGGTCGGGGTCTCGGAGGGAGCCGGAGCGCTCGAGACGGGAAGGCCGACGGGGCATGGAAGAGCAGATATCCGGGGCGTATACGACCGCCATCCGCAACAGGCCGGTAGACTTCCATCCGGGCTGTTTGCGATTGCCCTGATTGTACTTCCCGCCGAAATTCAAGGGCAATGCCGCGTGTTACCTGCTGGTATGGGCAAAACAGGCGTTCCGACAGGCGGGAGAGGAGAAATCGGAAAGAGTTGGGGGACGGAGAAGCGGAAGTGTCCAGTATGCTGATGTACGGAGTGGAAGAGATTCTCCAACGTCCAGGTGGGAAGCACAATGATGGCAGCGCGAAGGCAGGGACGATATCGGCTGGAGGGATTGGAAGTGGATCCCCGCCGACGGCTTTGCCTGCTGCACGGAGAAGAGCTGGCTCTGGATGCGGCGGAGTTTGACCTGCTGGAGTATCTGGTCCGCAATCCACACCGCGAGATTCCCGAGGCCGAGCTGACGGCTGGCATCCTGCCCACCAATGAGGATGGGACGATCCCGCTGGGGAAGCATCTGGAGCGCTTGCAGCAGATCTTCTCCCAAGCCGCAGACGGGAAGGCTCCCCTGCAGCGGACCGAGGACGGCGGCGCACTGTTGGATGCCGAGGTGATCTTTGAGCCGGAAATCTGGGCCGACAGCGCTCCCATTCCCGAGGAGGTGGTCGCTCCTGGATATTCGCCCTACCTGACGGGCGAAGAAGAGGCTGAAGTGGTGGAGGGGCGGCGCAAGCTGACCGCTCAGGAACGGGCGCGGCTGCAGCGCATGGGTCTCATTCTGGCGGCCTCAGCCTTGGCAATTCTGGGAGCATGGGGCGCATGGCAGTGGACGCATCGGCCAAGGCCCAACGGCATGAAGGCCGTGCTCAGCCATTTGCAGGATCGAAGCGGTCTGCTCGGGGAGACGCTGGATACGGCGGAACGGCTTGAACTGGAACAGTCGCCCTTCCTGGAGCTGGAAACTCCCGAGCAGGTGCGTGCGGCACTGCAGACCGGCAAGACGACCGTCCAAACTGTGACAGTGGATGCTGCGGCTGCCAGGCGAGCCTGCCAGCGACGAGGCGCAGATGTGTATCTGGCCGGCGAACTGCGCCGGGTGGGAACGCATGTCGTGGTCTCCCTGGAGGCCAGGGACTGCGGGACAAACCAGAAACGCGCACACAGCGAAGGCATTGCCGAGGATGCCGCCGGGGTGATCGCCATTTTGCGACCGGTGACGGAAGATCTGCGCCTGCAATTGGGCGAGAGGCACTCTTCGGTGAAACGCACCAGCAAGGCGCTGAGCTCTGCCAGGGATGTTGCGGCAGCGCTTGGCAATTACGCGGCAGCGGATCGACTGGCTGCCACCGGACAGACCAACGCAGCAATTGTGGCCATGCAGAAAGCTGCCGACGGGGGTCTGGTGCTGGCGCAGGTCGCCTTGAGCCGTCTTTATGACTCGGCAGGACAGCCAGAGCTGGCAGCGGCCAGTCTGCGCCAGGCCTACGATGCCCGGAATGATCTGCCGGCCAATCAGGTGTACGCGGTCAAGACTGCCTTTGACGAGCGGGTGAGTCAGGATTTGAATGCCGCGCTGGAAGATGCCAAGGTCTGGGGAGCCTCCTATCCATTGGATGCCAGACCGCAGCAGGCACAGACCCGAATCGAACTGCAGTTGGGCGCGCCGGAGGCAGCGCTGGAACCGGCGTGGAAGGCGCTGGAACTGGACGACGAAAGCGTGGATACCTATGCCCTGCTTGCCGAAGCGCAACTGGATGCCGGACGGGTGGAGGAAGCTGCCGGAACGGTCCGACTGGCAGTGACGCATGGCCTGGAAGACGGACGGCTGCATCAGGTGGCCTACTCCATTGCCGTAGCGCGGCGGGATGATGCCTCGCTGCAGGCGGAGCGAAAGTGGGCCGATGGCAAACCGGCAGCTGCGGGAATGCACATGCTGGATGCGCGACGTGAGTTTGCCGCTGGCAAGGTACGGGATGCCGAAGCCGATGCCGCGGCAGCCATCGAACTGTGGCGCGCCGTGGGGATGGTGGGGGAAGCGGATCGGCAGACCGCAGAACTGGCGGCAATGGAAGCCCGGCTGGGCCTGACGGCAACCGCATCGGCCACCCTCAAGGGTCTGCCGGAGATGGTGGGCAATGCGCCTCTGGCCCTGGCGCTGGCAGAGACCGGCGAATTGGAAAAGGCCACCTCGGCCATGCAGGAAGGACTGTCCACGCATCCTTCCGGGACACTTTGGCAGCAGGTGTGGGCCCCTGAAATTGGCGCGACAATCGCACTGGCCGAAGACAAACCGGATGCGGCTGTGGATGCCCTGCGCAAGTCCGTCGGCTACGAGCTGCGCAGCCTGGACATCATCCTGTTGCGGGCGCAGGCCTACCTGGGCGAAAAACAACCGGAACTGGCGGAAATGGAGTATCGGAAGCTGCTGGCCCACCCCTTCGACGATCCATTGAATGTGGACCACATGCTGGCGCAGTTGGGACTGGCACAGGCACTGGCCGCCGAAGGTCGACAGGCCGAAGCAGCAACGGAATATATGATGCTGGAGCGCTCCACACTGGCGGGAGCGGATGCGGATCTGCCAGCGCTGCGGACAGCGCGTGCCGAGGAAGCCAAGCTCAGCGAAGAGGCTCGAACCGCGGCTAAATCAGCAGTACAGTCCGTGGATCAGCCAGTGCAGACAGGACCCGGGCTGCGTTTGCCCAAGCCAGCCGAGCACTGATCTCACCTCAAGAGGTGGACTGGATTTGCGCACTGGAAGGAATCTCCTCCAGTTGTGCTGCCCCTTCCGCCAGACGCATGAAAAATCCCTGACTATCAAATGCTGTCGTCGCCTCCGGCTGCACGCGAATATAGTTTCCATCCTTGTCCATCCGGCGCGCCTTCACGGTATCGGCGAGGCATGCGGCCAGGATTTCGGAGTGAATACGGTCGCGAAGAGCGGGATTCTGCACGGGGAAGATGACTTCGCAACGTTCGTAGAGGTTTCTGGGCATCCAGTCTGCGCTGCCGACCCAAACCTCGGGATGATTTCCGTTCTGGAAAAAGAAGATGCGGCTGTGCTCCAGAAAACGGCCCACAATGGAGCGGACTCGAATCCGTTCGCTGAGACCGGCGACACCGGGACGCAGGATGCAGATACCGCGCACGATCAGGTCAATCTCAACACCGGCCCTGGATGCTTCATATAAAGCCCGGATGATCGCCGGATCGAGCAGCGAATTCATCTTGGCCAGAATGCGCGCCGGTCGACCCGCTGCCGCGTGGTCAGCCTCCCGCTGAATCAGTTCCAGAAACCGCTTGGCCATCGAGTGCGGCGCCACCAGCAGCGGAGCATAATCCTGCACTTCCGCCTGGGCGGTTAAGTAGTGAAAGACCTGCTGGACCCGTTCGGTGAGCTGGGGATTGGCGGTTAGCAGACTGATATCCGTGTAGAAACGCGCGGTAACCGGGTTGTAGTTTCCGGTCCCAAGATGGCAGTAGCGGCGAATGACACCGTCCTCATCCCTGCGGACGAGCATGGCCAATTTGCAGTGGGTTTTCAGGCCCACGACGCCATAGAAAACCTGCACCCCCGCATCTTCCATGCTCCGTGCCCAGTGAATATTCGAGGCTTCATCAAAGCGCGCCATCAGTTCCACGACCACGGTCACCTCCTTGTTTGCGGCAGCCTCGGTGAGCGCCTGAAACATGGGGGAGTCGGTGCTGGTGCGATAGAGCGTCTGCTTGATGGCCACGACGCGCGGATCGGCGGCACCGTGACGGATAAAGTCGACCACCGGGTCGTAGGAATCGTAGGGATGGTGCAGCAGCATGTCGCGCTGCCTGAGACTGGCAAACAGCTGTGTTGCCTGAGTGGAAACCGGAAAACTGCGCGGCGTAAAGGAGGGAAATTTCAGATCCGGACGATCAATCTCGTCATGTAAAAACATGGTACGAGCCAGATTGACCGGGCCTTCGCAGAAAAACACCTGATCGGAATCAAGCTCAAAGTTGACGCGCAACCGCTCCAGAATCTCCGGATGGGCATCGGAGACAATCTCCAACCGGACGGCGTCCCCTTTGCGTCGATTGTGGAGTTCGCTGCGGACCGACTCCAGCAGGGATCGCGTCTCTTCCTCCTCGAAGTAGAGATTGGAGTTCCGGGTCACGCGAAAGGCGGCGCTTGCCAATATTTCGTATCCCCGATACATCGGCTGCAAATGGCGGGCGATCAGATCCTGCATCAGCAGGAGGTCGCATTCTGCCGCGCCGGAGAGCCGGATAAAGCGCGGAAGCGCCCGGGGAACCGTGATGACTCCCAGCACAGCGGGCCCACCCCGGCGACGCTTGGGCCGGAGCAGTACGGCCAGGCAAAGCGCCCGGTTGAGCACGCGCGGAAATGGGTGTGCCGGATCGATGGTGATGGGCGTCAGTAACGGGTCCACCTCGGAGCGGAAGTAGTCCTGCATCTGCCTGCGTTGCGCCGTTGTCAGCCGCTTCCAGGGGAGCAGCCGGATGCGCTGCTGGTCGAGCGCCGGCAGCAGTACCTTGTTCCAGCATGCATACTGATCCGCAACAAACGCATGGATTTCCTGATTCAGAATCTGCAGCGACTGAGCCGGCAACAGGCCATCATAGCCAGGCTCGGAAGGGCCATCCTCATTTCGCTGGAGCAGACCCGCAAGGCGAATTTCGATGTACTCATCCAGATTGCTGGCCGTGATGGCAAGAAACTTGACGCGCTCCAGCAGGGGGTTGGCAGGATCAAGAGCCTCCTCGAGGACTCGGCGGTTGAACTGGATCCAGGATCGGTCGCGGGCGACAAACAGTGGTTCGTCGAGGCCCTCCTGAGGCGTGGTCAAGGGTGAATCTGCAACAGACTTCGCCTTGCGTCGCGCCGGACGTACGGCGGACTTGGGGCTTGCAGTCTTTCCCGTCGATGTCGCCATCTTGGCGTGTCCTTTCCCTGCAAAACAGAATCGTCTGAATGGAATCCGATTCGTCCGGCTCAGTTCTACTGGCATCCGAAGCGGAATCAGACGGAATCAGGGGGTTGGCAACAGGCCAGGAAACTCGCTCCCCGGATTCTCAGAACCATATCCTAGGGTAGAAGTTGCTTGCGTGAAAGTGCGAAGAAAAATGAACGGAGGACACTGTCCCGGCACGGGTCAGGCGCTGCCTTGATGCGATCTGGGTGCCACTCGCCAGAATTCACAGGGAGCCTTCGCGCATTTGACGCGTTTCCACAACGGGATAGACGATACAAAGAGGAGCCAGTCATGCCGAAGATGGACGAGTCGCAAAGCGGCACAGAGTTGCTGCATGTCGTAGCCGGGGATTTGTATCGCCTGGGAGCCATGCTCCTGGGTGAAGGCGAAACAACGGTGAACCTGGTGGAACGCGCGATTACCACCGCAGAACTCCCGACCTGCTCGGATCAGTCCTTGCACAGCGCCCGTGTCTCCATGGCAACTGCTGTGATTGAGTACCTGGGTGAGCGCGACGCCGATGCGCTTGCAGCTCCTTCCGGCGAATCCGGCCCACCGAACTGCATTGGCGACGACGATCTGGATGCCGCCGGAGTCTCCGCCCAGGAGCTGGAGAAATTGCTGAGCGGGCCGGATCGGGGGCATTTGCGGCTGTGGCTGGAGGGACTTTCGGTGGCCGAACGAACCATCTTTGTCCTGCGTGCCGTGGGTGGACTCTCCACGCCGGAGGTCGCCGGCCTGTTGGCGCTGCATGGCGGCAAAGCCGCTCAGGGATGGATGACGGATGCAGTTCGCAGCGTCTTCCGGCAGGCACTCTGCTCGCTGGCCTCCCAGCTGCTTCAGGACTCCTCGGAGCGGTAATCGCTTCCGAGGATGCAGGCTCGGAGAATGGTCCCGGGACTGTCCGGCAGGATTCAGCAGACAGGGATTCCTGTTGCAATCGGGAATCTCCTGTTCATGTTTCCGAAACTTCCGACCAGTTAGCGCATCCATACACTGCGGAATCATGAATGGGCAGCGGCTTTGTACAAAGCGCCCAAACGGAATATCCATACAATGAATCGAATCAAAATCTCGAAAGCCCTGATGGTGTGTCTGGTGATTGCCGGTGGCAAAGCTGCCCTTTCGCAGGCGAATCCACCGCAGATTGGTCCGGCAACTGTGCAGGACTTTCATGGCGGTGTTCCTGCCGGCAAGGCGGAGTCGGGAACCATTGCACTGACGCTGGAAGATGCCATTGCACGCGGATTGCGCCAGAATCTGGGGCTGTTGCTGAGCCAGACGCAGACGGCAACCCTGCACGGGCAGCAACTGGAGCAGTTGCAGGCTCTGCTGCCGAAGGTGGATGGCAATCTGAGCGAAAACCTGATGCAGACCGATCTGGCGGCAGAGGGTCTGCGTGTTCCCGGATTCCCGACCATTATTGGACCTTTTGGCTACACCGATCTGCGCGCAAACCTGAGCTGGACGGCGGTGAGCCTGACTTCGCTGCACCGTTATCTGGCAGCCAAGCATGACTTCCAGGCCGGCAGGCTGACGGCCGACGATGCTCGGCAGATGGTGATTCTGACGGTTGGCAATGCGTATCTGATGGTCGTGGCCGACCAGTCCGAAGTGGAGTCCACGCAAGCGGAGCTGGCAACCTCAAAGACATCCCTGGACCAGGCGAAAGCGCGACATGATGCCGGTACAGCGCCGAAGCTCGACGTGCTGCGGGCACAGGTGGACTACCAGACGCATCAGCAGCAGTTGATCGTGGTGGAAAACCGGCTGGTGAAGGACAAGCTTGCTCTGGCACGCGCGATTGGCCTGCCGCTGGACCAGTCCTACTCCGTTGCGGATTCGATCCCCTACTCCGCCTTTGACCAGCCGGATGTGCAGAATGAGATTCGCCAGGCGCTGGCAACGCGCAAGGATCGGCAGGCTTCGGCAGAGACCACCGCGTCCATGGTGGAGCAGCGCAAGGCCGCCACAGCGGATCGGCTCCCGACCGTGAAGATCAATGCGGACTATGGCGATATCGGCGTGAATTTGAATCACTCGCACGGCACCGGCGATGCCAGCGGGACCCTGACCATTCCGATCTTCAAAGAAGCTGAATTTCGCGGCGAAGCCCAGATGGCGCAGTCGCAACTGGACCAGCAGAAGGCCCGGCAAAGCGATCTGGATGCACAGATTGAAGCCGATATCCGGGATGCGCTTCTCGATATCGCCTCCACGGAAAAGCAGGTGGGCGTGGCGGATTCCAACAGAAAACTGGCACAGGAAGAGCTTTCGGATGCTCAGCAGCGCTACAGTGCCGGCGTAAGCGACAATCTGGCGGTGACTCAGGCCCAGCAATCCGTGGCCCAGGCCGACAGCAGCTATATCAACAGCCTTTACCAGCACAACGTGGCCAAGTTGAATCTGGCCCGTTCGATGGGCATGGCGCAGAACTACAAAGAGTATCTCGGAGGAAAGTAAACGTGGCGGACGCGACAACAACCGGGGCGAATGAAAACGGACAAAGCGGCGCGACTGGCCGCAAGCGGATGATCGCCGGAATCGTGCTGGCACTTTTGGTAGTGGGCGGCGGTTTCTTCTACTGGCGCTCCACCTTGGTGGAGGACACCGATGACGCGCAGATCAACGGACACCTGATCCAGATCAGCTCCCGCATTGCCGGCCAGGTGATCCACGTCAATGTGGATGAAAATCAATATGTCACCAAGGGAACGGTGATCGCAGAGCTGGATCCGCGTGACTTTGAAGTTGCCGTGCAAAACGCGGAGGCAGCCGTGGCCAGTGCAGAGGCAGCAGCACAGGCGGCCAAAGTCACTGTGCCCATCACCACGGTGAACACCGGCAGCAACCTGCGTTCGGCCAATGCCGACGTGAGCGGAGCCTCTGCCACGGTGCAGCAGGCCGAACACCAACTGATCGCTGCTCAAGCACGCGTGTCCGAAGCGCGGGCCAACAACTTCAAAGCCCAGTCCGACCTGGAGCGGTATCGGCCGCTGGTGGCCAAGGATGTGATCAGCAAGCAGCAGTTTGACGCTGCGGTCTCCGCAGCCGATGCCACCAAGGCTGCGCTGGCCAATGCCCTGGCCGGCGAACAGGCAGCACAGTCCGCCGTCAAGATTGCCCACGATCATGAGACACAGGCGCAGGCCATGCTGCACTATGCGCAGACCGCACCGCAGCAGATCGAAGCCCAGAATGCCCGTGCCCGCCAGGCAATGGCCCAGGTGGAGGCAGCCAAGGCCCAGTTGGAGCAGGCCAAGCTGAACCTGAGCTACACCCGGATCGTGGCTCCGGTGAACGGCATCATCACCCGCAAGAGTCTGGAGATCAACCAGAATGTCTCCGTGGGGCAGAATCTGATGACGCTGGTTTCGCTCGATGATCTGTGGGTGACGGCGAACTTCAAGGAGACCCAACTCCGGCATATCCGTCCCGGGCAGAAGGTGGAGATTGATGTGGATGCCACCGGCAAGACCTACGCCGGGCGCGTAACCCAGATTGGCGGAGCTACCGGATCGGTTCTCTCCCTGTTCCCGCCGGAGAATGCCACCGGCAACTATGTGAAGGTGGTCCAGCGTGTTCCGGTACGCATCGACTTTACCGACTTGAAGGACGAGGACGGCAACCATCTGCTGCGACCCGGCCTGAGCGTGGAGCCGACGGTGGAGATTCACTGAGCCGAAGCGCAACCAATTACCAACGAGGCGAAGCTGCCAGCGCAGCTTCGCCTCGTTGTTTCTGCATGGCAGACAGGCTAGCATGGATTCGATGCAGATCCTGACCGCAGAGGAGATGTCCGCCTGTGATCGCCTGACCAGCGAGCAATTCGGCGTGTCCATGAGCCGGCTGATGCTGGCTGCAGGCCGTGCCGTGGCACTGTTCGCACGGAAAAGCTTTCCCGGCCGGAAACGGATCCTGGTGCTGTGCGGGCGCGGACACAATGGCGGCGATGGCATGGTGGCGGCTCGGGAACTGGCACTGGCTGGAAACGATGTTTCCCTCGTGCTGCTGGGCGAGGAAGCCGGTTTGCGGGCGGAGGTGCGAGACTGCTGGAATGGGCTTGCTTCCACGCCGGGGGTGGTCGTCTCCGTCTGCAGAACTCCGGAAGAGCTTGGCGAACTCCTGGCCAGCAAACGGGATGTGGATTTGATCGTGGATGCGATCGTCGGGACCGGATTGCAGGCAGCATTGCGGGGATTACCGGCCATGGCGGTGGATTGGCTTGGCCGGGCGAATGCTCCCGTACTGGCCGTGGACCTGCCCTCCGGATGGAATGCGGATGCAACGTCTGCCGAGGAGGCGGCTCCTGCGGATGCCGTGGTGACCTTTACAGTCCCCAAACTGGCACATGCGCTGGGCAACGGACTGACGCGCCGATGGTCTGATCCGGTGATCGTGGCTCCGATTGGATCTCCCCGCGAAGCGGTGCGCAGCCAGACACAACTGCACTGGACGGGCACGGCAAAATCCCTCTTCGAGGCACCACGCGCAGCCAATGCGCACAAGGGCAGCTTTGGACACGTGTTGGTGGCCGGCGGCAGCGCAGGAAAGACAGGCGCCGTGGCCATGGCAGCCATGGCCGCCATGCGCACGGGAGCAGGGCTGGTGACGGCTGCGGCTCCGGCTGCGTTGCTCCATTCCGTGGCCGGATTTGCGCCAGAGATGATGTCCCTGCCACTGGAGTCCGATGCGGCGGCCCTGCTGGAACGCAAAACCGTGCTGGCAATCGGGCCGGGGATGGGGACCAGCGATGCGGCGCGACAGATCTTCCGGGAACTGCTGGAGGCCTGCACGGTGCCGGTGGTGATCGATGCCGATGGCCTGAATCTGCTGGCTCAGGATCTGTCCAGAATCTCCTCGAAGATGGCCGGGAAACAGTGGATTCTGACTCCGCATCCGGGAGAGATGGCGCGGCTTGCTGGAATTGGCGTGGCCGAGCTGGAAGCCAATCGGCTGGCGACGGCGCGCAGCTTTGCGCGGCAATATCAGGTCACATTGATTCTGAAGGGGCATCGCACCCTGGTGGCGCATCCGGATGGCAGCGTTGCGGTGAATACGACCGGAAATCCTGGCATGGCCAAGGGTGGGAGCGGGGATGTGTTGACCGGCATGGTGGCAGCCGCGCTTGCGCAGTTCCCTGCCCGACCGAAAGATGCCGTGGAAGCGGCAGTCCATCTTCACGGATTGGCCGGGGACTTTGCGGCAGCGCAGTGGGGGGAACACTCCATGCTGGCGACCGACATGCTGCAATGCCTGCCCGCGGCCATCCGGCTGCGCGATGCAGATGGGTGGACCTGGCTTCAAGGCGCCGCACAGGATGCAATCCGGCATAAACAGGACGCGAGCCTACGCAAGGAGAGCCGGCAGTGAAGCGAGTCTTTTCCAGCTCCTCGGATGCCGAAACGCGCGCAATCGGCGCGGAGATTGCCGGCCTGTTGCCTGCGCCGCGCCTGCTCATTCTGAGCGGGGATCTGGGTGCGGGTAAGACAACCCTGGTCAAGGGCATTGTGCAGGCGTTGCAGGCCGAGGACGAGGACGCTGTCACCAGTCCCACATTCTCCCTGGTGCACTCGTATGAGGGATGGTGGGACGGGCGGGCCGTGACCGTGCTGCATCTGGACCTGTACCGGCTGGAGGATGAGCGGCAGGTATCCTCGCTCGGCATTCACGACTGGATGACCGAAGACACGCTGATTCTTGTGGAGTGGGGCGAGAAGTTTCGCCTGATTCAGGAACTGGCCGATGGCAGCATTCAGATTGCAAGCACCGGACCGGAGAGCCGCTCCATCACCGTGGAGTGGAACGAACCGAACAAACCGGCCTGAGGCTATCCGCCAAAGCAGCAGACAACCGCAGGCCGGTTTCTACGGGAAGAGTTATCCAATCGCGGCCAGAGCCTGATCGAGATCGGCAATCAGGTCGTCCTTATGCTCAATGCCGATGGACAGCCGGACCAGACCCTCGGTAATGCCCATCTCCAGCTTGCGCTCCGGGCTGAGCGCAGCGTGGGTTGTGGTGGACGAGTGCGAGGCAAGGGATTCCACGCCGCCGAGGGACTCCGCGTTCAGGAAGATCTGGATGGCGGCGAGAAATCTGCGCGCAGCCTCCACCGAGCCCAGATCGATGCTCATCATGGAACCAAAACCCTTCTGCTGGCGCACGGCCAGGGCATGCTGCGGGTGCGTGGCAAGGCCGGGATAGTTGACCTGCTTCACCTTGGGGTGGGTGGCCAGCCATGCGGCAATGGCGCGCCCGTTCTCTTCGTGCTGACGCATGCGCAGGGGCAGGGTTTTGATGCCGCGCAGGATCAGGAAGCACTCGAGCGGGGAAAGCGTGGCTCCGACGGCCTTCTGCACCAGCAGAGTGCGCTCTGCCTGCTGCTGCGTGGTGGTGATGAGCGCACCGCCCAGGCCATCCGAATGTCCGTTGAGGAACTTCGTGGTGGAGTGCATCACAATGTCTGCGCCCAGATCGAGCGGGCTCTGCAGCATCGGGGACAGGAAGGTGTTATCGACGCTGACCTCAATGCCATGGGCGTGAGCAATCTCCGCAACGGCGCGAATATCCGTCAGCTGCATGAGCGGATTGCTCGGAGTCTCGCAGTAGATGAGCTTGGTATTGGGACGGATGGCGGCGCGAAGCGCGTCGAGGTTGCCCATATCCACATACTGGATGGCAATGCCGTAGTGGCTGATGATCTGGTCCAACAGCCGGGCCGTGCCGCCATACACGTTGTGGGAACAGATGAGATGGTCCCCGGAATGCAGATGGGCCAGAAGCGCCGAGATGGCAGCCATGCCCGTGGCAAAGGCGAAGCCCTTGACGCCGGGTCGTCCGTTCGATTCCAGCGCAGCCAGAGCCAACTCCAGACGATCGCGCGTCGGGTTGCCGGCACGGGAATAATCCCAACCCTTGTCCGTGCCAATGCCGGTCAGTTCAAAGGTGGAAGAGAGATATAGCGGGACATTGACGGCTCCGGTGAGCGGATCCGGGTGCTGACCAGCATGCACGGCCAGAGTTTCGTACTGATATGACGGCATCAATCTACCTCAGTTGGGATGGAAGCTTTATGCCTATAAGGGTATCGCGGCAGAGCGCTGGGACCAAATCGTGCATGCGGAGCCGCAGCGGGAACTGCTGCCGCAACGAGGGTGCAGGCTCAGCCGATCTTCGCGGATGCGATCCCGCGGAAGCGATTCGGCCAAGCCCGCCAGGCGCAGAAACTACGTGTTGACCTGCTGCCCTTCACTGAGCTGGAGTTGGACCGTGTGTTTGTGGCGGCCACGATAGAAGGTGACGGAAACGCTGTCGCCGGGCTGATGATGCTCCAGAATGGAGCTGATGTCGGCCGTATCCGAGACTGGCTTGCCGTCAATGGCAACAATCAGATCGCCGCCAAGAATAATGGGCATATTCCCCAGATAGGCCTGCTCGTTGCCGCCGCGTATGCCTGCCCGATCCGCCGCTCCCCCCGGAACGACGCGCTGGACGAGAACGCCGGCTTCCACTGGAAGTCCCAACTGGTCGGCGAGATCCGGGCCGATGCCAAGGGAGACGATGCCCAACGTGGGACGCCGGACACGGCCGTAGCGCATCAGGTCACCCAGCACAGCTTTGGCCGTGTTGATGGGGATGGCAAAGCCGATGCCGGAACTCTGCTCGGCGCCGCCGGTGGCAATCAGCGAATTGATGCCAATCACGTCTCCGCGCGAGTTCAGCAACGGACCACCGGAGTTGCCCGGATTGATGGCGGCATCGGTCTGGATGGCATCCTCAATCGGTGCACCCTGGGGCCCGCGGATGGAGCGGATGGAGCTGATGATGCCCTGGGTCATGGTCCCGCTCAGCCCGAATGGATTCCCGATGGCATACACCTTCTGGCCAACCACCAGTCCGCTTGAGTCGGCAAGGGTGACCGGCTGCAGATTGGGCGCATCGATCTGCAGCAGTGCCAGATCGTGCGTGCGATCATAGCCGACAATTTTCGCCTTGTAGTGGCGCTTGTCGCTGAGCATGACCTCAATCCTGTTGGCATCCGCGATGACATGGAAGTTGGTCAGGACGTGACCGGCCTTGTCCAGAATGAAGCCCGATCCCTGTCCCTGCTGCGGCACCTGGCCATAGAAAAAATCAAACTTCATGGCCGTGGACGTGATGTTGACGACCGAGGGCAGAACGCGCCGGTAGACGCTGATGTTGTTCTGCTCTTCCGCATCGAAGGCCGGGGCGGCATGCGCCTCGGTGAGCTGAAGTGCAGAGCTGCCGGAACCGGAGGGGAGCAAGCGCGCCAATTCGCGGGGAGGATGTGTGGTGAAGTACCAGAATCCACCCACCAGCAAGGCTACCAATAGGAGTTGTCGCAAACGCATCGTCGTCTTTCCCTCGTCTTGTTGGATACGCGGCAGCCGAACGCCTGATCGAAGTACTGCCACTTCTATTTTCAACTCTCGAGCAGGGCAGGCTCCGCTGGAATGTCCGAAAAGCGACTATGTTTTGGATGCTCGAAAGGCATCCTGTGTTTCAACCTGTCTCGCCCGGCTTCTCTTGAGCAGTTCACTCCAAATCGCATCGGTATGCGCCAGGAGCTGTTCGCGGGAGCCATCGTTCACCAGCACGAAATCGGCGAGCGCACACTTTTCCGCATCGCTCATCTGCCGCTCGATCCGCGCCCGGGCATCGGCGGCAACCTGCTCACTCCAGCCCCCGCCGGTCATGCGGGCCACATAGCGCTGCAGGCGCAGCGATTCCGGAGCCGTCACCAGCAGGACGCAGTCAAAGCGGCGACGCCAGCTGGACAATACGCCCTCTGTTTCCCCACGCAGACGGGCATCTCGTTCCACCTCAAAGATCAGCGCAGACTCTACGACCGTAACCGCAGTCGGATCGGATGCAAAGATCGATTGTGCCCATTTCTGCTGCGCTTCAATCACGGCAGGGTGCACGATGGCATTCAACTCGTCGAGGCGATTGTGGGTGAATGCAAGACGGGCAAGCTCGGCGCGGTCCAGCTGGCCGTCAGGGCGGACAACACCCGGACCAAAGTGCGTCACGATGGCGTCGTACACCGGCTGACCGGGTTGCATCAGGGCGCGGCCAAGCTCATCGGCTTCGATGACGTGCGCCCCCAGAGTGCGCAGATGCGCAGCAACGGTGCTTTTGCCGCTGCCCAGGCCGCCGGTGAGTCCAACACGTAGCATGGGCTAGGGCCTGTTCCCACTTCTGGGGTGGATGGCGTTGCGAGGGAAAATCCGGCCAGACGAGGCGGAGTCCGAAGGCTGTGGCGGCCCCACAGGTGAGGA
>JAJZGG010000047.1 GCA_021804965.1 Acidobacteriota bacterium
GCTGCTGCAGACGCAGGTATCGCTGGTGCAGGGCAAGGCCTCAGTGGAAGTGGATGAGATCCACAATGAAAACGATCTGGAAGTGCTGGTGAACGGGGTTCGTTCGCAGATGCTGCAAACCGGCTTCTATGAATTTGATGCGACCAGTCCCACGGCCATGGTGTACAAGGGCAAGGTGGCCGTGAACCTGGGCAACGACAAGTACAACCTGGTGAAAGGCAGTCATGAACTGGCGCTGAGCGACAACCTGAAGGCCAAGCCGGCGGAATTCAACCCCACGGCCAAGCAGGACCAGCTCTATCACTGGAGCAAGCTGCGGTCGCAGTATCTGGCTGAGGCCAACAATCAACTGGCACCGGACTATGCCGATATGGCCGGCTTTGCGCCGGGCTGGTTCTGGAATCCGTATGGATTTGGATTCACCTATATCGGCATGGATCCGTTCTGGAGCCCGTTTGGGTTTGGGTTCTTTCCGCCCTGGTATGGCGGCTTCTATGGTGGCTTCTACCGTGGTGGATACTATGGGCGCGGAGGCTACTTTGGACGCGGAGGGTACTATGGCCGCGGCGGATTTGGTGGCGGCGGCGTGGCCCATGTGGGTGGCGGCATGCACGGGGGTGGTGGCGCCCACCGCTGACAGCCAATCCATGCAAGTCCAGCCGCCGGAGCAGAGAATCGCTCCGGCGGCTTTTCTGTTGCATAAGGCTGAGGGATGGCCGCGCGCTCTGCCCGACGATGGTCATACACTGGTGAAATGAGCCAACCCATGCCTTCCCTCCCTCCCTTTGCGCTGGAGCCACAGATGGTTTCCCGCATCTGGGGCACGCGCAATCTTGCCCCGTGGTTTCCAAATGCGGCTTTGACCGAGCCGATCGGGGAGGTCTGGCTGAGCGGCGACGCATGCACGGCCCACAGCGGTCCGCTGCAGGGGCAGAGCCTGCAGGCGATTTGTAGCGCGCAGGCAGAGGCGATGCTGGGCAGCGGCAACGATGGCCATGGATCGCCGCTGCTGATCAAGATTCTGTTTGCACAGGAGAAGCTGAGTGTCCAGGTGCATCCGGACGATACGCTGGCGCAGCGACAAGGGCAGCCGCGCGGCAAGACGGAGTGCTGGTATGCGCTGGAGGCTGCTCCCGGTGCAGAGGTGGCCTGCGGGCTGAAGGCGGGAGTGAGCCTGGAGGCGATTGAGGCCAGCCTGCAGGATCACACGCTGGAAGAGCTGCTGAACGTGCTGCCGGTGGCGGCCGGCGAAATGATTTTTGTGGATGCGGGCACGGTGCACGCCATCTGGCCCGGAGCCGTGCTGCTGGAAACGCAGCAGAACAGCGATGTGACCTATCGGCTGTATGACTACGGCAGGCCGCGTGCGTTGCATATTCGTGAGTCGCTGGAGGCGCTGAAGCTGACCACCGAGGCCGGGAAGGTTCCGGTGCTGGCGCTGGAGGATCGCGAGATTCTGGTGGACTGCGCCTACTTCCGCATCGAACGGATGCAGATACACGGGATGGTATCCGGAGATGCACTTGCCGCTAAGGAGACGCAGGTGAGCCTGAGTTATCTCTTCGGTCAGTCCGGTTCAGTGACGGCGATCGGGCAGGATGGACGGGAGATTCCATGGCCCGAGCACACAGCGCTCGCGGTGCCGGCGCAGGCCACCCCCTTTCAACTGGAGAGCACCGATGGTGCAACGGTGCTGCGCATTGTGGCAAAGCGTTCGCAGCACGGTGCGTGAGAGGGCAGTGACCATCGCAGGACGGCGAACGCAGTGCAGTAATAGGCAAAGGGAGGCTGCCAGATGAAGATTCTTCCCGGAACGGTGTATTTGACCGGGGCAGGACCGGGCGATCCGGATCTGCTGACGCGGCGGGCCCTGCAGTTGCTGCAGTCGGCGGATGTGATTCTGCACGATGATCTGGTGAGCCAGGCGGTGCTGGCCGAGGCGCGCGCTGCGGCAGAGGTGATCAACGTGGGCAAGCGCTGCGGCCACAAGCGGATCACGCAGCAGGAGATTCATGCGATGCTGATTGCGCAGGCCAGGGCAGGACGGATCGTCGTGCGGCTGAAGAGCGGCGACCCGCTGATCTTTGGTCGCGCCGGGGAAGAGATTCGCGCGCTGCGGCAGGCAGAGGTTCCGTTTGCCGTGGTTCCGGGAGTGACGGCGGCGCTGGCAGCAGCAGCGGCGGCGGGCTTTTCCATGACGGATCGCGGAGGCGCATCGCGGCTGGTGCTGGAGTCTGGACATCATGCCGAGGAGCGCGAAGAGGCCGAGCAGCACGGGCACCGCTCGACGACGCTGGCGCGATACATGCCGGGCAGCGACTATGCCGGAATGCAGCGGGAGCTGGTGGACAAGGGCTGGAGTGCCGGGACGCCGGTGCTGCTGGTCTCCTGTGCCGGCCAGCCGGGGCAGCAGACCAAGCGCCTGCGGCTGGGCGAACTGGCAGAGGCCGAACCGCTGCCGGCTCCGACCATTCTGCTGGTGGGCGAGGCAATCGCGATGGCCGCAGACTGAAGCCGTATTCCAACGATGGACAGGAGAGCTGTGCGATGGAAATGTTCCCGATGTATCTGAAGCTGGAGGGTCGGGCCTGCCTGGTGGTGGGTGCCGGAAGCATTGCAGCGCCCAAGGTGGAGAGCCTGCTGCGCGCAGGAGCCGCGGTGACGGTGGTGGCCCCGCAGGCGCAGGCATCGATGGAGCAGGCTGCGGCCGAGGGCAGGATTCGCTGGATCCAACGCGAGTTTGCAGAGAGCGATCTGGATGGGATGTTTCTGGTGATTACGGGTACGGATCGCCAGGCGGTGAACCATGCCGTAGCTGAAGCCGCGCGCGCACGGCAGATTCTGTGCAACTCCGTGGACGATCCGCCGGATTGCGATTTTTTCTACCCCTCGGTGGTGCGGCGCGGCGAGTTGCAGATTGCGATTTCGACCGCGGGGAAAAGTCCGGCACTGGCGCAACGGCTGCGCGAAGAGATTGACGCCCTGCTGGATCCCGGGATGGGCGAGTGGCTGGATGCAGTGGGCGAGATTCGGCAGCGGATTCTCGAGTGCTTTGCCCTGTCGGAGGAGCGCAAGCGCGCGCTGCATCTGCTGGCCAGGCGCGAGATCTGCCAGCCGGAGCAGTGCCCGGTGCAGGAGATGCTGCGCCAGGCGCCTCGGCTTGCGAGCCGGGCGCAGCAGGCTCAGTAGAGGTCGTCTGCCACCTGCTCGGCAGCCAGTTCCAGCAGCGTGGGCAGGGTGGCCTCCTCAGCCCAGCGGGATGGGGGATTGTGCAGGCTGGCTTCGGGCAATCCCATCGCGTCCAGCACAAACCAGTGATCGCGCACCTGGCCGGCGATGCGAACGGTAGCGGGCGTGTCCCCAGCAAGGACGCACTCTTCGGCATGGTTGCCAATTCCCGCCAACGGCCGCGCATGGCCGCTGCAGCCGGTCACAGGATGGGTGCTGAGCGTGAGCCGGAGCGCGGGAGCGGTGACGCCTGTTCCCTCGGTCGCATGAAAGAGACAACGGCCGCTGTTTGTGTCCGCGACCTGTTCCAGTTCAACGGCAGCTGGCTGCTGGAAGAGCCGCGTGACCGTGCCCAGCGTGAGCCACGGACAGACGGCTGCAGGCTGCTGCGCTGAGGCTGCAGACGGCTGCACGGGCGTTGACGGCTGCGCAGGCGTTGAGGGCTGCGCGGGCGCTGGAGACTGCGCAGTGAGCGCCGAGCAGGCGCACGCAAGTACAAGCAGACAGGCAGTCCGATGGCGATTCATCCGCTGTGGCTCCCGCTGGTTGACACGGGGCGAGCCGGGGTGAGCGTCACCGATTGCAGGAGCTTGCCGCCCTCCTGCAGGACATGGAGTTGATTCACCTCCAGATCGCGGAAGCGATCGATCTGCCCGCTGAGCCAGTGAACCTCCACCAGGCTGACGCGGGTTGCCTGATCCAGGCCGAAGTGCAGGCGGGAATCATTCTGCGAAAAGTAACTCCCTCCGCTGCGCAGCTCGTCGGTCTGCACGAGTGGGTGCGGAGCCTTGGGATCCGTCTGCGCGGTGACGATGACCTTGCTGCCGATGCCGGAGCGATTGGACTTGGTGCCGACGAGGCGAATCTTGATCCAGTTGCGCTTCCACGTGGAGTCGCAGCGGAGCAACTGCGGGCGCCAGTTGATGCAGTTGACGACGATGTCGATATCGCCGTCATTGTCGAAGTCGCCGAAGGCACAGCCGCGCGCGGGCGCATTCTCCAGGATTCCCGGACCACCCTTGTCGGTAACTTCCTCAAAGCGTCCGTTGCGCAGATTGCGGTAGAGATATTTGTGTTCGGCGTAGCGGAGATCGGATTTGGTGAGATCGACCTCCGGGTAGACGTGGCCGTTGGACATGAGAATATCCGGCCAGCCGTCGTTGTCCATATCGAAAAAGCCGACGCCCCAGCCCAGCAGACGGGTGTTGACGCCAAGACCTCCGGGGTAGGTGCGATCCTCGAAGTTGGCATCGCCCAGATTGGTGTAGAGCGAGTCGGTGTCTCCGGCGAAGTTGGTCTTCACGACGTCGAAGGTGCCGTCCCGGTTGTAGTCGCCGATGGAGACGCCCATCCCGGCCTGCGGCTTGGCTTCAGCAGACAGCGCGGCGCCGGATTCGACGGCGATATCGCGGAAGGTTCCGTCCTTCTGATTCTGATAGAGCGTGGCCGGGGCGGAATCATTGGCGACGTAGATGTCGGGCCAGCCATCCCCGTCCAGATCCGAGGCGGCAACGCTGAGGCCATAGGTTCCGATGGCCGTTCCCATGCCGGCCTTAACGCTGACGTCGGTAAAGGTGCCGTTTCCGTTGTTGTGGTAGAGGATGTTTTTGCCGCCCGGCAGGCCCGGCGGACCGCAGGCGACGAGCACGCCCTTGTAGGTGCAGGGACCATCCTCGGGTAGCGGCGCGGTTTTCAGATCCAGATCGACGTAGTTGGCGACGAAGAGGTCGAGATGCCCATCGCGGTCGTAATCGACGAAGGTGCAGCCGGTGTTCCAGCGGATTTTGGGGCCGGGCTGGATCAGTCCGGCCTGCTCGGTGACGTTGAGGAATTTGCCGTTGCCAAGATTGCGGTAGAGCGCATTCTGGCCGTAGTAGGTGACGAATAGATCGTCGTGGCCATCATTGTCATAGTCGCCGATGCAGCAGGCCTGGCCCCAGCCTGTCTTCAGCTCAAGTCCGGAGCCGATGGAAACGTCGGTAAAGGTGCCGTCGCGATTGTTTTTGAAGAGCCTGCAATGCGGCTCCTGACCATGCGGAAATCCCTCCAGCCGCCAGCCGTTGACGAAGAAGAGATCGATCCAGCCATCCTGATCGTAGTCATAGAAGGCGACGCCGCAGCCGGTGGTTTCCAGCAGGTATTTGTTGTGCAGCTGGCCGCCGTAGATGGTCTTGGCGTTGAGTCCGGACTGGACGGCAACATCGACAAAACTGAGACCGAGCGGAGTTCCTTCGATGGGCGACTTCGGGCCCGATGGCGGCGACGCGGCAACGGCATCGTAGGAGCGCTCCTGCGGGCCGATCTTCGCCGGAGCCGCGCTCTGTGCGGGGCTGGACTGCGGCAGGGCAAATGCGAGCAGGTCCTGCAAGGGGTAGACGAGCGCGGTGCGACTGAGCGATGTGAGAAATCGACGACGGTTCAAAGAAGTCTCCTGCCGGATCATGGATTGCGTTTGGGGGATTGCGTTCAGGATTGCTTTCCGGGATCCCTTCTTTTCAGGGTTTGCCTGCCGTGGCAGGGGAGCAGCTGGTGGCGGCATGCAAGGCTGTGGGCTGGGCCAGTGCCTTCTGCGTGTGAATATGCCAGGGATCGCTCTCGATGGAGATCTCCGGGTGATGCCGCAGATAGTCCAGGGAGTAGGTGGGTGCGCCGGGGTCGATGCGCTTGATGGTGTACTGATCGGCTTCCTTGCGCGCCAGCTCCTTTTGCCCGCTGCGACGATACAGGATGGAGAGATTGTAGTGCGCCGCGAGGTCGTCCGGATCAATGGCCTGGAGAGCGCGGAACTGTGCGATGGCCTGCTGCGGATGGTGCTGCTGGTAGTAGGAGATGCCGAGTTCGCGGCGGGCATCCCGGCATTGCGGATACTGCGCGACAACGTCCAGCAGATCGGCAATCTCCCGCTGCGAGTGGCGCTGACGCCGCTCAACGAGCGCCAGGTAGTAAAGGGCGCGCGCATCGTGGGCGTGGAGGCTCAACGCCTTCTCCAGCGGCATGCGGGCCTTGTCGTAGCGCTCCCAGTCGATGTAGGTAAGCCCGAGATTGATCCAGCCGTCCTTGTAGTCCGGACGAAGGCTGAGCACCTGCTGGAAGGCGTATTCGGCCTGCGGATACTGGAGCTGGTCAAGCAGCGCGATGCCGAGATTGTTCCAGCGCTTCCAGACGGGATTTTCCGACTCATTTTCCGTGGCAGACGGAGCCGATGGCGCATTGCCGCCCAAGGACAGAGTGCGGCTCTGGGACGCCAGCACGACCATCGGATAGGGCGGGTGCTGGCTGCCGAGAACATGGTCAAGATAGGACTCGCGCAGATGGCGATAGTCGACACTGGCCGTGAGATGCAGCGTCCCGGTGAGTTGCTGCGGAATGCGGAAGCGATACCGGACGAGAGCGGAACTGCCGGATGCGATGGTGTTGTCGTAGGCGTTGGAGTGGATGGCCCAAACCTTGTGATTGTCCACAAATTCGCCGGTCACATCGACGGGACGATTGGTGAAGCTGTGTGCGCTGGGGTCGAGCGACTGATCGGGACGGAGATAGCCGCTGCGATAGAGGATGCGACCCTGGGCGTCGGTGGCGGTGAACGCAACCCAGGCCTGATAGAGATCGCGAACCTCGGGAATGAGCGAGTGGCCAACGCCGGTGCTCTGGATGACGACCCAGACATCGACCACGCGCCCGGATGGCAGGGCAAAAGTCTGCGTACCGAGAGGCGCAATGAGATGCATGGCATCCTGGGAGCCGGTGTCTGCAGAGTCCGAGCTTTGGGAGCTGGCAATCTGGGACTCGGCATGCTGGGAGCCGGCATGCTGGGAGCCGGTGGATTGCACGGCAGTCATCACGGGGTGGGCTGCATCGTCCGCTGCATGCACCAGCAGGCCGAAGATATCCACGTTCAGGTACTGGCCGCTGCGCAGGAAGGCAATGGTCTTCTGCAGCTGCGCATCGTAGCCGTAGTAGAACGGCACGGCAGTGTTCCCGGCGAGCCAGCGATGGGAGGCAAAACTTCCGTTTTTGGCTCCCGGCTCGGGCAGTCCCGCCGCAGCGCGCGGCATGTGGCAGTCCTGGCACTGCTTCTGCGGCGCGGAGTAAAAGGTGAGCGGGTTCTGATGGGAGAACTTGGACTGCTGCCACTCATCGAAGGCGCTGAAGGCGCGCAGCCACTTGTAGTCGTTCAGGACCGGCGGGAAGTTTGCCTTGTGGCAGACGGCGCAGTACTCCGCCTGATGGTAGAGCGGCTGCATGACGGCTCGGGAGTGCCGATCGAGATGAGCCAGAATTTCAGCGTCCGGAACGCGCCCCGGGATGCGATTGCCGGCAGCGTCCACCATGACGGCAGGAACGCCGAGGAGATAGCTGCCATTGCCCTCCCGCGAGGCGACGGACTGGATGGAATGGCAGACGATGCAGGTGACGGCATCGTGCTCAAAGGAGCGATCCATGGGGGCGACGGGGTTGAGCGCTCCGGCAAAGATGCCCACCGGATCGTGGCAACTGTCACAGTGCCGGGCGTATTCAATGCCCTTGGTGGCGAGCAGGATATTGACGCTCTTGCGGTAGAACGGGGAACGGAAGGCATTGGCATGGAGGGTTTGCCGCCACTGATGATAGGCCTGCTGATGGCAGTGGCCGCAGTAGACTGCATCCGGATAGGCGCTGGGCGGCAGAAACTGGTTGCCTTCGATGCGGGCATTGCCCGGCAAAGCGATGCTGCCCTTGCCAAAGGGATAGCTGTAGGTCTTTTGAATCTGCTCGCTGTAGGCCGCACGCCAGGCTGCAAAGCCGGAAGCCGAGGGCGGATCCGCCACCGGAGCGGCACCGGACGATGCGGCGACAGGAGGCGTGGAGCCCCAGCCAGGGCGCTGCAATTCGGAGCCCGTTTGCAGGAGAACGAGGAGCGTGAGGACGGCGAGGACGGCACGGTAACGCATGCAACTCCAACCCACTATGGAGGAGTGAAAAGACACCCACCGACAAGGGCAGGTGCGAACACGGCCATCATACCGAAGCGCAATTCCTGCTGTATACAGCGGCGGCAGCAGCGGAATGAATCTGTGGAATAAAGCCGGGGGATTATCCCGCGCTGGCAAAGCCCAGCAGTGCCGCTGCAAAGGCGTCCGGCACTTCCACGCAGGCCAGATGCGCGGCGGCGAGTTCCACATATCCGGCACCGGGAATCTGCGCGGCAAGGGCGCGGCCATCGGCAGGCGTGGAGACCGGATCCGACGAGCCGGCCAGCACCAGCGTGGGCGCGGCAATCCGGCAGGCAGTGGCGCGAAAATCGGCATCCCGCACAGCGGAGCAACCGGCGATGTAGCCCTGCGGATCGGAGGACTCCAGCATCTGGCGAACTGGAGTGATGCGCGCCGGTTGGGAGGCAAGAAATTCCGGGGTGAACCATCGCTGCAGCGTTCCTGCAACCACCGGAGCAAGCCCCTCGGCGGAGACCAGTTCGATGCGGGCATTCCACGCCGAGGCTTCGCCGAACTTCATCGCGGTGTTGGCCAGATAAAGCTGGCGAATCCTGGGCGCAGCATGGATGCCAAGCCACTGGCCGATGAGCCCGCCAAGCGAGACACCGCAAAAGGAGAATTGCGACAAGCCAAGATGATCGGCCAGAGCCAGCAGATCCTGGCCCAGAGTTTCAACGGAAAGTGGCGCTGGCGTGACCGAGGAGGCCCCGTGGCCGCGAAGATCGAAGCGGAGCACCTGCCAGTCTGGCAGCAGCAAAGGAAGCAGCGGCTGCCACATGGACTGGTTGACGCCGAGCGAATGGGCCAGCGCCAGGATCGGGCTTCTGGAATCGCCTTCCAGCTGGTAGGCGATCCGGGCATCTGCGCGATTCAGATACGGCATGCTTCCCTTCCCGCTGCGGAGTGGTCTGTGCTCAGCCCTGGAAGCCGACGCGGTTGTGGCTGCCGTCGCAGTAGGGCTTGTTGGCGGAGGCGCCGCAGCGGCAGACAGCGGTCGTGGTGTTGTTGGCAATGGTCTGCTTCTGGGCATTCTGGACCGTGAGCGGACCGGAGGCGATGAGCGGACCGTTGGGAATGAGCGTGACCTGAAGCGGAGCCGCCGGAGCGGGAGCTTCGATGGTCGCGGCAGGAACAGCTTCTCCGGCATCGACAAATCCGGCCGTCCGGTGCGCGCCATCGCAGAAGGGCTTTTTGGCCGAGGCGCCGCAACGGCAGAAGGATGCCTTGGGCTGGGTCAGCTTCTGCCCATCCAGGGTTTCAATGTGCAGATCGCCGGTGGTGATGAAAGGTCCGTTGGGAGCGGTAAATCCGACATTGGATGCCAGATCGAGATCGTGAGTTTCGTTCATGAAGAACCTCCAAGGCTAGTGTATCGCCGCCCGGAGAGACGCTGGAAAACGAAAGGGCGACGGGCCAGGAAACCCGTCGCCACTCAAAGATCACATGTCAAAACTAGAGTAGCGGACGGCAGAGGAGCTGTCTTCGGCAGGGATACGCAGAATTTTCTCATCCATTCGATGGAGAATGGACGGCAAATCCCACAGGAAGCACGATTCCGGTTGCCTCCGGACGGGAGCGCATGATCGACTGCAGAGGATGCCATTTCCCGCACTCCAACCCGGTCGTGGCAAGTGCGCCTGGTGGTGGATTGCACTTGGACTGCTGATGGTGTGTCGGCAGTTGGCCGCAGTGCAGCCGACAAGCTCCCTGAAGGATCTGGGCACCCAGAACTGGACGGTCGAGAATGGCCTGCCGCAGAACACCGTAACTGCACTCTACCAGTCTCCTGACGGATTCCTTTGGATTGGCACGGAGCTGGGATTGGCGCGGTTTGATGGCAGCCGTTTTCTGCTGCTGAATCAGACGACGACCCCCAATTTTCCCGATGCGGAGATTGACGCGCTGCTGGAGATTCCGGCAGGCAGTGAGCCGAATGGGTTGACAGGCCTGTGGATTGGCACCAATGACGGACTGGTGCGCTGGAAGAATGGGACAGCGCGGAGACTGGGGCGAAGCGAGGGACTGCCGGGAAGCCAGGTGCATGCCCTGGTGGCCACTGCAGCCGATGGGCTCTGGGTCTGGACCGATGGCGGACTCTCGCGCAGCCAGGACGGCAGGCGATTGGAGCCGATTTCCACTCCCGCCGGCAGCGGCGAGATTACGGCGATCTTTTCCCGGCAGGATTCGCTGTGGGTTGCCACGACCCATGCGCTGCTGCGCTGGAGCTCCGGCGCGTGGCAGACGATCCTTCACTCGCAGTCGACGATGGATGTTTCCGTGCCGACAGACACCCAACAGGCGCTGCTGGTCTCCTACGGCTCCTCGCTGGAGCGCATCGAGTCCGGGCGTGCGGTTGCCGTGCCTGTCGATCATGGGGCATTCCATGCAGGCGTGCAGCACGCTGTGGAAGTGAATGGGGAGACGCTGGCGCTGGCAGGTACCGACTGGTTTGCCATCCTGCATCCAACCACCGGTCACGGAACCGAGCACAGCTATCGCGTGGAGGCACAGTATCGCTGTGGAGTGGAGCTGCCGGGAACCCGGATTGAGACGGTCTATGCCGACCGGGAAGGCGGACTGTGGATTGGCACGAATCGGGGGCTGGTTCGCTGGTTTCAGGGGGTTCTGGAGCGAATGCCGGAGCGGAATCCCATTGCCCATGAAGCGGTTCTGTCGATCCTCGAGGATCGCGAAGGCTCGCTCTGGCTGGGCACGGAAACCGGAGGACTTTACATTCTGCGCGATGCACGCTTTCACTTTCTGGACGAAAGCGATGGGCTGAGCGCCGCCGAAACCACTGCGATTGTGGAAGACAGTCATCGCGCGCTGTGGGTGGGGACGCGGGACGGTGGATTGAACGTGCTGCCCCCGCTGGAGTCCGGGCATGGCCGGGTGATGACGACGCGCAACGGGCTGCCGAGCAATGTGGTGCTGGCGCTGGCCGCGGCGGCGGATGGATCGGTTTGGGTTGGCACTCCGGACGGCTTGAGCCGGGTGCAGGGCCAATCCGTAACGACGATTGCGGGCGGAGACAATCTGCCGGACGACTTTATTCGCTCGGTCTACGTGGCGAAGAATCAGATGGTTTGGATTGGCACCCGACACGGTCTCTCCTGCCTGAATCCGGCAGCAGAGACCGACGCGCTCTCGCGCCAGATTCATACCTGGACGAGAGCCGACGGGCTGGGCAGCGACATGATCGGAGCCATGGCGGAGGATGGCAGCGGCGGATTGTGGATTGCCACCTTTCATGGGTTGACCCGGCTGCAGCCCAGCGTCTCCGGCTGTGGCGTTCATGGGGCGATCCGCAACTACACGCAGGCGGATGGGCTTTCCGGAAATGTGATCACA
This sequence comes from Acidobacteriota bacterium, assembly GCA_021804965.1. Lineage (GTDB taxonomy): Bacteria > Acidobacteriota > Terriglobia > Terriglobales > Acidobacteriaceae > Acidicapsa. The sequence continues at coordinate 11,553 of JAJZGG010000047.1, forward strand.
GCCCTGGCGGCAGACGGCGGCAGGATGTGGGTGGGCACACAGGGCGGCGGACTGAGCCTGTGGGAGAATGAGCAGTTCCATAGCCTGCCAGTCTCGTTCCGCTCACAGCTTCCGGCGACGATCCACGGCCTGATTGCCGACGGGAGCGGCTACCTCTGGATGACCTCCGACACCGGACTGTATCGCGTCCGGGCCGATGCCATCGCCGACGCCATGCGCAGCCGGCAGGAGACTTCCCTGCAGGCAATCGAGCTGGAGCACTTTACGACCAGCGACGGACTGCGGAGTCGGGAAATGAGCAGCAACAGCCATCCGACAACGGTGGAGACCAGCGACGGACGACTGTGGTTCAGCACTCCGCGCGGACTGGTTTCCGTCAGGCCGCAGCAGTTTCCTGCGATGCTGTCCCCGCCGCCGATCGTGATAGAGCGCTTTTCAGTGGATGATGTGGCCATGCCGATGGATGCCGGAATGGACAGGATTGGCGCCGGACATCTGCGCTTTGAATTCGACTATGCGGGGCTGAGTTACGCGATGCCGCAGAGCGTGCAGTATACCTACAAGCTGGAGGGGTTTGACCGGAGATGGACCCTTGCCGGCAATCGCCGGAATGCCTACTACACGAATATTCCGCCGGGCAGCTACCTCTTTCGCGTGCGGGCCTATCGCGGCGATCCGCAACTGGGCGGCCCGTGGACCGAGACGCAGATCGCCTTTCAGCTGGAACCCCATTTCTACCAGACGATATGGTTCTACCTGGGATTGATTCTGGCGCTGGCAGCGCTGGTGCTGCTGATCCTGCGCTGGCGGCTCTACCTGACGCGACAGAGCTTTGAAGCCATCATGGCCGAGCGCAACCGGATTGCGCGGGAGATTCACGATACGCTGGCGCAGGGATACGTGGGCGTCTCCGTGCAGCTGGAGGTGCTGGACGAGCTGGTGAAGCGGCAGCGCGTGGAGGCCGCGGCACAACAACTGCAAAACCTGAAGTCTCTGGTGCGGGATGGGCTGGAGGACGCACGCCGGTCCATCTGGGCGCTGCGATCCCAGGACGCGCGCGAGCAGACGCTGCCTGTCCGGCTCAAACGGCTGGCCGAGAAGGCGGACAAAGCCCTGCAGACGACCGTGGATATTCACGGCGCCACGCGCGTGCTTCGGCCGGAGGTGGAGGATGAGCTGCTGCGGATTGCGCAGGAGGCCGTGCAGAATGTGCAGAAGCACGCCCGGGCGCAGCATCTGGCCCTGCGGCTGGAGTACGATGAGAGCACAGTTGTGCTGACCATCACAGACGATGGGCAAGGGTTTCCGGCTACGCTGCAAGGCAGAGTTCCACTCTCACCGGCCGGGCACTATGGACTGACAGGCATGCAGGAACGCGCCGAGGGGATGGGGGCGAAGATGGAGATTCTGAGCGAGCCAGGCAAGGGGACCACGATTCGAGTGGAACTTGCCACAGCCACTTCCGGCCGCACGCCAGATTCCTCACGAGACGTGCCAAGGAGTGCATTGTGAATCATCCGATACGCATTTTGATTGTGGAAGATCATCACGTCGTTCGACAGGGGCTGGCCGCGCTGCTGAGCGTGGTGGACGGGATGCAGGTGGTGGGCGAGGCAGCGGACGGCGAGGCGGCCGTGGCACAGTGGAACAGCCTGCGACCCGATATTACTTTGATTGATCTTCGGCTTCCACGGCGCAGCGGCGTGGAGGTGATCCAGATGATCCGCCGACGCGAGGCCTATGCCCGGTTTATCGTGCTGACCACCTTTGACGGAGACGAGGATATCTATCGGGCACTGCAGGCCGGTGCGCGCGCCTATCTGCTGAAGGGCATGACGGCAGACGTGCTGGTCTCCACGATTCGCCAGGTCCACGCAGGCAAGTCCTGCATCCCTCCGGTGATCGCGCAGAAGCTGGCGGAACGAATGGGCGCCGAGGAGCTGACGCATCGGGAGCAGGATGTGCTGGAGCAGATCGTACGCGGAAAGAGCAACAAGGAGATTGGCGTGGAGCTGGACATCAGCGAGGCAACGGTGAAGACTCATATCAACAGCCTGCTGGGCAAGCTTGGCGTCTCAGACAGGACACAGGCTGCGACAGCCGCAATCCAGCGCGGACTGGTGCAACTGGATTCCACGGGAGATCTTCGTCGATGAAACGGATTCTACTGGCGCTGGCCCTGCTGGGAGGCCTGATGGCAGGCTGGATGGCTCCCATGGCGTCGGCCAACGCACACCACGGCTGGCGCAAGGCGACGGATGCCGAGTTGAGCGCCGTGCTGCCGCTGCGCGCGCCAGTGGAAAAGGAACACATCGAGACCGAGATGCGGACAGCAAGCGGCATCACGGACGGCAACGGACATTACATTGCCGGAGTGGTGCTGATCACGGCCGGCTACTCGGCCGATGGCAAATACTCCCACTACCTGCTGGTGCAGACTCCGATGAAGATGGGCAGCCTTGCGCTGGCTCCCGGGCAGTACATCTTCGGCTGGGAACGCGATGGCGACGATATCCGGATCCATGTGCATGAGGCTGTCTCCGGCAGGCTGTTGGGCAATGTCGAGGCACATCGGCTGCAGTCGGGAACGCGCGTGGAGTCACTACGCATCTGGCAGCCGGAGCCGGGCAGCAAGGCCATGCTGCAGATCGGGCGCTTTGTGGTGGATTGCACGCTGGAAAACGAGTAGTTCCGGGGGCATCTCCAACTGCCGGCATCTCCATCGAAAGTTCGATACAAAGACAAATCACGGTACGTATACTGGCCTGCATGCATCTGAACCGGTGTTTTTCCCTTGCTCTTCCCCTCGTGGCATGGATGGTTTGTAGCCCTGCGCTGACGGCGCAGCCCGCCACGGGCATGCAATCCACCCCCCAGCAGGCAACCTCCGGCGGAGGCCAGGCAACGGGCGGCTCTGCCGGGATGCAACTGGACAGCAAGGGACGGCCCATCACCGAGGGCGGATTTGTGGCCACCGGTCCGGTCATCTTTGAGGATGTCTCCGAGAAGGCCGGATTGACCCACTGGACGCACACCATGGGCACGCCAGCCAAGACCTACATCATCGAGACCAAAGGGTCCGGCGTGGGGCTGATCGACTACGACAGGGATGGCTGGCTGGACATCTACATGGTGAACGGCTCCACCCAGGATGCGCTGACCGGCAAAACGACGCCTCCGCATGCCGCACTGTTCCATAACAACCATGACGGCACCTTTACCGATGTGGCAGCGAAGGCCGGAGTGACCAACGACCGCTGGGGATTCGGCGTGGCCATTGCGGATTATGACAACGATGGCTGGCCGGATTTCTTCGTTTCCAACTTTGGCGGCAACCGGCTCTACCACAACAATCACGACGGCACCTTTACCGACGTTGCGGCCAAGGCCGGCGTGGTGCTGGGGAACTGGTCCTCCGGCGCGACCTGGGGCGACTATGACGGCGATGGCAGGCTGGATCTGTTTGTGGCCGGGTATCTGCACTGGGACTGGAACCATCTGCCGCAAAGCTCCGACCAGAATGCCTTCTGCACCTTTCGCGGCGAAAAGGTGGCCTGTGGGCCCCGTGGACTGGAAGGCGAACCGGATCACCTCTTCCACAACAATGGCGACGGAACCTTTACGGATGTGAGCGTGAAGGCTGGCGTCAGCGACCCATCCAAGTACTACGGACTCGGTGCCGTCTTTGCCGACATCAACAACGATGGCAAGCCGGACCTGCTGGTGGGCAACGATTCCACACCGAACTATCTGTACCTGAACAAAGGCGACGGCACCTTTGAGGACGTCAGCTACGACTCCGGCTTTGCGCTCGATCAGGCAGGGCGCGAGACAGCGTCGATGGGCATTGCCGTCGGCGACTACCAGAACAACGGATTGCTGGATGTCTTCAACACCACGTTTTCCGACGACTACAAGCCGCTCTATCACAATGACGGTGATGCCAACATGACCGACATCAGCGACCAGACCGGGCTGGGCGAGATCACCGTGCCGTTCCTAAGCTGGGGCGATGCGTTCTTTGACTACGACAATGACGGCTGGAAAGACCTGATGATGAGCGACGGGCACGTCTATCCGCAGGCCGATCAGTACAACTGGGGGACAAGCTGGAAGGAGCGTCCCATGCTCTTCCACAACCTGCAGGGCAAGCGGTTTGAGCCGGTTCCTGCGGTGGAGGGCAGCGGACTGGCGGATGTGATTGCCGGGCGCGGCATGGCCGTGGGCGACCTGTTCAATGACGGCAAGATGGATGTGGTGATCAACGTGATGGACGGGCATCCGGTGCTGCTAAGGAATGTGAGTCCGGATCATCATCACTGGCTGGAGATGCAGCTGGTGGGCAAGACTCCCCGCGACGCGGTTGGAGCAGCTGTCTATCTGACGGCGAATGGGATGCGCCAGCGCGAGGATGTACTGAGCGGTGGCAGCTACCTGTCGTCCAATGATCAGCGCCCCCACTTTGGACTGGGCGATGCTACGACGGTGGAAAAGCTCGAAGTGCACTGGCCGGATGGAACGGTGGAAGACTTTGCCGTTCCGGGCGTGGATCGCATTCTGACGCTGACGGAAGGGACTGGAACGGCCGTGCCGGTGGCAAAAGCCGCTGCGAGCCAGGCCGCACAGTAGCTGCGCGCATTGCCTCAACCTGTCCTCACACGGCTTCACCGGCCACGCTGCATGCGCACATCAGGGGTGACTGAGGTGCGCCGATCTTATCGCCGCGGAAATGGCCACTGGCGGAGTTTGCTCGCACGCAGCAGATAGATACCGGTGCCGGATGCGGCAATCGCAGCCGCAGCCAGCAGTTCCGTGAATGGATGCGGCCGGAAGGCAAGGATGAACAGAAAGCCGGCAATAGCCGCGAAGACCGGTAGCGGATAGAGCGGCATGCGGAATGGCCGGGGCAGTTCCGGACGGCTGTGACGCAGGCGCAGCAGTCCAAAGTGCTGCAGGAGAAACTGCAGCAGGATCCGAATGACCACCAGCAGTGCAATCACCTGTCCGAGCGAAAAAAAGCAGAAGAGCGTTGCCGTCAGCCCCAGCGCGATCAGCGAGCGATGGGGAAATCCGTGCCGCGGATGCAAGGCATCCAGAAAGCGGAAGAAGTTGCCATCGCGCGCCGCTGCCCAGGGCACGCGGGAGTAGCCAAGCAACAGCGAGAAGACGCTGGCAAAGGCGCTCCAGAGGATGAGCGCGGCCAGAATGCGCGCCGCCGTGGAGCCAAAGGCAATGCGGGCCAGATCGGCCACCAGGGCAATACGATCAGCAGAATGCTGCGAGAGCAGCGAGCCGGAATGCAGAGCCGGGAGCACGGCAAAATTCATTGCCAGATAGAGTGCGGCAACAATGGCCAGCGAAAGCAGGATGGCGCGTGGGATGGTGCGCTGCGGATGGCGCACCTCTGAGCCAAGGAAACAGATGTTGTAGTAGCCCCAGTAGTCGTAGCAGGCGATGAGCGTGGCCTGGGCCAGTGCTGGAACCAGTGCCAGCGTGGGCAACCCCACCAGCGCCGCCAGCGAAGGAGCCGGATGCAGACGAGCGGCCACCGTGGCACCTGAGGCCACCACTCCGACAATGGTGATGATGACCCCGAAGAAGAGTATCCATGCCATGCGCGCCACAGCCGTAAGGTTCCGGTAGAGCAGCACCGTGACCAGCAGGCACGCAGCCGCAGCAATGAGGCTGGTGGTGTGCAGAAAGGGAAGCCCAGGGATGGGCGCTGCCAGCGAAGGCCAGAGCCAGACCGTGAACGTGGCCACACCCAGGCAGCCGGAGGCGATGGAAAGCGGCGCGGAAAAGCTGAGCTGCCAGACGTAGAGAAAAGAGACCCAGCGGCCGGCGCGACGAGGATGATAGAGCTGCCGCAGAAAGGCATAGGAGCCTCCGGCATCCGGGAAGGTTGCGCCCAGCTCCGCCCAGACGAGGCCATCACAGAGTGCGATCACGGCTCCCAGCAACCATGCCCACGCCGAGTAGCGGGCGCCTGCCGTGGCCAGAATGATGGGCAGGGTGACGAACGGCCCCACGCCAATCATCTCCATCATGTTGAGCACCACGGCAGTGGGCAGACCCAGCCGGCGGGCCAGAGCAGGGTGTGCCCGATGCGAGCGGGTGGGCTCCGGCGAATTGTGCGGGGTGTGGCGCATGCATGCTGCAGAGGACTGCACGATTGTACACTGGCGATGAGATGCGAGAGATGACCCGGAAGACTCAGACAGCAGCATGGATGGCGCTGGCGGCAATGCTGGCGACGCAGACACTGGCATTCGGACAATCCACCGGCGCGACGGCCGTGGAGGCGGCAACCAATACGGCTGCAGCGATCCGGTATCCGGCAGCGCGGGAACAGGCCGAGGCGCTTGCCGTGGATCGCGGCACGGCCGGACTGGCACTGAGCCTGAAGCGACTGGGGACGTGGGCCAGCGTGATGGATATTGTGGCCCATCCCGACGATGAAGACGGTGGCATGCTGACCTATGAAAGCCGTGGCCTGGGTGCGCGTGCAAGCCTGTTGACGCTGACGCGCGGCGAAGGCGGGCAGAATGCGATGTCTCCGGATGCCGACGATGCCCTGGGCCTGCTACGCACCAATGAACTGCTGCGCGCCGATGCCTACTATGGAGCCAGGCAGTATTTCGGCACAGAGGCGGATTTCGGTTTTTCCAAGACACAGGAAGAGGCCTTTTCGCAGTGGGGTCATGACCGCGTGCTCTACGACGCGGTGCTGGCCATTCGCAAAGAGCGACCGCTGGTGCTGATGGCCACCTTTGTGGGTGGCATTACGGATGGTCACGGACAGCATCAGGTCTCCGGAGAGATCGAGCAGGAGGCATATCTGGCAGCCGGAGATCCGAAGGTGTTTCCCGAGCAGCTGCGCAATGGCCTGCTGCCCTGGACGCCGCTCAAAGTGTATGGCCGTGTGCCGTTTGCTCCGGTGACTGCGAAGGGGATGTTTGATTACGCGACCGGCAAGTGGGCTCCGGCACGGTTCTACAACTACGTCACGCGGAGCTGGTCTGCCACGGCGCCGAAGCCGGATGTGGAGATTCCGACCAGTGAGTGGAACTCCGTCGACGGGCTCAGCTATCAGCAGATTGCGCGGACCGGCTGGGGCGAGCAGCGCTCCCAGTACGGTGGCGGCGATCCGACGCTGAGCGGCGAAGGCGGCAGTGCGTATCACCTGTGGGCCTCGCGCCTGCCAGCCGGGGAGACAGCGCAGGATGGAATCTTTGCCGGGATTCCGGTGGACCTGCCGGGCCTTGCCTGGCTGGTGACGCGCGACGGACAGGCGGTTCCGGCTTGGCTGACGACAGGCCTGGCCACGCTGTCGGCAAGCGTACATCAGGCCCGGACGGAGTTTCGTCCCGAGTCTCCGGCAGGGATTGCGCCTTCGCTGCGACTGGCCCTGGTTACGGTTCGCAGCCTCCGTGCCCGCGTGCAGGGCAGCAAGCTGCGCGATCCGGGCAGGAGTTTCCTGAGCGAGGAGCTGGACCGCAAGGAGGCGCAACTGGAGACGGCGCTCGCAGAGTCCCTCGGCATCGATCTGCAGGCCTTTACCGTGAAGAGTGCGCGAACCGATCACGGTCCGTTTGGCGGTGGCATCGACGAGACCCCGGTCAGCGCCGTCCCCGGAGAGAAGCTGCTGGTGCGCGTGCACACCCACGTGGCCAGTGCCGGCGTGACGCTGCAGCGCGTGTGGCTGCATGGCACCGATGGCCGCCCGTGGGCAGACGGCGCAGTGCAGAATCCCGCAGCGGATGCAACCCTCGCAGCGACGGTTCCCACCGATGAGCCGCCGACGGCTCCCTACTTCACGCGTCCCACAGTGGCGCAGCCCTACTACAACGTGAGTGCTGCCGCGCTGCGCGATGAGCCGTTTGCGCCCTATCCCCTGCAGGCCTGGGCGGAGTTTGCCTACGACGGCATTCCGGTCCGCGTGGGGGAGGTGGTGCAGACCATGCATCGTGAGCCGGGGCGTGGCGGCATCTTTGAACCACTGGTGATTACGCCGCCCATCGGCGTGGAGGTGGAGCCACAGGCTGCCATTCTGCCGCCGGATGGAAGCCCTCTGGTGGTGCGCGTGGTGGTGCATACGGAGATGGCCGCCAGCGGCACGGTGCAGCTGCAACTGCCGGACGGATGGACGTCGGCGCCAGCATCGGCCACCTTTCACAGTGCGCAGCGCGGCGATACCGAGGCTGTGGTCTTTCGCGTGAGCCCGCCGGCGCACAGCCAGGCCGCGGGCAAAGTGAGCCTTGGCGCCGTTGCCACCTGGAATGGCAAGCAGTTCACGAGCGGATGGCGCAGTGTGGGCTATCCCGGCATGCGCCCCTACAACCTCTATCGCAAGGCAACGACAGAGACGCGGCAGGTGGACGTCAAGATCGCCAAAGGGCTGCGCGTGGCCTACGTGATGGGAACCGGCGACACGGTTCCAGAGGCGCTGCGCAGTCTGGGCATTGAGCCGCATCTGCTCACACCGCAGGAGATTGCCCAGGGGGACTTCAGCGCCTGGAACGTAATTCTGATCGGCATTCGCGCCTACTCGGTGAGGCCGGAACTGGCGGCCAATGAGGCACGGCTGGAGGCCTTTGAGCGCTCCGGTGGCACGGTGATTGTGCAGTACCAGAGCAGCAACTTCCCTGCCCCCTATCCTCTGGACATGGGCCGCTCGCCGGAAAAAGTGGTGGAGGAAACCGCACCGGTCCGGCTGCTGCATCCGGAGAATCCGCTGCTGAGCACTCCCAACCGGATTACCACCGCTGATTTTTCCGGCTGGGTCGAGGAGCGCGGCCACTCATTCCTGAGCAGCTGGGATCCGGCCTATACGGCGCTGACCGAGACCGCCGATCACGGGCAGGATCCGCAACAGGGAGGCTTGCTGGTGGCGCAGGTGGGCAGGGGCCACTTTGTCTCCGTCTCCTATGCGCTCTACCGGCAGTTTCCGGAGCTGGTTCCGGGGGCCTTTCGCCTGCTGGCAAACCTGATCAGCCTGGGCCGATAGACACACACGCTCGACGGTTGAACCGCAGGAATCATCCTACGCACCTGGGCGAAATTCCGACAGATGTCCTGTCTGAATTTCGCCCATTATTTATTACGGGAGTGTGAAAAAGATTGCAGCAATGTTACGCAGGTTGCAGTTCTGTAAATTCATGAACCAATCGACAGAATAATGCCACTCTGTTAGCCGAATATTCACACAGCTTTGTAAACCTTGGGATGGATTCCCCCAAAGGGTCATGCAGCAGAGGTCTGTCTGCTGGCATGACCGGACAAAGAGTGAACGGTAAAGAGAGGCTCAATGAAGAAGCGTAATCAAGCAGCGATCGTAGCGATGCTGGCCGCTGGCGTGATGCTGGTGCCGGCAAATCGCATGTGGGCACAGGCGAAGAAGCCCGTGCATCATGCACCCATGAAGAAGAAGTCGGACGCGGTGAGCACCGAGCAGCTCCAGCAGCTGAAGCAGGAGCTGGAGGGCGAGATCAACGCGCTGAAGGGTCAGCTTGCGGATCGCGATGCGCAACTGCAGCAGGCGCAGTCCGCAGCCGCAGCCGCACAGCAGGCCGCAGCCAAGGCGGAAGCCGCAGCCAATGATCAGCAGCAGGCTGCCAGCGAGAATGCCTCGACGGTGAACACACTGAACCAGACAGTGGCCAACCTGAAGGCAAGCCAGCAGGAAGTGGCAACGAAGCTGGATACGACGAAGAAGTCGATGCAGCAGATGATCGAGCATCCGGACGCCATTCACTTCAAGGGAATCACACTCTCCCCGACCGGCTCCTTCATCGCTGCCGAAACGGATTATCGCAGCGCAGCCACCGGCGGCGGTCTGAATACGGCGTTTGGTGCGGTTCCGCTGGCCAACTCCGATGCAGCGCAGATGAGCGAGTTCAACGGAACGGGACGTCAGTCCCGCCTGGCCCTGACGGCAACCGGCAAGACGAAGAACATGACCATGACCGGCTACTACGAGATGGACTGGCTGGGCACGGGCATCACCAGCAACAACAACCAGAGCAACAGCTATGTGCTGCGCCAGCGGCAGCTCTGGGTACGTGCGGCGCTGAACAGCGGCTGGAAGTTCACGGGTGGACAGATGTGGTCTCTGGCCGCGGAGACGACGCAGGGATTGACGAACGGTTCCGAGATTCTGCCGGGAACCATCGATCCTCAGTACGAAGCGGGCTTCGTGTGGACGCGGCAGTATGGCTTCCGCGTGACCAAGGACTTTGGCCGCAAGTTCTTCCTCGGTGCCTCGGCGGAAGATCCGCAGATTCTGCTTGCCGGCAACGGCCTGCCGTCGAATCTGCTTGTGGGTTCGGCCGGTACACCGGGCGGGCTGTATAACCCGACGGCAAACTACTCCTTCAACGTGGCTCCGGATTTCGTGATCAAGGCTGCCTGGGAGCCGGGCTGGGGACACTGGGAACTCTTTGAGATCAACCGCTTCTTCCGCGACCGCGTGTATCCGAATGCCGCCTCGAAGTCGGCCACGGGTGCCTATAACGATTCCACCTTCTCGGCTGGCATCGGTGGCGGCTTCCGCGCTCCTCTGGCCGACAAGAAAATCTCCATCGGCCTGAAGGGCCTGTGGGGCCAGGGCATGGGACGCTACGGATCGTCGACGATTGCCGACATCACGCTGCGTCCGGATGGACAGATTGCGCCGCTGCGCACGCTGTCTGCCCTCAGCACGCTGGAGTTCTTCCCCAACAGCCGCACCTACATCTACCTGAACTACGGTGGCGACTATGTGGGACGTCGTTACTTCGGCAGCGAGGGCTACGGCTCGCCGCTGACGAACATGTCCGGCTGCACCACGCAGCCTGTTCCGGGCGGACCGTTCAGCCCCTCGGCACCGGCCAACTGCGGTGGAAACACGAAGAACATCAACGAGTTCACCGCCGGCTACTGGTACTACTTCTACAAGGGACCGATGGGCGGTCTGCGCCAGGGCATTCAGTACAGCTACTTCACGCGGAACCTCTGGTCCGGCATGGGTGGCGTGACGAATCCTTCCGGCGGCGCGCAGGGAACAGACAACACCCTGTTCACCTCCTTCCGCTACTACTTCCCGTAGTCGTCGGCAGCAGGACTCAGGGCCAAAGGGCGCTTCGTTACCGCGAAGCGCCCTTTGGCTTTTCTACCCGGATTCCGCACCCGAAGACGCATGGCAGTGCGGTATACACTGACTGTGGACGCCCCAGCGGGCGGAAGTGGCGAAATTGGCAGACGCACCAGACTTAGGATCTGGCGCCCAAAAGGCGTGGGGGTTCAAGTCCCCCCTTCCGCACCAGAACACATGGTCTTCCCGGCAGTTCCGGCCCATGCTGGCTGCGCCATGCCGGCGATGGAATGTCCCGGATCAGATGCACCCAACGAATGGAGAATGACCATGAATGGCACCGGCCCCACGCCTCGCGTGCAGATCGTCAACGACGCCAACTATCGCGACATCTATGCCAACAGCGTACAGATTCGCGTGAGC
>JAJZGG010000120.1 GCA_021804965.1 Acidobacteriota bacterium
GTCGCCGCCCGCTTCGGTGTGGGTGCCAACGTCATCAGCTACGAGGATGAACTGGCCAACCAGGCTCTGGAAGAGATTCTGGAAAGCGACAACATCGACGAGCTGGAGGTTCCGCGCTCGCCGGTCGTCACCGTCATGGGTCACGTCGATCACGGCAAGACCTCGCTGCTCGATGCCATTCGCGAAACCGATGTGGCCTCCGGAGAAGCCGGCGGCATCACCCAGCACATCGGTGCCTACAAGGTGCGCTTCAGCAAGGAAGGTTCTCCGGCCTCGGGTCGCGAGATCGTCTTCCTCGACACCCCCGGCCATGAAGCCTTCACCCGCATGCGTGCCCGCGGCGCCAAGGTCACCGACCTTGTCGTCATCGTGGTTGCAGCCGATGACGGCCCCATGCCGCAGACCATCGAAGCCATTGACCACGCCAAGGCGGCCAACGTGCCGATCATCGTGGCCATCAACAAGATCGACAAGCCGGAAGCGCAGTCGGACCGCGTGATGAAGCAGCTTGCCGACCGCGGCCTGGTCCCCGAGGACTGGGGTGGCGAGACCGTCTATGTGCCGGTTTCCGCCAAAAAGCGACTCGGTCTCGACCAGTTGCTGGAGATGATCTGCCTGGTCTCCGACGTGGCCAGCCTCAAGTGCACCCCCGGTCGCAAGGCCGTCGGCACCGTGCTCGAGGCCAAGCTTGATCGTGGCCGCGGCACCGTTGCCTCGGTTCTGGTCCAGAACGGCACGCTCCGCCTCAACGACAGCTACATCGTCGGCAACACCTTCGGCAAAGTCCGTGCGATGTTTGACGATCGTGGCCGCTCGATTGAGGAGGCAGGACCCTCCACGCCGGTCGAGGTGCTCGGTCTGGAAGGGATGCCGGACTCCGGCGACACCTTCCTCGTCGTGGCGGATCGCGACAAGGCCAAGGGCATTGCGCAGTACCGCAAGATGAAGGAGCGCGAGGCCCAGCTTGCCAAGAGCAGCCGCGTCTCTCTGGAAGGCCTGGCCGAGCAGATTCGTCAGGCCGGCATCAAGGATCTTGCCATCATCCTCAAGGGCGACGTTACCGGTTCGGTGGAAGTTCTCGCCGATTCGCTGGTCCGCATGTCCACCGAGAAGGTGCGCATCAAGGTCATTCACTCCGGCGTCGGTGCCATCACCGAGAGCGACATTCTGCTCGCCTCGGCATCCAATGCCATCGTCATCGGCTTCAATGTCCGGCCGGAGCGCAAGGCTGCCGAGCTGGCCCAGCAGGACGATGTCGAAATCCGTCTGCACTCCATCATCTATGAGCTGCAGGATGAGATTCGCAAGGCCATGCTGGGGCTGCTCGATCCCACCTTCCGCGAAAACTACATCGGTCGCGCCGATGTGGTGAACATCTTCCGCATCCCCAAGGTCGGCACCATCGCCGGCTGCCGCGTCACCGACGGCGTTCTTCGCCGCGATGCCGAGGTCAAGGTGCTGCGCGGCGGCGAACAGGTCTTCAAGGGCAAGATCGGCTCGCTGCGTCGCGTCAAGGACGATGTGAAGGAAGTCACCAACGGCATGGAGTGCGGTGTCGGCGTGGCCGGCTTTGGCGATCTCAAGGAAGGAGATGTCCTCGAAGCCTTCTCCACCGAGCGCATTGCCAGCGACCTGGGCGCGCTCACCTCGGCCGCCAAACACTAACCCGCAGCTTCCCGGCTGCAACCGAACGCCCCCGAAGGCATCCGCTTTCGGGGGCATTTTCGTGCCGTAAAAACCCACCTGTCCTGCAGTCCCGCATCCCCGGCCGCCGGGCCTGCCGACGGTCACCCGCAGCATCTACAATAAGCAGGGCAGCACCCAGGAGAGAGCAAGATGATCATTGGAGTTCCGCGCGAAATCAAGGACCACGAAGCACGCGTCGGCGTTACGCCGGCAGGAGCACGGGCACTCACCGATGCCGGTCATGTCGTGCTGGTTGAGACCCATGCCGGAGCGCAGTCCGGCTTTCCCGACCACGAGTATCAGGATGCCGGAGCTGAAATCGTCGGCGATGCCGGCAACGTCTGGGGCAAGGCGGACATGGTCGTCAAGGTCAAGGAGCCGGTAGCCGCCGAATATCCCTACTTCCGTCCCGGCCTGGTTCTCTTCACCTATCTCCACCTGGCGCCGCTGCCGGAGTTGACCGACCGCCTGCTTGCCTCCGGCGTGATCGGCATCGCCTATGAGACCGTGCGCGACAAGGCCGGCACGCTCCCGCTGCTGACGCCCATGAGCGAAGTTGCCGGGCGCATGAGCATCCAGGTGGGTGCTGCATATCTGGAAAAGGAGCGCGGCGGACGCGGCATTCTGCTGGGCGGCGTCCCGGGTGTGCCACCGGCCAATGTCTGCGTGATCGGCGGTGGCATTGTGGGCACCAATGCGGCCAAGATTGCCATGGGCATGGGCGCGCGCGTGACGCTGGTCGATCTCAATCTGAACCGCCTGCGCGAACTGGACGATCTGTACGGCGGCCGTCTCCACACGCTGGCCTCCAACAGCTACAACGTGGCCCATGCCACCCGCGAAGCGGATCTGGTGGTGGGCGGCGTGCTCATTCCCGGTGCCACGGCACCGAAGATCGTGACCAAGGCGATGGTTTCGCGCATGAAGAAGGGTGCCGTCATCGTCGATGTTGCCATCGATCAGGGTGGCTGCGTGGAAACCGCCCGCCCCACCTCGCACTCCGATCCCTCCTATGTCGTCGATGGGGTCGTGCACTACTGCGTGACCAACATGCCGGGTGCGGTGCCGCACACCTCCACGCTCGCGCTCACCAACGCCACCTTCCCCTACCTGATACGACTGGCCAATCTGGGGGCAGAGGCGGCGCTGCGTGCCGATGCGGGACTGGCTGACGGCCTCAACGTCTATCGCGGCAAACTCACCCATCGCGGCGTGGCCGAGTCGCAATCCCGCGCCTGGCTTCCTGCCCTGGAGGCAATTGGCTAACCTGGAGGCCATCGGCTAGCCCTGATGCCTGACGCAGGCATCAGGGCTGCGCCTATAATGCTCGCATGTCATTGCTGGACGCATCGGCGTATCGACAGGGACAGCGTTCGCGCAAGCGCACAGCGGCTCTACTGGCCGCTGGCGTTTTTGTGCTGCTTTCCGCCCTCATCGCGCTGAATGCCTTCAACACCAATGGCATCCGCTTTCTGACCCCGCAGACCACCGGCGAGATTCTTGTCTTCACGGCCACCTCGGTCCTGGCCTTTCTCATCCTGCTTGCGCTGCTGGTCATGCTGCTGCGCAATATCGTCAAGCTCTTCCTCGACGAGCGCAGCCGCGCCCTGGGTTCCCGACTGCGCACCCGCATGGTGGTCGGCGCGGCCGTCATTGCACTGCTTCCAGCCGCCTTCATGGTGCTCTTCAGCTTCGTGCTCATGAACCGCTCGGTCGATCGCTGGTTCTCCCAGCCCACCGCCGAGCTGCGCCAGAACTCCGTGCGCGTCGTCGATCAGCTGGCCCGCTACGCCGCAGCCAACGCCCGGCTGGAGGCGCAGGCCATTGCCATCTCCGGCGCCATGGATGCCGACGATGACTCGGCCCGCCTGGAGCTGCACTCCCGCCGCATCACCCTGGAGGATGGCTTCGTCGCCGTCTACACCCCGGAGCGAGTTCCCGTTCTCGGCTACCAGTTGCCAGCCGACACCGCCCCGCGGCGCGTGCTCGCCTGGATGGATGACGCGGCCACGGCACAAACCATCCTGCACGGCAGCCTGTCCGCCGACCTGCTCAGCGTTGCCCAGCGCACCGATGAGCCGGTGCTGCTGATCGGCAATCAGGAGTTCGTCACCGGGCTTGCCGCCACCCCTGCCGGACGCATCGTCGTCGTGGGCCTGCCGCTGCCCCCCGGGCTAAGCGAGACGGCCAGCCAGATTCGCGCCGGAGCCACCCGCTACTGGAATCTCTTCCGCTCGCGCAACCGCATCCGCACCACGTACCTGTTCATGCTTCTGCTCATCACGGCGCTGGTCTTCTTCTCCAGCATGTGGCTGGCGCTGTTTCTCTCCAAGCAGATCACGCGCCCCGTTGAGGCCCTGGCCGATGCCATGGACGAGATTGCCCAGGGCCGCCTGGAGCGCCGCATTGCCGTGGAATCCAGCGGCGAAATGGCCGATCTCGTCGGCGCCTTCAACCACATGGCGCAGGATCTGGAAAGCAGCCGCCGGCTGGCAGAGAGCGCGCGCGAGCAGCTCTCCAGCGCCAACCAGCGCCTGAACGAGCGCCGGCTCGAATTGGAGACCATCCTGGAGACCATCCCCAGCGGCGTGGCCACGCTGGACAGTCACGGCATCATCCAACTGGCCAACCATGCCTTTGCCCAGCTCACGCGCAATCCCGAGGAGCAGCAGCTTGTGGGCCAGCCCGTCACAGCCTGCTTCCCGTCCGACTGCGGCGACGAACTGGGTCGGCTCATCCGGCGTGCGCGCCGCATGGGCGCAGCCTCCGCCGAACTGGAAACCCGCTGCGCCGGAGCCGCCCCGCATCTGGCCGTGACCTGCGCCCGGCTGGACCTGGGAGCCGGTGACGACGGCACCATTGTCGTGCTGGAGGACACCACGGAGCTGCTGCGTGCGCAGCGCCAGATGGCATGGAAAGAGGCCGCGCAGCGCATCGCGCACGAGGTGAAGAATCCGCTGACGCCCATCGGCCTCTCCGCCGAGCGCATGCTGCGCCACCTGGACAAACCTACTCCGGAGACGCCCGGCGTGCTACGCAAATGCAGTGAGGTCATTCTGAGCAGCGTGGCCAGCCTGCGCAGCCTCTTCGATCACTTTGCCGCGCTGGCCGAGTTCCCTGCCCTGCAACCGCGCCCCACCGCCATTCAGCCCATCGTCGAGCGTGCCCTGGCCATGTTTGCCGGACGGATGGAAGGCATCACCCTCCGCGTCCATTTGCAGCCGGATCTGCCCCCGGTTCTGGTCGATGCCGCTGCCATCCAGCGCGCATTGGCCAACCTGATCGACAACGCCGCCGAGGCCATGCAGAGCAGCCTGCTGAAGGTGCTCACCGTCTCTGCCGCGCTGACCGCCGACGGCTCCCAGATTGAGATCGCCATCAGCGACACCGGCAACGGACTGACCGAGGACATGCGCGAACGGCTCTTCCTGCCGTTTTACTCCACCAAGCAGCGCGGCACCGGACTGGGACTGTCCATCGCAGCCAAAATCGCCCAGGACCATCGCGGCTCCATCCGCGCCGAATCCAACTCTCCGCAGGGTGCGCGCTTCCTGCTTTGCCTGCCGGTGGCCGAGGTTGCGGCGGAAACTGCGACCGAAACATCCGCCGCGCCATCCTTCTCCGAAACCGAAGCCACCTCCACCGCATCCAAGTAAGCGACCATGAGCCATATTCTGATTGCCGACGATGAAGCTGAAATCTGTGCCTCGCTGGAGGAGATCCTGCGCGAAGAGGGCTACCAGGTGACCACCGTCGGCACCGCCGCCGAGGCCCTCACGCTGATGCAGGATGCCGTCTTTGAAGTGGCGCTGCTCGACATCTGGCTGCCAGACCGCGACGGACTCGACGTGATGCAGGACGTCCAGGCGCTGGCGGCTGAATCCCGCCCGGAAGTGGTCATCATCTCCAGATCGGA
>JAJZGG010000048.1 GCA_021804965.1 Acidobacteriota bacterium
CTGAAGGTGGCCAAGGTGAATGTGGACCAGAATGGTGCCACGCCGGGCCGCTATGGCATTCGCGGCATCCCGACGCTGCTCTTCTTCAAGGGCGGCAAGGTGGCCGACCAGATCGTCGGCTATGTCTCCAGGGAAGTGATCGAAGAGAAGGTAAACCGGCTGCTGGCGTAATCGCTACCCGGTCGCCGTACCCGCATCTGCTGATTCCCAAGCGGTCTGCCCCTGGCAGGCCGCTTGGCATTTGCGGCCACGCGGGAAAGCTTTCGTGTCGGCTGCTTATCGATACCGGCGCAGAACGCCCAGAACGCGGCCCTGAATCGCAACCTGTGCGGCCGGCACCAGGATGGGGGCCATCTCGGTATTTGCCGGCTGCAGGCGGATGCTGTTTCCCTCCGGGTAGAAGCGCTTGAGCGTGGTCTCCGCACCGCGGACCAGTGCGACCACAATCTCGCCCGGCCGGGCCGTCCGCGTCCGCTCCACAAAGACGTAATCGCCGCTCAGAATATGCTCATCCCGCATCGAGTCGCCGCGCACTTCCAGTGCAAAGACATCGCGGTTGCCCACCACATCCTGCAGCGAGATGGACTCGGCAGCCTGGGTCGTCTCCACCGGCAGACCGGCTGCAATCCGGCCCAGCAGCGGCACCTGCTGGCCGGTCCGCACGCGCGCGCCTTCCGGCACCAGGTCGATCGAGCGGCTGCGGTTGCGCTCCCGGTCCAGCAGCCCTTTGCGCTCCAGGTTGCTGATGTGCTTGTGCACGGTTGCCACCGACCGCAAACCCAGTCCGGAGGCGATCTCTTCAAACGAGGGAGAGTAGCCGTTTTCCACGACAAAGTTCTGCAGAAAGTCCAGAACTTCCTTTTGTCTGCGCGTGATAGCCATGGGCGCATTATAGCGAAAAAAAGGCGAAGCGCGCACGGGATTCTTCACAGCGGCGCAGAAAAGGGAATCCGGGGTGTTGCGGGCCTGGATGGCAGGGCGAATGGCGCAGCAGGAAGCCGTGCGGGCAACGATTTGGGAATTCTCACCCACCGCCTCCCATTCGCGGAAGCCGCCCCTCGGCAGCCATGCTTTTTTCTTGAGTATCCCTTCGCAACGCGGGAAGGTAGGAAAGTGGATAGCGGAACGGCTGCTCCACTTCCGAACACAGCCGGTTTTTCCGCGGAGGGATGATAGCGATGAAGCTGCTTGTAGCCGAGGATGACCGCGCACTGGCGCTCTTTCTCACCCGGGGTCTGGAGGCCGACGGCCATCGCGTCCGTTGGGCCGCCGACGGCATGGAAGCCGTGGCTGCCTACCAGGAGGAGATGCCGGATCTGACCATCCTGGACCTGAACCTGCCGCGCAAGGATGGCGAGCAGGCGCTGGCCGAGATGCGCGTCCATGATGCCGAACTTCCGGTGCTCGTGCTGACGGCGCGGCAGGAGGTGGAGACGCGGATTCGCTGCCTCGATCTGGGTGCCGACGACTTCATGATCAAGCCCTTCAGCCTGCATGAACTGCGCGCCCGCTGCCGGGCGCTGTTGCGCCGCAAGCGTGAGGCGCGCCTGATGCTTCGCGTGGGCGATCTGGAGCTGGATCGGATGGAGCACACGGCCCGCAGGGGTGGGGCGACCATCGCGCTGACGAACAAGGAATTTGCCCTGCTGGAGTACCTGATGCTGCGCCGCGGCGAGTGCATCTCGCGCGTGGAGCTGCTGGATGCGGTCTGGAACATGGAGCCGGCACAGACGACAAACATTGTCGATGTCTATATCAACTATCTGCGGCGCAAGCTCAAGGATCCGCCTCCGGGCTTTCTGGTGCGCACGGTGCGGGGCCGCGGGTATCTGGTTCCCTCCGAGGCCGAACTCCGGCTTCCGCTGCCCGGCGTTGCAGCTCCGGCCGAAGTCGCAGCCGCTCCCGGCGGGCTTCCGCTGCCCATTCAGAACTGACGCGCATTGGCCGGGATGTACAGCCGGTGCGCTGCGATGGCAGTATCCGATTTCATCTTTCCTTTCAGGAGTCCTCCCATGGCTGCTTCCCCCTCCCTCTCCCGTCCTGGCGTTTCCCCTCTGCATCAGCGCAATCTGCGTGCACGCACGGTGCTGGTGGTCAGCCCGGATGCCGGTCAGCGTCGGCAGCTGGCGGCAACGCTCGAAGAGCTGCGCTGGCGGGTGCTGGAGGCCGATTGCGGCGCGGCCGCCTGGGGGCAGGCTTCGGAGACGCCGGTCGAGGCGGTGCTGGTGGATGCCTGGCTTCCGGATCTGGAGATGAACGAGTTTCTGCGCGAGCTGCGTCAGCAGCACCCGCGTGCCGATCTGCTGCATACCGACGGCAGCCAGATTGACGGCGCGCCACGCAGCAGTTATCGCCAGGAGCTGCTGTTTGCCATCCGGCGCAGCACGGCCTCCGATACGGCGATCTGGAATGCGGCGCCTTCGCTGGACGAGGCCGACGACGCGTTGCTGCTTGCGACGCGACCGCCGGCGCGGGAGGTTTCCGCTGCCGAGGCACCACGACGCACTGCCGTCGATCTGCTGCGAGCAACGGCGAGTGACAGAGCGCAGGAAGGCGCAGTGCCGCAGGTTGCAACCCGCCTGGAACCACAGCCGGGGCGGCTGGAACCGCTGCCGGGCCTGATCGGTCGCGCACCGGTCATGCTGGAGGTGAGCCGACGCATCCGGCTCGTGGCGCGGCACCGCACGCCGGTGCTGATTGAAGGGCCGACAGGAACGGGCAAGGAGCGGGTGGCCGAGCTGCTGCACCGGCTCTCCGAGCGCGCCGCCAAGCCGTTTGTGGCCATCAACTGCGCGGCCATTCCGGAGGCGCTGCTCGAGGCCGAACTCTTCGGGCACACGCGGGGCGCCTTTACCGGTGCCGTGCAGGGGCGAACCGGGCGGATTGAGTCCGCCGATGGGGGCACGCTGTTTCTGGACGAGATCGGCGAGATGCCGCTTGCCCTGCAGGCCAAGCTGTTGCGCTTTCTGGAGTGTGGAGAGCTGCAGCGCGTGGGCGAAAATGCAACCGTGCGCGTGGATGTGCGCATTCTGGCGGCAACGCATCAGCGTCTGGCGGCCGATGTGCGTGCGGCACGCTTCCGGGCCGATCTCTACCATCGCCTGGCCGTCTTTCTCATCCGCACACCGGCGCTGGCCGCGCACCGGCAGGATATTCCGCAGCTGGTGGAGGTGCTGCTGGAGCGGCTCGGGGAGCGCATGCCGGTCAAGCGGATCGCACCGGAGGCGATGGAGCGGCTGATGCTGCACTCCTGGCCGGGCAATGTGCGGGAGCTGGAGCATGTGCTGGAGCGCGCGGCGATTCTGGCCGGTGACTCGCCGCTGATTCGCGCCTCGGAGATTGAGTTTGGCGATGAGCCGGGCGAGGCGGAAGTGCTGGACGGCAGCTTTACCCCGGCATTTGCTGCGCCCCACGGCGGAGATGCCGCCGTCCTTTGACGGCAAAGCGCCTTGTTCCCGGAAGCTGGAGCAATGCCCGAAGACGGTCGAAGAAGTCTTAGAAAGCTCTTTTGTGAGTCTTCTCAGATGGACACAAAATTGCACTCTCAACAGCGAGGAGGGTTCCCATGCGACTGGAAACAACGCTGAGCGATGAGCTGACGCGTTATCTCGATCTGAGCACGCGCCAGATCCAGGTCACGGCTGCCAACATGGCCAACATCGATACCCCGGGGTATCGCACGGTGGGGATGGACTTTGATGCCGCGATGCAGGAGGCACTGGTCGAAGGCGGGCAGCAGGCCGTCGAGCCGCGGATTCGCCCGGTTGGCGGACTGGTTGTGCGTCCGGACGGCAATGATGTCTCGATGGATCGCGAGTCGATGCAGATGGCCGAGGCCCAGCTGCGGTACAAGACCGGTGTGGCCCTGCTGCGGCGCGAGTATACGCGTGTCTTCAACGCCATCCATGCCAAGTAGCAAGGCCGGGCAGACGGGAAGCATCCGGACAGTACACGGACAGGAAACGGACAGGGATGAGTGGCCGGACGGAACGAGCGGTCAGGGAGGGTGTCGATGAATCTCTTTGGAATGATGGATATCTCCAGTTCGGCGCTTGAGGCCGAGCGGATGCGTGCCGAGGTTGTGGCGGCCAACATGGCCAACGCCGAGACAACGCGCACGGCCGACGGAACGCCGTACCACCGGCAGCATGTGGTCTTTTCTGCCGGTTCGCCGCAGAACTTTGCCGGAGCGATGTCGACGCAGCTGGATCCGGCCACGCAGCTGGCTGCGCTGCAGTCGGCGGCTGCCTCGCCGACCGTGGTGATCCCGCTTCCCGGAGCTTCGCCGGTTGCTCCCGGCGTCCAGGTGGCGGCTGTTGTGCAGGATACGGCACCACCGCTGCGACGCTATGATCCCGGGCATCCGGATGCCGATGCGCAGGGTTACGTCTCCTATCCGGATATCAATCCACTGACCGAGATGGTGGATCTGATGGGGGCAACGCGCTCCTACGGATTGAATGTCTCGGCCGTGCAGGCGGAAAAAAACATGATCACCGCCTCGCTGGATATCGTGCGATAGTCCGGCCGCAGGCGGCAGTCGGAACGGATTCGCCGGAGAAACCGCAATCCACAACGTTTCGCGCAGGCAGTCCAAGCGCACGCAGTCCAAGCGTCAACCGTACAGGGAGTTTCGATGCTATCCGCATTTGCCACCAGCGTTTCCGCTCTTCCCCCGTCCTCGGCCGGTCAGACCGCACTGAGTCCCTTTGGCGCGGCACTCGATGCCGCCAGTCCGTCTTCCAGCCCGTTTGGCGGCAGCGGTGCCGCTTCGTCCTTTGCCTCCTGGATGACGGATGCCGTCGGCATGACGCCGACCTCGTCTGCCGCCGTGGCTCCGACGGGCTCGGCCATGGATCCGTTTGTCTCCGCGCTGGCTCCGGCCGGAGCCAGTGCGCCGTTCTCCGATCTGCTGGTGCAGTCGGTGCAGCAGGTCAATCAGCTGGAGCGGGCAGCGCGCAGCTCGATTGAAGGGCTGATCTCGGGCAAGGGCGTGGATGTGCATCAGGCGATGATTGCCACCGAGAAGGCCGAGATGGGCTTCGACATGGCCGTCGCGGTGCGGGACAAGGCGCTGTCGGCCTATCAGCAGGTGATGGGAATGCAGTTTTAAGCCCGATGCGTCGGCTCCGCGGGAGCGCGACAGGATTGGCCCGGCAAACCCTACGCAAGGTTGGAGAGGAAGCAGAGAACAGGCATGGCAGCAGGCGCACAGATCGATCGCAGTCCGGGCCAGATTCCCGCCGCACCGGTGCCTCCGGGAGCGACAGGGGAGAATGGCGGCAGCCAGGCGGCAGGAGTATGGTCGCGGGCGCAGGCCGGATGGGGGCAGGCCACCGAGCGCTGGACGGCCATGGCTCCCCAGCAGCGGACACGGTTCACGGTGGGTGCCGTGCTGGTGGCGGCCGTGCTGGCGACCATGGTCTGGTTTGCCACCCGGACGGACTGGCGCATCCTCTACGCCGGCATGGATGCCGACGATGCGCGGGGGATGGCGCAGGTCCTGACCCAGTCCCAGATTCCCTTTGATCTTGCCGCCGGAGGTACGACGATCCGCGTTCCGGCCTCCGACCTGGACAAGGCAAGGCTGGCCACGGCGGCCAAAGGCGGTCCGCACAGTGGCCGGATGGGCTTTGAGCTCTTCGACAAGCCCAACTGGGTGGGCTCGGAGTTTGATGAGCGGGTGAACTATCAGCGTGCCCTGGAAGGGGAGCTGGAGCACACGATTGCCACGCTGGCCGATGTGCAGGCCGCCCGCGTGCACCTGGTGCTTCCGCATGACTCGCTGTTCCGGGATCAGGATCGACCGGCGAAGGCCTCCGTGGTGCTGACGCTGCGCCATGGTCACCTGGCCGACGGGGAGGACGATTCGATCCGCAATCTGGTGGCCTCGGCCGTCGATGGGCTTACCCCGGCGCAGGTGGTGCTGGTTGATGCCAGCGGACACCTGCCGCTGGGTCCGAAGACCGGCGAGCAGGTGCGTCTGGGAACCGAGGAGGCGCTGGAGGCCAAGCTGATGGATACGCTTGAGCCGGTGGTCGGCACCGGCAATGTCCGGGCCTCGGTGACGGTCGATTACAACCCGAAGACGACCGAGGAGACCGACGAAACCTACGATCCCAATCAGACGGTGGCCTTGTCCATGCAGCGCACCGAGCAGAGCACCGGGCCGCAGCCGATCGCAGCCGGTGTCCCGGGAACGGCCTCGAATGCGCCCAACTCCCAGCCCAAGCCGGTCTATCCCCCGCAGCAGTCGCAGCCGGAGACGGCCAAGACCGAAAGCGGCACCTATGCCGCCTCGCACAAGATTCTGCATACGCTGGAGCAGCCCGGACATCTGCGCCGGATTACGGCCGCCATTCTGGTCAACGACAGGCTGCTGCACGCAGCCAATGGCAAGACACCTGCCGTCTGGCAGCACCTGAGCGCCGCCGAGATGCAGAATCTGACGGCGCTGGCGCAGGCCGCGGTGGGCTTTGATCCGGCACGGGGGGATCTGGTGACGGTGGAGAATCTGCCCTTTGAGGGCAATCAGGGTGCTGTCGCTGTTTCGGCCCCGCAGCGCATCCTGCAGATGGCCGAGCAGTCTCCGCTGGTGCTGAAGTACGGCACGCTGCTGGTGGGGTTGGCACTGCTGATTCTGCTGGGAATCCGTCCGGCGTTGCAGACGCCGAAGGCGAAGGGCAAGGTGGCCGCAGCGGGAGCCCAGGCGCAGCTTGCCGATGGAAGTGCTCCGCCACTGCTGGCCAAGGAGCTCCCGGAGCTCGATCCGGAGCGGCTGCGTGCCCAGCAGGTCTTTGATCAGGTCAGTGAACAGTTGAAGCAGAATCCGACCCAAAGCTCCCGGCTGTTGCAGAGCTGGATCCATTCGGACTGAGGGCTGGATTCAGGGCGGACATTGCGGAATGGTTGGGGCCGGAGTTTTCCCCGGCAAATGCACGAAAGAGAAAGTGACTGAGGGAACGTGGCAGATCTGGGTACGGACATCGCAGCTCGACGCAAGATGGCGGCCTCCATTGGAGGCGCTCGCAAGGCCGCGATTCTGATGGTGGCCGTTGGCGAGAATATCGCCAGTGAGATTCTGCGCTCGCTTCCCGAGGCGGACGTGCAGCGCATCACCGAAGAGCTGGCGGATCTGCGCGGCATTCCGCCGGAGCTATCGGCGGAGATTGTCGAGGAGTTCTGGGAGCTGCTGGAGACCCAGCAGGTGATGATGCATGGCGGCGTGGACTATGCGTCGCGACTGCTGGAGGATGCCTTTGGCAAGCAGCGCGCCACGGATCTGATGTCGCTGGTGCGGCGTGCGCAGGAGGCCAGCCAGGGGAATCTGGCCAAATTGCAGAAGACCGATCCGCTGCAGCTGGGCAAGCTGCTGGAGGCTGAGCATCCGCAGACCATCGCGCTGGTGCTGGCGCATCTGGACCCGCGGCGGGCCTCACTGGTGCTGGACAACCTGAGCGAGGAGCGCAAGGTGGTGGCCGTGCGCAGGCTGGCGGAGATGCGCCAGTTCTCGCCGGAGATGGCGCAGAAGGTGGCGCTGATTCTTCATCGCCGTCTGGAGAATGTGGGCGACAACAAGCGCAAGAGCTACTCCGGATTCAAGGCCGTCGCCGATCTGCTCAACCGGCAGAATGCCGAGGAGGCCAAGCACATTCTGGAGGTGCTGGAGGAGAGCGATCCGGAGCTGGCCTTGAACATCCGCAACCTGATGTTCACCTTTGACGACCTGGTTGCGGTTCCCGCCGCCAGCATCCGCGAGATTGTGGCCGGCGTGGACAAGAAGCAGCTGGCGCTTGCCCTGCGCGGAGCCAATGAGGAGTTGCGCGCCCAGGTCTTCAAGGCCATGAGTTCGCGTGCCGTCGAGATGCTCAAGGAGGATATGGAAGTGTTGGGGCCGGTGCGTTCCCGCGAGGTGGCTGCGGCACAGCAGGAGATTCTGAATCTGGCGCGTCGGCTGGAGTCGGAAGGCAAGATCATTTTGAAGATGGAAGCCGGCGACGAGATGATGGCCTGATCCTTCCGACAACCCTCAGGCACCGCACGCAGAGATACGAGGACGATCCATGCAACGACCCAGGCAACGATCCGGACAGGCAGGACGAACGGCAACCGGCACGGCGCAGGCCGCCTCGGCGGGCTCGCCGCACGTGGGTTTGCATTTTGTCGAGGACTACCGCTATGAGCAGCCGCCAGTCGGGGAGGAATCGGATCCGGTGCCGGAGTCCGTGGGGCCGGTGCTGACGACCGAAGGCGAACTGGAGCGCGCAACCGCGCAACTGGCCGCTGTCTTCCCGGGATTTCTCTCCATCGCGGCTCCGGCCGGTGTGCCGCAGGCTATGGATGCCCATGCAGTCCGTTCGGATGCGGTCCGCATGGATGCGGCCGGGCAGCCGATCGAGGAGCAGCCCGAAGCCGGGGATGAAGCGCCGGAGAGCAGCCCGCTCTGGCAGCAGGGCTGGCAGGCGGGTCACATGCAGGGCAGGGAAGAGGGTTGGCAGCAGGCGCGCGAGGAGCTGGCAGTGCAGGATCAGAATGCCGCGCAGAGGCTGCAGCAGACGGCTCAGCAGCAGGTGATCGGTGCCCTGGATGCTTTTGCCGTGGAGCGCGAGCGCTACTTCCACGAACTGGAGCAGGAGGCCGTGCGACTGGCGCTGGCCATTGCGGCGCGGATTCTGCGGCGTGAGGCGCAGATGGATCCGCTGCTGCTGTCGGGTGCCGTGCGCGTGGCGCTGGGCCAGCTTGGGGAGTCAACGGCAGTGCGCCTGATTGTGCCCGAGGCGGATCGGGTGCTGTGGGAGGAGTCGCTGCGGCTGACTCCGGGGCTGCGGCTGCGTCCGGAGGTGGTTGGCGATGCGCGGATGGAGCTGGGCGAGTGCCGCATCCAGACCGAGTTTGGCGGAGCGGATCTGAGCCTGCATGAGCAGCTGCGCGAGATTGAACGCGGCTTTTTTGATCGCCTGCCGCAGCGTGCCGCTGCCGAGAGTGTGGCGGCACGGCCTGCTGCTGCGGCGCGGCCTGCAGCGGCAGAGCATGCGCCCTTCGTGGCCGAGCCCATGGTCGAGGCCGCATCGACAGAACTGGCAGGGAATCCGCGATGACCCCACTGGGACAGCTTTCCGGATACCACCATCGGTTGCGACGGCTGCAGCCCTGGCGCTGGCGCGGTCAGGTGCTGCAGGCGATTGGACAGACGATTGAATCGGCCGGTCCCATCTGTTCGGTGGGGCAGCTCTGCTCGATTGTGGACCGGCAGGGCACCCGGCATCTGGCCGAGGTGATCGGCTTCCGCGGACAGACGGTGCTCTCCATGCCGGTCAATGCGCCGGAAGGGATTCAGTACGGGGATGCCGTGGAGGCGCTGGGCGTGATGCCGGAGGTTGAAACGGGATCGGCACTGATGGGCCGGGTGCTGGATGCGCTGGGGCATGCCATGGATGGGGGGCGACCGCCGCGGACGGCAACCTCGGTGCCGCTGGATGGGCCGGTGTGCACGCCACTCGATCGGCTTCCGATTCGCCGGCCGCTTGGAACCGGCATCCGCGCCATCGATGGGCTGCTGACGGTGGGTCGCGGACAGCGCGTGGGCATCTTCGGCGGCTCCGGCGTGGGCAAAAGCACGCTGATCGGCATGATGACCCGCAACACCGAGGCGGATGTGACCGTGGTGGGACTGGTGGGAGAGCGTGGCCGCGAAGTGGGAGAGTTTCTGGAGGATGCGCTGGGCGAGGAAGGACGAAAGCGCTCGGTGGTCATGGTCTCCACCTCGGATCAGAGTCCGCTGATGCGCATGCGCGCGGCTCTGGGAGCCACGGCGATTGCCGAATCCTTTGCTGCTGAGGGGCACCATGTGCTGCTGGTGCTCGACTCGCTGACGCGTTTTGCCATGGCTGCGCGCGAGATTGGGCTTGCCGCCGGGGAGCCGGCAACGGCCAAGGGCTATACGCCTTCGGTCTTTACGCGGCTGGCCCGGCTGGTGGAGCGTGCCGGCAACTTTCAGCGGGGCTCCATTACCGCCTTCTACACGGTGCTCATGGAAGGCGACGACCAGCAGGATCCGCTCGTCGATGCGGTCCGGTCGCTGCTGGATGGGCACATCGTGCTCTCCCGTTCTCTGGCGGCCGAGGGGTGGTATCCGCCGATTCAGATTCTGGACTCCGTCAGCCGACTGATGACGGCTGTGGCGACTACCGAACATCGCGAGGCTGCCGCAGAGGTGCGACGGCTGCTGGCTGCCTATGCCCGCTCCGAGGATCTGGTTCGCATTGGAGCCTATCGTCCGGGTTCGGATGAGGATCTGGACCGGGCGCTGGAAGCCCGTCCCCTGCTGCGCGAGTTTCTGATGCAGGGAGCGGCGGAGCGGCTGGACTTTGAGGGCTGCGTGGATCGTCTGCTCGGCATTGCGGAGACGATCTGAATCCAAGGGCGTTCTGGCGGGGAGATGTATGTCCACTACACGCGTGCTCAAGCGACTGGCCCGTATCCGCGAACTGGAGGAGGAGCAGAGCCGCCTGCAGTTGGAGGCCGCTGCGCGCAGCCGGGAAGAGGTTGCCGAGGATCTGCTGGCCACCCATCAGGAGCTGCGCAGCGGGCGGCAGGATCTGATGCGCGGCGTGGAGCGCAGTGATGGTTGCGAGCGACAGACCGGACTGGTGCGCATGGATCTGGCCGAGCGCCGGGCCGAGGTGCTGCGTCCCCGGCTTGACCAGATGAATCAGGAGCTGGCCCGCCAGCGGGACGAGTATCTGGCCCGGCGCACGGCCCGGCTGCAGGTGGAGACGCTGCTGAGCGAGGCGGAGAAGCGTCTGCAGCAGGAGGCCGAGCGCCGTGCGCAGCAGGTGCTGGACGACTGGTATGGTCGCAAGCGCCGCCCGGCGGCTCCGGATGCCGCCCGGCAGCCCCGCCGTCCGGCTTGACATCTCATTGCCCTGCGCTGATTCTAGTCATTTGGGTATCGAATGCCTTGGTGCCCCGGCAATCTGGTCGGGGATCGATTTTCCGGAGGGTCAGCGGTTTTGAAGGTTCGCGTTTTCTATCACGACAAATGTTTCGACGGAGCCTGTTCGGCCTCGCTTTTCACCCGTTTCCATCGCGCCATGGTGGCTCCGGATGCCACCTATGAGTTTTGCGGCCTTGTCCACCGGGCGGGAGCGCTTTTTCAGGAGGCGGATTTTCTTGGCGACGAAAACGCGATCGTGGACTTCAAATACTCCGCTTCGCCGCGCATCACCTGGTGGTTCGATCATCATGAATCGGCCTTCCTCAGCGCCGAGGATGAGGCGCATTTCCGCGCCTGCCAGCAGGATCCTGTCTGTTCGCGCCGGCGTTTCTTTGATCCCAACTACGTCTCCTGCACCAGCTTTCTGGCCCATATCGCCTCCACCCGGTTTGGCTTTGACGTGGCACCCTATGCCGAGTTGATTCACTGGGCCGATATCGTGGACGGCGCGCGCTACGAGAGTCCGCAGTCTGCCGTCGAGATGCCGGCTCCGGCCATGCAGCTGACGCTGATCATTGAGGCGACCCAGGACCCGGCCTTTGTTCCCCGCCTGATTCCGCTGCTGACCGAGCTGCCGCTGGCCGAGGTGCTCAAGCAGCCCTTTGTCGCCGGCCTGCTGCCTCCGTTGCTGGAGCAGCATCAGCGCGCCATTTCGCTCATTCGGGAGCGCGCCGAATATCGCGACGGAACCATCTTCTTCGACATCACCGATCACCCGATGGAGGGATTCAACAAGTTCATCCCGTACTATCTCTATCCGCAGGCCACCTATGCCATCGGGCTTTCGCGCTCCAGCTTCCGCACCAAGGTTGCGGTCGGCTCCAATCCCTGGACGCGGGCCACGGAGAGCCAGATGGTGAATCTGGCCAAGATCTGCGAGCGCTACGGCGGCGGCGGGCATGCGCGCGTCGGTGCCATCAGCTTTCCGCCGGAGCGCGGGGAAGAGGCCCGGGCGGCAGCGGCCACCATCGTGCAGGAGCTGCGCGCGGCCAACCCCTTTCCGTCGGCATGAGCCGGGCAAGGCACAGCCTGCTATAACCCCCTACTTTGCCAAGGAGCCTCCCGGATGCGTACTTCCACTCTTGTTCTCGCGTTGCTGCTGGCATCCCTGCCAGCCGGCGCACAGACGCCTGCTGCCATGCAGGGCGCACTCCCATCCGATGCGGCAGTCGCGGCTGCTGCCCAGCCGCTTCCAGACTGGGCCATCGGGCCATTTTCGCGACCCATGACCGAGCCCATTGTGCGCCCGGACCCGAAGGCTCGCTTCGTCGATCCGATTCTGCAAAAGCCCGTTGCCTGGCAGGCGCTCCACACCTTCAATCCCGCTGCCGTCGTGCGCCATGGACGCGTCTATCTGCTCTATCGCGCGGAGGATGATTCCGGCAGCATGCAGATCGGGATGCATACCTCGCGGATCGGCATGGCTGTCTCCCGCGATGGGCTGCACTTTCATACGCTTCCGGAGCCTGTCTTTTATCCGGCAGCCGATGGGCAACAGGCTCGCGAATGGCCCGGTGGTGTCGAAGATCCACGGATCGTGGAGGCACCCGATGGGCGGTACATCCTGACCTACACGCAATGGAATCGCAAGACCTACTCGATCGGGATTGCCGTATCGCGGGATCTGCGCCACTGGACGAAATATGGACCGGCCCTTGGCGCCACCGGAGCCTATGCCCATCTGCTCTACAAGTCCGGCGGCATTGTGACGCGCCTTGAGCACAACCATCTGGTGGCTGCCCGGATTCAGGGTCGCTACTGGATGTACTGGGGCGAGATTCATATCCGCCTCGCGTCTTCTGAAGACCTGATCCACTGGACTCCGGTGGAGACGGCATCGGCGCTGGCCCCGCAGGCGCCGCTTCAGGGGCCGGACCACGCTCCCGTGCTGCTCGAGCATCGTGCCGGCAGCTTTGACAGCGGATTTCCTGAAGTCGGACCGCCGCCCATCCTTACGGACAAGGGGATTCTGCTGCTCTACAACGGGAAGAATGCTGCCGATGCGACCCGCGATCCGGCGCTTGATCCCGGTGCCTATGCCGTCGGTGAGGCACTGTTTTCCGCCTCCGATCCGGCGCAGTTGCAGGCCCGGCTTGCGCAGCCGGTGCTCGCTCCGCAGCAGCCCTGGGAGCGAAGCGGTCAGTACGCTGCAGGCACCACCTTTGGCGAGGGGCTGGTGCTCTTCCACCATCGCTGGTTTCTCTACTACGGCAGCGCGGACTCCTACGTGGGCGTTGCCGTGGCACCGCAAACACACTGAAACAGGCACCCTGAAACAGGCAAGCTGAGCCAGAGACGCTGAAACAGGCACGCTGCATGCGCCGTTTAGACGGCGGCGGCGTGTCGGCTGGGCCAGTCAGCCTTGCGGCGCTCGAAGAAGGCGCGCACGCCCTCGCGGAAGTCCTCCGACGAGTGCTGTTCGGCGTTGGCCTGAATGGCCGCTTCAATCTCCGCCTCCAGCTGTGCGGCATTGCTCTGCGTCAGCAGATGCTTCACGGTCTTCATCGCCTGGGGGCTGTTCAGGCGCAGCATCTGTGCCAGGGCGGTCACCTCCGCCCGCAGCTCGCCTGCCGGAACCACGCGGCTCACCAGCCCCATGCGCAGTGCCTCCTCAGCCTTCAGGATGCGACCGCTCAGCAGCAGCTCGCGGGTGCGCTTTTCTCCCATCTGTCGCGACAGGAAGGTGGCCACAATCGCAGGAATGTAGCCGAGGCGCACCTCAGTGTAGGCAAAGCGTGCCTCCGGCGTGGCATAGGTGAAATCGCACAGTGTTGCCAGAGCCATGCCCCCGGCCATCGCTGGGCCATTCACAGAGGCGATCATGGGCTTGGGAAAGCGATAGATGGCCAGCAGCAGCTTGGCCATGCGTTCGGAGTCCTTGCGTGCATCCTCCAGCGTAAGGGCATGCATGGTGGCCAGGTTGTCCATGTCCAGCCCGGCGCAGAAGGCGGAACCGGCACCGGTCAGGATCACCACCTCGCATTCGCAGGCGGCAGCCTGATCCAAGGCCGTCACCAGCTCCTCAACCAGCAGAGGACAAAGCGCGTTACGCTTTTCCGGCCGGTTCATCGTGATCGTCTGCACGCCCTGATACGAGTGGATCAGCAGGTGTTTGTAATCGCTCATCGATTGCCTCCGCGTCCCGCACTCCGCATCCTAAATCAGAAGGCGGTTCTCCGACGAGGGCCCAACGATGGAAGCTGCCAGGATCACAACGCGGCGCTGTCGCTCACGCCATACTGCGCCAGCACTTCATGCATGGTCACCACACCGCTCAGCCGGTTTCCATTGTCCCGGTCCATCACGGGCAGCAGATGCAGCCCGGCCTTGCTCATGCGCTCCAGCGCCACATAGAGGGGATGGTCGGGGTGGACGTGCGGGAACTCATGCGAAGGCAGAAGCTTCTGGATGGTGAGCATGCCATCGCCGCGGACTGCGGCCTGCTCCAGGCTCTCCCGCTTCAGCACTCCCACCAGCACGGATTCGCGCAGCACCGGCCAGCTCTGCTGCATGCTGTCCCGCAGCCGCTGGACCGCAACCGCAACCGTCTCGGTCGCATCCACGGTCTCCTGGGCAGGCTCCACAATCGCGGCCACCAGCTTGCCGTGCGCTTCTTCGTCCCGATGCCCGTGCTGGGGCAGATGAATCCCTTCCAACTGCGCCAGACCCTCGTAGATCGGCGTCTTCTGCAGCCAGCTTGCAATGAACAGGCTCAGCAGATTGGCAATCATCAGCGGCACGATGACTTCGTAGTCGCGCGTCAGTTCAAAGACCATCACCACGGAGGTCATGGGTGCGCGGATGATGCCGGCAAACAGCGCGCCCATGCCGACCAGGGCGTAGGCACCGGCAGTGGCCGTATGTCCGGGCAGCAACAGGTGGGCAATGCTGCCGACCGATCCGCCCACCATCGCTCCCAGGAAGATGGTGGGCCCCAGAATGCCGCCCACGTTTCCCGTTGCATAGGCAATCGTCACGGCAAAGAACTTGAGCAGCACCAGCAGCAGCATGATCTTCAGCACCATGTTGCCATTCAGTGCGTCGCCAATGTAGCCATAGCCCACGCCCAGGGTCTGCGGAACGGCCCAGCCCATCAGGCCGGCCACCACGCCGCCCACCACCGGATGCCACCAGACGGTCTTCTTCGGCAGCGAGAGAAACTGCACGCGAAGGTACAGCAGGAAACGCGTGAAGGCCGCCGAAACCACGCCACCGACAATGCCGAGAACGGCATAGATGGCAAACTCGCTGGAGTGCACCAGCGAGTAACGCGGAACGTGAAACAGCGGACTGTTGCCCAGCACCAGCCGCAGCATCATCCAGGACGTCGCCGAAGCCAGCACCACCGAGCCGAGGATCGGCGCGTTCAGGTCGCCCATGATCTCTTCCAGAGCGAAGAGAACTGCGGCCATCGGGGTGTTGAATGCGGCTGCAATGGCAGCGGCTGCCCCCACCGGCAGCAGCGCACGCACCTTCTCCGGCTTCAGGCCCAGTCGGCGGCCCAGCACCGAGGCGACGCCGGCGCCGATCTGCGCCGATGGTCCTTCCGGACCCAGCGGTATGCCGCAGGCCAGCGATGCTGCCGTGCAGAAAAACTTTACCAGTACGGTGCGCAGCGAGATGTATCCGCCGCGCGTCTGCACGGCAGCCTTGGTCTGCGGAATGGCCGTGCCGCGCGCAAAGGGGAAGAAGCGTACCAGCAGAAAGCCCAGCACCAGCGAACCGCCGACCGGGATCAGTACACGGCGCCAGGCGGCACTGCCCACCGGATAGAGACGCATGCCCAGGCGCTCGGTCAGCACAATCATGGCCACAACGACCAGGCCGACCAGGGCTCCAATCAGCAGCGAAAGCAGAAGGAAGACCTGGTCTTCCCGGTTGGCAAGCATCGAGCGCCAGTGGCTTGCGATGCGGCTGCCAATGCGATTTTTCAGGGGAAGATCCGGAAGATCCGCGGCGACTGCGCTATCCATTGCATCTCCAGTGTACCGGAAGCGCAGGCAATGCGTGTCAGCGCGGCATGCGCAGCGCAAACGCATTTCCCAAAACGCATCCGGCATGCAGGCATCCATGCCGGGTGCGGGATGGATGCCTCAGCCGCGCTCCCCGCGCACACGCTGGTCGCTGGAGACCGAGGCATCGCCGGAGACCGCATACGCAACCGCCGCTCCCAGCAAGGCGGGAATGATGAATCCGTGCCCGCCGGTCGCCTCCGCCACAAAGACCACGGCGGCCAGCGGTGTCTTGTATCCGGCGGAGATAAAGGCTGCCATCCCGACGGCGGCATAGAGTCCCACGGCCGGCGAGTGGACCACGGACTGCGCAAAGGCGATGCCGAGTCCTCCACCGGTCAGGAACAGCGGCACGAACATCGCGCTCACGCCTCCGGTTCCCAGTGTTGCCAGCGTGGCTCCCAGCTTCAGAATGGCAAACAGCACCAGCTCCTGCGAGCTGTGTGCCGTGGTCAGGATGTTTTGCACCGCTTCGTAATTGGGCCCCAGCGGCACCAGCGCACCCGGATAGACCTGCAGAAACAGCAGTCCGCACAGACCCGTGACCAGCCCGCCGATGCTCAGCTTGATCCAATGCGGCCAGCTCCAGGCCACCACGCCCTGCCGCACCTTCCGGAACAGCAGCACAAACACCATGGACACCAGGCCGATCAGCGCTCCCAGCAGCAGCGACCAGAGCAGGTCCACCGTGGTGTACGCCGTGCTCGCGGCAAAATCAAACAGTGGTCCGCTGCCAAAGAAACTCCCCAGCGTCATGTAGGAAACCACGGCTGCAATCAGCGAAGGCAGCAGCGCTTCATGGGCCAGATCGTCCTTGTACGGCATCTCCAGCGCGAAGACAATGCCGGTGAAGGGCGCGCGAAAGACTGCGGCCATGCCGGCTGCGGCTCCGCAGATCAGCATGATCCGGCGATCCTTGGCCGTCAGGTGGAAGCGCGGGATGCGATGCAGCTTCTCCCACAGCCAGGAGCCCAGCGCAGCGCCGCCATAGATGCTGGGACCCTCCAGTGCCGCACTGCCGCCAAAACCCACGGTCGTCACCGCTGCCAGCAGCTTTTGCGGAAACCATCGCATCTCCACCGCGCCATCATGCTCGTGATAGGCCTGAATGATCTCTTCGG
Organism: Acidobacteriota bacterium; assembly: GCA_021804965.1. Taxonomy (GTDB): domain Bacteria; phylum Acidobacteriota; class Terriglobia; order Terriglobales; family Acidobacteriaceae; genus Acidicapsa. Next base: position 17,130 of record JAJZGG010000048.1, read on the forward strand.
TTGAGTGCTCGTTGGGATTCGGCGTCAGCGCCTGCATGATCCATCCCGTCAGTGCGCAGCCCACCACCAGCCCGGGCACAATCGCCCAGTGGTGCAGCAGGTAGTAGCCCAGCACCGCCGGCCAGATCTCCTTCAGGATCAGAAAGGCCACCAGCGTAATTGCCAGCCCCGAGGCAATGCCGATCATCGGTGCCACAATCAGCCACTTGTACAGATTGCGCTGATGCACACCGGCCAGCTTTTCCTGCACACGCGGCAGATGCCGCAGAGCGCTGCGTCTTTTTCTTGGGAATTTCTCTGGATGGTTCACCCGACGTTCACTCGCATTCCGTTGACCTCCGGAATCAACGGTCCAGTCTATCCCGCGCTGCAGACGAGTGTTTCCCAGTGCGAGACTGCGGCCTAAAGCCCTGGAGTGAACGAACGCAGCAGCAGGAAGGCGGCCACGCCGGCAAAGAAGACCAGTGCCATGCGGATGCCGGGCTCCCGGTTTACCTCCGGCACCAGATCCGTTGCCGCCACGTAGAGGGCAACTCCGGCGGAAAGCGGCAGCCCATAGGCCACCAGCTCCGGCGCAGCGGTCATCACCAGCACTCCGCTCACCGTGGCCACGGCCAGCGTCACCGTTGCCAGCACGGCGTTGCCGCGGCTGCCGCCACTGGCCAGGATGACCGAGGCTATGGTGAAGCCTTCCGGGGCCTTGTGCAGGAAGACAGCGGCAAAGATCAGCCAGCCCAGTGCGCTGGAGATGGCAAAGCCGGAGCCGATGGCAACACCGTCAAACAGGGCATGCAGCGCCAGGCCACCCAGCACCGAATAGCTGGTGTGCGCAGAGACAAACTCGTCCGAGTGGGTTTCCGCTCCGAAATGAAAGTGCGCATTGACCGTGTGCTCCAGGAAGTGCACCGCGCAGTAGCCGATCATCATCAGCACCGGAGCCAGATGGCCATTCAGGCGCATCCCCTCGGGAACCATCTCCAGCAGCGTGGTCGCCATCAGGAAGCCCGCGCCCAGAGCCACGAAATAGCGCAGCGAGCGTTCCGCTGCATGGGCTCTGACGAGCACAAAGCCGCCGGCCACATCCGCCAGTGCAGCCACCGTTCCCAGAGCAATTGCCAGTCCGGAAGCCTTCACGATGCGCGCGCCGACTCAGCGTGTGCCACCAGCACCACCACCACAATGCCCATCAGCAGAACCGCTTCTTCCACCTGGGTGCTGCGCTCGTGCAGGCGATTGAAGTCCATGCGGGCCGGGTTGTTTGCCGGGGCCAGATCAATCGCTCCGCCGGCCGCCACGCGATCCCGTTCCATCTGCGGCATGATGCCATGCTGCGAGTAGGAGGTCAGGCCGACCATCATCAGCAGCAGAACCATGGCCGGCAATACGCTCTTTGCCTTGTACAGACCCCAGGCCGGAGACAGGGCAAGCAACGCCAGCGCCACCAGTCCGGCTCCGGATCCGACCGTATGCAGGATGCGCAGCAGCGCACCCACAATCTGTCCGGCGGCATGGGTATTCGGTGCCAGCTGTCCAAAGGTGACGGCTGCCACCACAGGGAAGAAAATCTCGGCTCCCAGCCACACAATCAACGCCAGCATGAGAAGAGTACGAATCAGTGTCTTCATCGTTTCGGCTGCTCCTTGCCCTCCCATTGTAGCCGCAACCGACGGCCTGCCTTGGCAGACAGGCCGTACGGCTTTGGCACGGGCACTGCGTTACGATCGCTTGCCGTTCTCTGCCTTGTTGCGTTCCAGGGCGCGCTTCAGCACAATCTCGATGCCTGCCTTGACCTCGGCATACTGCTCCTGCGTCAGCGTTCCGGCAATGCGCTCGCTTTCAATCGTGAACAGCTCTTCCTTGAGCGCTTCCAGCAGCAGCCCATGCTTGGACGCGCCGCTGAAATGTGTCCCCGCAGCAGCCGGACCAACAGCGCCTGCTTTTGCCGGCGTCCGCTGGGCGCCTGCAGCAGCCACCGTGCCTGCGGCCACCGTCCCCGCTGCCACGACGGCAGGAGCTGGCTGGCGCAGCAGGAAGGCCGCAGCAATCACCAGGGCCAGACCCAGTCCGCCCAGAATCCACCACTTGTACTTGGCCAGCGGGTCCGGCGTGGCAATGGGATTGCCCAATCCGCCGCCGGGTGCGCCATTCGGTCCGCCCTGCTGGGCATCGGCCTGTCCGCCACCCTGTCCGCCTGCGCCCTGCGCCTGCGCGCCTGCGTCGCGCGGCAGCTGTCCGGTGCCGCTCACGGTAAAGTCCATCGTCTGCCCCGGTGCCACGCCACGCGTCAGATAGGTCTGCGCATTCACGTCATCGGGTACCAGCTGGAATCCATTGCCCTGGAACTGCATGCTCTTCGGCAGCATGATGGCCAGATTGTCGGCTCCCTGCATCAGCTTGGCATGGAAGGTGTAGCTGCCGGAGTACGGCACGTGATACGTCACCTGGAAGCGTGTTCCGTTCTCGCCTTCATTGGGCCGGATCGGATAGGAAAACGCATAATGCCCCTTGGCGCCCACCGGATCGGGCGTGGCGGCCAGCGGCATGTTGGCCGGGCCAACGGTTGCCGCGCCTTCAATCGTTGCATCCTGCGGCAGCACGATCTCATAGGTGTGATCGCCGCCCTGGGTGATCGGCGGGGACGAGACGTTCTTGACGAAGTAGCTTTCCGTCACCGTCAACTGGCCGTTGGCTGCCTCCACGCGCAGCACATCGGCCTCAGTGGAGACACCGGCCACCTTGCGGGCCACGTCATAGACCGTGATATTGGCCTCATGCAGACCCGGTGGCATGTTTTCAAAGTAATCGCCGGAGTCATGATGCACGCGCACCAGATAGGGCTGCGAGTCATCCGGCGTGGTCAGCGTAAAGTGTCCCTGGGCATCGGTCTTGGTGTGGGACAGCTCCTGCAGCGCCGCAGAGAGGCTCAGCAGGGTCACTGTATCTCCCACGGCCGGCTTGTTGTTGGTCTTGTTGGTCACCGATCCGGTGATTGTGCCAGCCAGCGCCACGGCGCTGCTGCATCCGGCCAGCGCCAACACGGCTGCCAGCTTCTTCCATCCTGCTGCCTGTCTCAAAAAGTGCAAAGGGTCATCCTCGTACGGTTCAGAATTCAGAGTTTGCCGCTGTTCGTCGTGTGCTGCCGTGTTGCCCTGGGTTCAGCTGGTCGCCTGTTCCAGCCGTTCCAGCATCTCCATCTCGGCCAGCACCGCTGCAGCTTCGTTTTCCAGCAGCGTACGCTGCTCCTCGTAGTCTTCCCTGGGATACTTGCCGGCCAGATATTCAAAGTGGAGATCGCGAAGGTTGGCATAGAGCTGCTCCTTCCACTCCTCCAGAAAATCCAGCCGCGTCTTTTCCCGCTGCGCCAGAATCATCTTTTCCGGCCACAGGATGTAGACGAACAGCACCACAAACAGAACCGCACCTGCCAGCATTCCAGTTGTCGGAGTCATCCTACATCCCCTCCTTTGTGCCGGTTTCCTGCCGAATGCGCTCGCGCATCGCCTCCAGCGCCCGCGCCTGCTCCAGGCTGCCTGGGCCCACCGGTGCCGGCTGTTGCCGCGCCCAGTGCCGCACCAGATAAATGGTTCCCGCCAGCGCCAGCAGAGCTACCGCAAACGGCATGATCCAGGCCAGCAGGTCCAGACCGTGCGTGGTCGGTGCAGCCAGCACTGTCGCTCCATACTCCTGCACAAAGCTCTGCAGGATCAGGCTGTCATTCTGCCCGCTGGCAATCCCCTGGCTCAGCTCGTTGCGCATGGTTCCGGAGACCGTGCATCCCACATGGTTGCACTCCAGCAGCACCTGATTGCAGCCGCAGGTACACATCATCTGGTGTCCCAGATCGTTGAAGCGGGCCTGCGGATCGGTGGCCCCAGTGGCACATAGGCAGACGGCCACGGCAAAGGTCACCAGCAGCGTCCGCGTCCACAACGTCAGTCTTTCCCTGCGCAGCTTGGTCACCTTCTGCATCAGTCGCCTCCTGCGGTGGCGCTGCCCGGCAGTGGATCACCGGCGGGCACCGGAGCCAGCGCCGCAACCCGCGCCGTCTGCAGTGCCGGCACCAGGGACAGCAGCGTTCCCATCACCGTCACCACCAGCCCAATCCAGATCCAGTTCACCAGCGGATTCAGAAACACCTTCAGGATCGGCATTCCGGTATTCGGATTTTTGCCTTCGTAGACCACATACAGGTCCCACAGCAGTGTCGAGTGAATGGCCACAATGGTCTGCGGCTGCCCGTTCACCAGATACACGCGCTTCTCCGGTGCCAGCGGCTGATTCAGAATCTTCCGGCCGTTCTCATACACATCCAGCTGCGAATATTCCGTATCGTAGTTTGCATTCGACTCCTGCGTGTTGCCGATGTTCACCAGCCGATAGGGGCCCACGCTGATCGAACTGCCCGGCGTCATCTCCTTCTCCGCACTGCGATTGAAGGCATATCCGGCAAAGCCCAGGAAGATGAGCACCACGCCCACATGCACCACATAGCCGCCGTACCGCCGGGTATTGCGTCGCACCAGCAGCACCGTGGAGGCAGCCATATTCTTTCCGGTCTGCCGGTGCAGCACCGCCGCGCCGCGCACAAACTCCGAGATGATGGCCGTTGCCACCGCAGCGCTCAGCGACCACGTGACGGCGGCATAGAAGACACCTTCATCGCCCCAGACCTTCACGCCGCCAATCATGCAGCCGATCAGCGCGATCCAGAAGGCCACCGTCGGCAGAATGAAGTTGCGCCGCAGGCTCTTCAGCGAGACGGCACGCCAGGCCAGCAGCGGTCCCACGCCGGTCAGCAGCAGCAGAAAGACGCCGATCGGCACCATCACATGGCTGTAGTAGGCGCCGGAGACCGTCTTCTTCGTTCCGTCCACATACTCCGACAAGACCGGATACAGCGTGCCCCACAGGATGGTGAAGCAGGCAGCCAGCAGCACCAGATTGTTAAACAGAAAGCTGGATTCCCGGCTCACCAGCGACTCAATCTGGTGCTCACTCTTCAGGTGATCCTTCTGCAGCACATAGGTGAAGACACAAACGGCAAGAATGATCCCCAGAAAGACCAGAAACCAGGTTCCAATGGAGGATTGGGCAAAGGCATGGACGCTGCTGACCAGTCCGCCGCGCGTCAGCAGTGTGCCCAGGATGGAAAGCATGAAGGTGGAGAAGATCAGCCACACATTCCAGCTTTTCATCATGCCGCGCTTCTCCTGCATCATCACCGAGTGCAGAAACGCCGTGCCGGTCAGCCACGGCATCAGCGATGCATTTTCCACCGGATCCCATCCCCAGTATCCGCCCCAGCCCAGCACCGAGTAGGCCCAGTGCATGCCCAGGAAGATTCCGATCGTCAGGAACATCCAGGTGAACATGGTCCAGCGACGCGTAATGTGAATCCACTTCTCGCCCGGATAGCGCATCATCAGCGCGCCCAGCGCAAAGGCAAAGGGAACCGTGAAGCCCACATAGCCCAGGTACAGCATCGGCGGATGGATCACCATCTCCGGATACTGCAGCAGCGGGTTGAGTCCGTTGCCGTCTGCCGGAGCCACGCCGCCGCGCACCAGCGAGAAGGGCATGGCCACAAAATTCACCAGAATCAGGAAGAAGACCTGCACTCCGGCCAGAATGGTTCCCGCGTAGGCATGCAGGCGCTTGTCCTGCCTGTCGGTGAGCCGCAGCACAAAGCCATAGGTGGCCAGCAGCCAGCACCACAGCAGCAGCGAACCCTCCTGCCCGCTCCACAGCGCAGAAAACTTGTACGCGGTCGGAGA
>JAJZGG010000121.1 GCA_021804965.1 Acidobacteriota bacterium
TGCTGGGGAAGGATATTCTGGGCAGCGGATTTTCCTATGACATGGAGGTCTTCGTCTCGCCCGGCGGCTACATCTGCGGCGAAGAGACGGCGCTGATGGAGGCGATTGAAGGCAAGCGCTCCGAGCCGAGGAACAAGCCGCCACGCACGGTGAACTCGGGGCTGTGGAAGTCGCCGACGGCGCTGAACAATGTGGAGACATTTCTGCACACGATCACGATTCTGGGCAAGGGGCCGGAGTGGTACAAGGGCTATGGCCAGGGCGCGCCGGGAGTGAAGTTTGTGGGCGTGACGGGCCATGTGCGGAATCCGGGAGTCTTTGAGGTTCCGATGGGCATCAGCTATCGGCAACTGATCGAGGAGTATGCCGGGGGCGCGCCGGATGGGAAGCAGATCGTGGGTTTTGCGCCGTCCGGGCCGTCGTCGGGCTATCTGCCGGCGGAGCTGCTGGACACGCCGCTGGACTGGGACAAGGTGAAGGCACTGGGGTCGATGCTGGGCTCGGGTGCGGTGGTGGTGTGCGGTGAGGATGCCTGCATGCTGGACATGGCGCTGACGGCGGTGCGCTTCTATCGCAACGAAAGCTGCGGGAAGTGTTCGCCGTGCCGGATTGGCACGCAGAAGCTGGTGGACCTGCTGGAGGCGTGGACAGGCGGAACGGTGCGCGAGGGCGATGCGCAGATGCTGAAGGATCTGTCGGCGGTGCTGCGGATGACGTCGATCTGCGGGCTGGGACAGATTGCGCCGGCACCGATTCAAAGCGTGATGAAACACTTTCCGGAGCTGATGCGCGAGCATCTGGAAGAGCGGTTCTGCCGCGCGGGAATCTGCTTTGGAGGTGCGGCGCGTTGAGCGAACACGACGAGCAGATGACAGTGACCATTGACGGGCACGAGGTGCAGGTGCCGCATGGAACGACCGTCTTTGACGCGGCGCGGATGGCCGGGATCACGATTCCGACGCTGTGCCACCAGCAGAATCAGACGCCGGTGGCGGTCTGCCGGATCTGCGTGGTGGATACCGGCGAGCGCGCCTTGCAGGCAGCCTGCATCTTCAAGGCCGAGCCGGGCATGGTGGTGAAGACGGATACCGAGCCGATTCAAGCCGTGCGGAAGACGCTCTATGAACTGATGCTGAGCGACCATCCCTCGCCGTGCCTGCGGCAGCAGCAGACCGGGGATTGCGAGCTGGAGACGCAGGCGGCGCGGGCCGGGGTGACGGAGACGCGTTTTGCGCGGCGGGCCGTGCCGGTGCTGGCGGCCGATGATTCGTCGCCGTCGATCCATGTGGATTTCTCCGCCTGCATTCTGTGCGACCGCTGCGTGCGGGGATGCTCGGAGATCCGGCACAACAACGTGATTGCGCGCCAGGGCAAGGGCTACTTTGCGGCGATCAGCTTTGATGCCAACCAGCCGATGGGCAACTCCAGCTGCGTGAGCTGCGGCGAGTGCATGGTGAGCTGCCCGACGGGTGCGCTGACCAACAAGCGGGTGCTGGGCCAGGGGCGGCTGCATCCGGAGGGAACGCCGGGAATCTTCGATGTGGAGACCGAGGAGCTGCTGGCCTTGCCGGTCTTCAAGGGTGTCTCGGGAACGTTTCTGGAGCTGAACAAGGGATCGGTGGTGAAGCGCCGCTATCGGGCCGGTGAGACGATTGTGCGCGAGGGCGAAAACGGTTCGACAGCCTTCTACATTCTGGAGGGCGATGCGGAGGTCTTTATCCGTGCGCCGCGCGAGCATGTGGCCACGCAGGCGGCTCCGACCGGGCTGTTCACGCGGATGCGCTCGATGTTGATTCCGAAGAACCGGCAGCCGCGCGAGGAGGAACGGGCCACGCCGACGCATATTCCCATCGATGCGCCGGTGGACCTGCCCTATGACAATCCGATTGCCACGCTGCATGCCGGGGATCTCTTCGGCGAAATGACCTGCATGAGCTTCTATCCGCGGTCGGCGACGGTGCGGGCGAAGACCGATTGCGTGATGCTGGAGATGCTGCGCAACGTGCTGGACGTGATGCAGAAGAACAAGACCTTTCGTGCGACGCTGGAAAAGAACTACCGGGCGCGCGCGCTGGGGACGCATCTGCGCAGCGTGCCGATCTTCTCGACGATCAGCGAGGATTTTGTGGAGCTGCTGCGCGACCGCGTGGATCTGGTGCGGTTTGCTCCCGGCGAGGTGATCTGCGAGGAGGGTGCTCCGGCGGATGCGTTCTATCTGGTGCGCATTGGATTCGTGAAGGTCTCGCAGAAGCTGAATGGCGAGGATCTGGTGCTGGCGTATCTGTCGCGCGGCGGCTACTTTGGCGAGATGGGCCTGCTGGGCGAGGGCGGTGTGCGCACGGCCACCTGCGTGGCGCTGGACCATGTGGAGCTGGTGCGGATTCAGGCGCCGGAGTTCCACCAGATGCTGGAGCGATATCCGCAGGTGCGGCAGCACATTGAAAACACGGTGGAGCAGCGGCGGCGCGAGAACCAGATGCAGCGGACGCGGGCCAGCGTGCGGGAGCAGCATACGCCGCTGGGGCAGTTCCTGGAGCAGGGGCTGATGGATGCGCAGAGCCTGCTGGTGCTGGACCTGAAGAAGTGTACGCGCTGCGACCAGTGCGTGAAGGCCTGCGCCAGTGCGCATGACGGCGTGACGCGGCTGCTGCGCGACGGCGTGCGGTTCGAGAACTATCTGGTGGCCACCTCCTGCCGGCAGTGCCGCGATCCGCGCTGCATGATCGGCTGCCCGGTGGGCTCCATCCGGCGGCGCAACTCGCTGGAAGTGATGATTGAAGACTGGTGCGTGGGCTGCGGGCTGTGCGCCCAGAACTGCCCGTACGGGAACATCACCGTGCAGGAGTTTGATGCACAGGGCGAGGCGGTGGCGCTGCGGGATGTGCAAAACGACAAGGCGGATGCGACGGCGGGGAAGGTGCGCAAGGCGACGAGCTGCGATCTGTGCCACGATCTGTCGGAGCCGAGCTGCGTCTATGCGTGTCCGCACGATGCGGCGCACCGGGTGAAGCCGAATGAGTTTTTCGCACAGGTGCTGGGTGTGGATCTGGACAAGGAGGCTGCGTTCGTTGGCAAGAACCGTTGAAGGCCGGGTGGAGAGGCAGCGCAGGATGAGCCAGCGAGGCGGGTGCAATGCGGATTGACGAGACACACAAGCCGTGGATGATCGGGACGGTGGCGGCGATGGTGCTGGGCGCGGCGGTCTACATTCCCTATGCGCTGGGGTCGCCGGCGCCGGGCGGCGGCACGGTGATCGGGCTGATCTTCGGCTCGATTGCGCTGGGTCTGATGCTGTTCGCCGCGCTGCTGAGCCTGCGCAAGCGGTTTCCCATCTGGCGCATCGGCAGGGCAAAGATCTGGATGCGGGCGCACCTGTGGCTGGGGTTTCTGGCTCTGCCGATGGTGCTGTTTCACGCCGCATTTCACGCGCGCGGCGGCCTGACGGCGGTGCTGATGGCGCTGACCGTGGTGGTGGTGGCAAGCGGCATTGCCGGGGCCTGGCTGCAGCATACGCTGCCCACGCGGATGTTTCGCGAGGTGCCGTTTGAGACGATCTATGACCAGATTCCGGTGATCCGCCAGCAGCTGGTGGCCGAGGCGGAGGGTCATGCGGCGGACGTGACGCAGCGGATGGCTCCGGCAACCGGACCGGGGGCGACGGTGGTGGATACGCTGATGGACCTGCCGACGATGGAGGCGGAGATTGAGCGCTTCGGGAAGTTCTTTGGCGATGAGCTGCTGCCCTATCTCCGGCAGCAGGGGGCACGCGGGAGCCGGTTTGCGAATCAGGACTGGGTGCATGCGCGGTTTGAGGAGCTGCGGCGGCAGTTCCTGCCCACGGCATGGACACCGCTGACGGCGATTGAGGAGATTTGCGAGGAGAAGCGGCAACTGGACCAGCAGCGGGTGCTGCACCACTGGCTGCACGGATGGCTGCTGGTGCATCTGCCGATCTCCGCAGCGCTGATTCTGCTGGCGATTGTGCACGCGATTGGAGCGCTGCGGTACTGAAGCTATGAGCATACGCAAGAGAACGACGAAGATCGTGGCCAAGCGGCATGACTTGAACTACTTCAAGCGCATGTCGCGGGTGCGTGCCTGGCAGTGGTGGCTGGCGGCGGTGGCACTGGCCGCAGCCGGGCTGTGGTTTGGCACCACGACGCTGCTGCGTGGGGGCACGCTGCTGTCGGCCGGACCGATGTCGAGCAGCCATGCGGTCTTTGGCGAGCGCTGCGAGCTGTGCCACGTGCCGGTGGTGGCGGCCACGCGATGGACGCCGGCGCTGGGAATGCGGCGGCATGTGCCGGATTCCGCCTGCCTGAGCTGCCACGTGGCCGAGCCGCACCACCCGGCGGAGAGCACGCTGCATCCGCGCTGCTCCAGCTGCCACGAGGAGCATGTGGGCGCGACGCATCTGGCTGCCACGCGGGATGCGGGTTGTACGCAGTGCCATGCGCACCTGGAGACGCGGGACGGTGTGGTGCGGGTGGCGCGCGAGGTGAGCAGCTTTGCCGGGAACCATCCGGAGTTCCGGCTGCTGCGCACGGCGACAGAGAGCGAGCGGAGCGCGGCGACGGCGCTGGTCTTCAACCATGCCGAGCACCTGAAGGCGGGACTGAAGGGCGTGAGCGGGCCGGTGACGCTCGCCTGCTCCAACTGCCACGCGGCCACGCTGGGAGCCGATGGCCGGCAGGGCGACGGGATGCAGCCGGTGAAGTTTGCCACCAGCTGCCAGAGCTGCCATTCGCTGGAGTTTGACCGGCACGTGACGGCGCAGGCACCGCATGACACGCCGGAGAAGGTGCATGCCTTCGTGGTGGCATCGCTGACGGAGTTTGCACGGCAGCATCCGGAGGTGGTGGCGGCGGAGATTCGCAGCTGGCCACAGCAGCCGCCGCTGCCGGGTGTGGCCGCCATGGCGGCTCCGCGCAACGCGCAGCAGTGGCTGCAGGCGAGCGTCTTCCGGGCGGAGACGATTCTGTGGCGGGAGCGATGCGGGCTGTGCCACAAGAGCGACCAGCGGTTGCCCGTGAACGGCGGGCTGCCGGTCTACCAGACGGTGACGCAGCCGGCGAAGTGGATGCCGGGCGCGGTCTTCCGCCATCCGGCGCATCGCGCAGTGGCCTGCGAGGACTGCCATACGCAGGCGCTGACAGCCACCGGCGAACACGCGGTGCTGATGCCGACGATTGCGACGTGCCGCCGCTGCCACGATGGCCACTCCAGCCCGCAGGGTCCGGCGCTGGCCAACGGCCATGCGGAGAGCGGCTGCTTCCTGTGCCACAGCTATCACGGGCCGGAGACGGCGGCGCTGACGGTGAAAGGCCTGGCGCTGGCGAAGCTGGCGCGGAGGTAACAGCAGGAATCGGGCAAATCGAGCAGAATTGCGGGGTTACATGGCAAATAGTATTGCTAGGAGCGTGTCTGAGTAATCACTCGTTTTCATCAGGACAGGATTGAAGCGGGCTGTGAAAGCTGCGAATCTGGAAGCATGGCGAAGAGCTACCGGCCGTACTTTCCCGAGCAGGATTTTCTG
>JAJZGG010000049.1 GCA_021804965.1 Acidobacteriota bacterium
TCCCGTGATCAATGTGCCCAATCGTACCCACATTCACATGCGGCTTCGAACGATCAAATTTCTCCTTCGCCATCTCTCCCCTCGGTCCTTTCTGACTCGTGCTGTCGTTTCGTGCTACATCCGCCGAAAGCTTCGGCGTGAACTGGTTTCACCCACCTCAGTAGTAGGCGTAAATCCCGGAAAACCGTGCGCGCAGCTCAGCGGGAACCCGCTCCACCTGCGCCAGATAAAACTCCCGCATCAGGGCCTGATCGCTGACCGGAAGCCCGGCATACAACCGGCTTCCATCCTCGCCCAGCAGACCGGCGGCCAGAATCTGCTCAAACTGCCGGATGCGCAGCCGATGCGCCTTGACCGCAGCCAGAAACAGGTCCACCCGCGTGCCGGAAAAAGCCGTGGCGACACGGCCATGCAACTGCCGATACTCCGCCTCGTTCTGCACCGGAAACACTGCCTGCTCAAACATGCCCAACCTCAAACAACCCTGCCGGAATCCCGGCAACCCCGAAGCAATCCCACCCCGGAGCCGCACCTTCCGGCAGACCAACCATCTCTGGAGCGGGAGACGAGGATCGAACTCGCGACCAACAGCTTGGAAGGCTGTGACTCTACCACTGAGTTACTCCCGCTCAAACCTGCCGCCAGCCTCGGCGGCCAAACTCTGGAGCTGATGACCGGGATTGAACCGGTGACCTCTCCCTTACCAAGGGAGTGCTCTACCAACTGAGCTACATCAGCCCTGCTCCGCAACTTCCAGCCCGGCACCTTCAGCCCTGCGGCCTTCCATCGCGTTCCAACCTTTCCCGCGACCCCTCGGGATCGCGCCGGATGCGCTCTGCCTGCATCGCCACCCAGGTCCGCAGTACAAAACCACCCAGAACCAGTTCCGGCAGCAGTCGCAGGGGAACCGTTCGGCCAAACAGGACCACCGGCATGCTCCCCAGTGTCGTCCAGGCCAGAATGCCCAATCCCAGATAGAGCACGAGAGCAATCCGATACTTCCGCTCCGCTCGCTCGCCTGCCGGCATTCGCCCTGCTTCCTTGCCACTGCCTTCAACTGGTGCACAGGGAAGGATTCGAACCTTCGTAGTCCCAAAGGACGGCAGATTTACAGTCTGCTGCCATTAACCACTCGGCCACCTGTGCACACCCTGCGCATCCCCACCCGGCTACCCCGTGCCACTTTGCCCTTTTCGGGCGCATCGAAAGACTTCCGGAGCTGGCCCGGCATCGCCTTCCCTGCACCTTAGAGGGGTCACCGCGGAGGATGTGGTTTCCCAGCGCCTGAGCCCTGGGAAACCAAGAATACCCGTCTATCTTTCCGGCCTGCCGACCCGGCAGCCTTGGCTCCGAACCGACAACTCCGGCAATCTTTTGGAGCTGGCGAAGGGATTTGAACCCCCGACCGTCTGATTACAAATCAGATGCTCTACCAGCTGAGCTACGCCAGCCCTTGCACTGCTCTGGCTTGTCTCCAAAGCCATCCCTGAGCCACCCTTGAACCCCAGCAACAGGCACACTTCCCCGCTGCCAGCAGGATAGGCACAGACCTTCAGCGTACCACAGGCCGGAGCCGTGGGCAATCTTCCCCGCAGTACGTTTTCCAGTTGCAGGCCCACCTCTGTCGTGCTATCGTCCCGCCATGCGAAAACTTGTCTCCCTGACCCTTTGCCTGCTTCTTTCGTCTCCGTTGTTTGGCCAAGCCCCAGCATCTGCGACACAACCTCCACCAAAGTCTGCAGCCACTGCCCCAAATGCCCCTGCAGCAACCACCAGCACACCTGCACCCGATACTCTGCTGGACGGAACTCCGATCAAACTTCGACTCTCGCAAACCATTTCTTCGGCCGATGCAAAGGTGGGTCAGGAAGTTCCCTTTGAAGTTCTGGAAGATGTCAAAGTGGAGGACGTAACCGTGCTTCCGAAAGGTGCGACAGCCGTTGGTACGGTTACCGAAGCCGAGCATAAAAAGAGCATGGGACGCGCTGGAAAACTCAACATGAGCATCACGTATGCCAGGCTTGCAGACAACCAGAAAGTTGCTCTGCGGGCGACCAAAGAGGGCAAGGGTGGAGGCCATGTTGGAGCCATGACAACCGCCATGGTTGCAACATCCCTTGTGTTTTTCCCTGCTGCACCGCTTTTGCTTTTCATCCACGGTAAAGACATCACCATTCCGCAGGGAACACCCATCACAGCCTTCGTGGATGGCGACATGCACCGGGATATGAGTCAGTTTACAAAGTCGGCGGGAAATGCACCAGCCGCTACCGCCCCGGCAACACCCGCTGCTCAGTCTTCGCTGGTGGTCGATTCCACTCCGGCTGGAGCTGATATTAATATCGACGGAGCCTTTGTTGGCAATACTCCGTCCAACGTGAATTCCACTTCCGGTACACATACCATCCTCATCCACAAGGACGGATTTCAGGACTGGACGCGGAAGATTGCTGTGAGTGGTGGCTCGATCCATATTGCAGCAACCTTGACCCCGGCCGCAGCACAATAACCGGCTGCGAATGGCAGGAGCGCGGCCCTTCTGCCAGCACTGCGATACTCTGATCCAGAGCATGGGCCGCATCCGCATCCTTCCCGATCACGTCGCCAACCAGATCGCCGCCGGCGAGGTGGTGGATCGTCCTGCCTCGGTGGTCAAAGAGCTGCTGGAAAACTCGCTCGATGCCGGGGCCACCCGCATCCGCGTGGAGATTGAGGCCGGCGGGCGACGGCTGATCCGCATCCTGGACAACGGCTGCGGCATGAACCGCGACGACGCCCTGCTGGCCTTTGAGCGCCACGCCACCAGCAAGCTGCGCACCGCCGACGAGCTGCTTTCGATCTCCACCCTGGGCTTTCGCGGCGAGGCCCTGCCCTCGATCGCCTCTGTCTCACGGCTTACGCTGGAAACTGCCGCGCTGGAAACGGCAGCTCTGGAAACGGCAGCCAGCGACGCCCCCACTGCGGCGCAACCGGCATCCCGGCCCGTGGGCACGCGCATCGAGATTGCCGGAGGCAAGATTCTCGCCGTTGAGGATGCCGCTCTGCCCGCCGGAGCCTGCTTCACCATCCGCGACCTCTTCTTCAACACCCCGGCGCGGCGCAAATTCCTGCGCGCCGAATCCACCGAAACCGCGCACATCACCGCGCTCGTCACCCACTACGCGCTGGCCCATCCGGACAAGTACTTTGAGCTGATCAGCGGCTCCCACACCCTGCTTCAGGCTCCGCCCGTGTTGCGGGCCGAAGAGCGGGTCTTTCAGGTCTTTGGCGCGGAGACTCTCAGCCACCTGCTGCCGGTTGCCGCCGAATCCGCCCTGGACCGTTCAGGGCTGCCGGAGCCGCCGCCGTGGAAGATCGTCCCGGCGGAGCAGGCCTCGCGCCGCGAGCCGGGGCACATACGCCTCAGCGGCTTCTACTCCCGGCCCGAGCTGCAGAAGCTGAATCGCAACTCCATTTACCTCTTCGTCAACCGCCGCCTGATCCGCGACCGCATGCTGCTGCATGCCGTCTCGGAGGCCTATCGCAACATCCTGCCTCCCACCAGCTACCCGGTGGCCCTGCTTTTTCTGGAGATGCCGCCCGAGGAGGTCGATGTCAACGTGCATCCGGCCAAGACCGAGGTCCGTTTCCGCCAGCAGACGCTGGTGCATGACTTCCTGCGGGACAGCCTGCGCGCCGCGCTGGTGCAGTCGCGCCCGGCGGCCGGCTTCCTGGCCGCGCTGGACTCCAGCGCATCCTCGCTGCTGCCGACGGCAGCCTCCCACCTGCCCGGACCCTCCGATCTGCCGCTGCAGCCGACCCGCAACGGACTGCCCCCCGGCGACCCGGCATACGCATCCGAAGAGGCCGATGCAGCGCAGGATCCAGCACAGCCATTTTCGGCCCCGCCGTCTTCAGCCAACTCCGCCTCCGACTTTCGCCTGGCCGAGCCATCCCTGCCGGCAGCCCCGCGCAATCTGCCCTTTCCTGCCGGGCTGGCGGAAGCCCTGCCTGCCCTGCTTGGCTCCTCCGCTCAGCCGCCCGCCACGCTCCACGGACTGGCCACGCTGCGGCCGCTTGGCCAGTTGCGCAACTCCTTCATCCTGGCCGTCAACGACGAAGGGCTATGGATCATCGACCAGCATGTGGCCCATGAGCGCGTGCTCTTTGAGAAGATCCTCGCCAGCCGCGACGTGGAGGCCGTGCAGCGCCAGCGCCTGCTCATGCCGGTGCTGGTCGAGCTGCAGCCCTGGCAGATGGTCATCTTTGCCGCCATCGCCGAGGAGCTGGACCGCAACGGCTTTGAGGCGCAACCCTTTGGTCCCCGCACCATCGCCATCCACGCCGCCCCCATCGGACTGGAAGCCGGACAGATGCAGCGCATGCTCATGGAGGTCATCGAGCAGACCGGCGGGCTGGACCGGGACAATGCTGCCGACGCCCCGCTGCCGCGCCGCGACCTGCCCGCCGACCTGCGCACCCTGCGCGGCCGGGTGGCAGCTTCCATTGCCTGCCACTCGGCCATCAAGATCAACACCCCGCTGGAGCCGCAAAAAATGGCCTGGCTGCTGGAAGAATTATCAAAAACTGCTCACCCAACCTCCTGTCCCCATGGACGTCCAATCACTTTGAGGTATTCTTGGATAGAGATCCAGCGGGCATTCCAGCGGATTTGAATCCACTGGAGGTCGCAGATTTTGCTTCCAAGGAAGCATCTGTGGCTTGCAATTCCGCCAGATCGCGTTGACTCTCTTCGAGTTACGACCCGGCGCTGCTTCGTTTCGCCCCCATTCGACGCAGCGATTTTTCACCGGCCACCGGCTCTCGCAGTTCATGGTCACCGCGAATCAGCCTGGAAAGAGGTTTTCTTTGACAGCAGAGCAACTGGAAGCAGCGCGCTCCGAAAGGATGCGCCAGAGCGGACATGCCATTACGCAGTATGAGGATGTTCGCACGTGGATTGAGGAGACGGGGCTTTGTCTCTACCTCCCTCGTTCCGTGCAGGCGGGCTTCACTGCCCCCTCTTTCGTTGAGGCCATCGCCGGTCAGCGGGTCACCGAGCCCCATCTGGACCTGATTGCCTCCGCCGATGAGTTTCTGATCCGGCTTGAGGCCGAAGGGGTTGCCGTCCGCCTCAGCCTCAACGGTCAGCCCGGCGACCAGCCGGACTACGTCGTCGCCAGTTGGGTTCTGCCCTACGTCTATGCCCTTCGCGGCGACCGTGACTGGCGTCGTCCGCCCCAGTTGACCGGCTCGCGCCAGGTCTCCCAGCTTGCCGTCCAGGTGGCCCGCCAGCTGGAGTCCGGCAATCAGTCGGCCGCGCAGTTGCGGGATGCCCTCGGCCGCGAGGTCACCGAATCGGCCGCCCTGCGTGCCCTGCATGAGCTCTGGCGTCAGCTTCGGGTCATTCCCGTGGTGCCCGCTCCGGGCAAGGCTGCGCTCTGGCAGCCGCTTCGTCAGCGCTTCCAGAAGGCGATTGCCGAAGGCGCTTCCACCTCCCAGGTCACGGCCATCTCCGTGCTCGCCTCCATCTATCTGCAGGCAGTCATCGCCGCCTCCATGGAGGATGTCGAGCTGTTCCTCTCCGCGCTCACCTCGCGCAGCAAGATCCGTGAGGTTGTTCGTGGTCTGGCCGCCACCCGCCAGGTGCACACCACCACGGTTGGCCAGATGCCGCTCTATTACGTGGCCGGCACCCTGCCGGAGTTCCCTGCCGAGTCCTCCTATTCGCTCGCCGGCTCCAGCTTCCTGCATCGCTACCAGCGCCAGTCCGAGGATCAGGACTGGTCCAGCAGCGAGGATTCCGTCTCGCTGGCAGCCTTTGCCGAGCGTCAGGGCAGCCTTCGTCCGGCAGCCTCGGAAGGGGCTCCGGCAGAGCAGCCAACCCAGCACCGTGAGCACTCCCGGCCAGCGCCCCACAGCGGGACGCGTCCGGCTGCGCGTACCGCTGCCCGGCCCCATGCCGGCAATGGCTCCCGACCGGCGTCGGCTTCGCGCAACAACGGTCGCCCTGGCGGCACCGGTCGCCCGGCTGGCTCGGGGCGCACAACGGGCGCTGGTCATTCGACCGGCAGCAGCCGACCGGCCACCGATGCCCGCCGTCGTCCGGCAGGTGCCTCTGCGGGATCGGCACACCCGTCCAAACCGGCCTCTCGCACAGCCCGTCCGGCAGCCGCTTCGGGGCGCTTCCAGAAGTCGGACAAACCCGCCGGATTCGCCCGCAAGTCCAGTGACTCGGCCAGCTCGGGCAGCCGCCCGGATCGCTCCTTTGGCGGTCGCAAACCGGCCGGTCCCAAGGCAGGCACGGGCCGTCCCGGGGCAAACTCCTCCTCGCAGCGTCCGCCGGCCCGCCGCGCCGATGGCACGGCCCGTCCGTCTGGACCGCGGCCTGCAGCGCCGCGCAGCAATGGCACCCGGAATTCCGGACCTCGCAACGGAAGCACAAGCAATCCCCGTGGCAACGGCGGCAGCCGCAACGCATCGGCACCACGTGGCTCTGCGCCGCGCGGTTCTGCCCCGCGGAGCTCGGCCTCGCGCCGCTTCAGTCTGGTGGGAGCCTCGGCTCGCAATGCTACCCCCAAATCCGGCAGCAAATCGAGGGATAACGCTCGGTGAACGCCCAGTCCGCCTCCACTCCTGCCGTCGATGGCAACCTGACCCGCGCTCTTGTGGTTGCCATTGACGGACCGGCTGGTGCCGGGAAAAGCACGGTCGCCCGTCACCTGGCCGCCTGCTTCGGACTGCTCAACCTGGAAACCGGGGCCATGTATCGCGCCTTCGCCCTCAAAGCCCAGCGCATGAACGTAGCCTTTGGCGACGAAACGGCGCTGCTTGCGCTGACCCGCTCCACAGAGATCACCCTGGTCCCGCAGCCGGAGGGCAATCGTGTTCTGCTCGACGGTGAGGATGTCACGGCCCTGCTGCGCACGCCTTCGGTCACCGACGCAGCCTCGCGCGTCAGTGTTCATCCCCGCATTCGCGCCTGGATGGTCGCCCGGCAGCAGCAGTTGGGTGCCCGTGGCGGAGTCGTCATGGAGGGTCGCGACATCGGCACCGTCGTCTTTCCGCAGGCCGACGTCAAGCTCTTTCTCGACGCATCCCCGGAGGTGCGCGGTCAGCGCCGCTTTGAGCAGACCGGCGACACCCCTCAGTCACGCCCCTCCGAAGAGGTCGCCCGGGATCTGCGGGATCGCGACGAACGCGACCGCAGCCGCGCCGTCTCGCCGCTCCGGCCGGCTGACGATGCCATCCTGCTGGATTCGACCCACCTGACGCTGACTCAGGTTCTGGAGCAGGCGGAAGCCGTGGTCCGCGCCGCTCTCCAACGCTGAGCAGGCGTTCCATCCCTCCCAGCCTCTGCACGATCCAACCCCGAACATACTCCCCTCAGGGCTTGCCCACCGTTCCGGTTCCCGGGGTAATCGTGATGGCATTGCTCCCGTTGTTCAGCAGAACCACGGTTGTGGCGATCGTGCCGGCGGCCACACCACCCAGTGCTGTCCAGGTGAACAGGCTTGTATGCGGCCCAAGAAAGTGGTGGGGAATGGATGCGTGGCCGCCGGGGCCGATCACATTCTGCTCGTGGATCAGGGTCGTCGCCGTCATGCCGCCGGCCACCGCCGTCACCTGAATCACAAAGCTGCCCACCTGCCCGTTGGGCGTCAACCCATGGGCTGTGGCTTTGCCATTCTGGTCGGTGCGGACGCGGATCGTCTTGGCCCCATGGAAGCTGGCACCGGGGGCATGATGGACGAGCCCGCTGCCGGACTTGCTGCCCGGCTGAATGGCAAAGATCACCAGCGCCCCGGCCACCGGCTTGTGATTCTTGTCCGTCACCTGCACAATCGGTTCGCGGGCCGTGCGTGCGCGAATATTATTCAGCGCGCCTTCGCCGTCCAGAATGTCGATCTGCAGCGGCTGGCCGCCACCTTCGCCTGTTCCCGCCAGCAGGGCATCGCTGGAGTACAGTGCCCCTGGGCCATCGCCGCGCGGGCCTTCCCCGCCATAGGCAAAGGCCGGTTGCGCAACGAGAGCGGCGGAAACCAGACAGATCAGGCCCCGTTGCACTGCGGATGACTTTCGGAAGGCAACTGAAAACATCATTTCCACCTCTTACAAATTCTTCATTGCGCGGTGATTGTCTGCGATGTCCCGACGGAGTTGGATAGGGTCACAGTCGTGACAATGGGTTTGGCTCCGCAATTATTGGTTGTGTTTTGCAACGTGAATTGCTGGGAGTAGGTAAATCCCGATCCAAACGCCTGCGAGCTGGCATTTTGATACCAGGTTTGGAACAGGCTTGACACCGGTACGACTAACTGGGCATCCGCTGAAGCAATCGATGCGCAGGTCGAAGTGAAATGGAATGTCGCCGTATTCATTTCCCGCGAGTTGGAGAATCCCGTCAAGCTCACCGTCAGTACATTGCTGGTAAGGGTTGCGGTGGCTTGGGTGATTCCAGGCGAAGTGGGCGGCACGGTGATATTCACCGGCGTGATGCTGGTCGGCGTCACGTCCTGCCCGCCAGCGGTCAGGGTCAGCGTCACTGTAATGGTACCTGCAACCGTTCCGCTCTGAATCTGGATCGTTGGCGTAACCGTGCTGTTTGCCGGAATGGTGAAGGTCTGTGTCCTGCCGCCCGTAGCAAACTGAATGGCAGGATCATCCACTCCGCCCGCACCGGCAAAGGTCAGCGTCAGGGTTCCGGTAATCGGCACCGGATACCCGGAGGTCAGCGTGAAGGTCAACGAGGGCTGCTGCGCCGGCTGCACCGTCGTGGGACCGTTGAAGCTGGCCGCAGGCGCTGGAGCCACGATCTGCGCAGTCAATGCATTCGAGTTGGAGGTAAATTGCGGGAATTGATTCACCGCCTCCACATGCAGCACCTGCACCGTCTGCAGCAGTGTGGATGGAACGGTGGCCGTCAATGCGGTGGGGGAAACATACACCGTAGGCACGGCCGTGCTGTTCACCATCACCGTGGTGCCGGGGATGAAGCCGGTGCCTGTCAGGGACAGCGTGGTAGCCCCCGCACCCAGGGTAAGGTTGCCGGGCGTCACCTGCGACAGCAACAGTGGAATCACGGTCAGCGTCGTGCTGCCGCTGGCCTTGGCGTAATCGACTGTGTCCGTGGGAACAAAGCTGACAGTAAGGTTCTGCGCTCCACCGACCGTCAGAATGCTTCCCAGGCTCTGCGAGTAGGTGAACTGCCCAGGAACGGCCCCCAGCGGACCGGTTGCCGTGGCATCCAACTGCGCAGTCGTCAGACTGGTTCCAAGCACAACCGGGGTCGGTGTCGGCCAGGTAATCGTCGGCGTCGCCTGCGTCACCGTCAGCACGGCCGTCCCGGCGGAAGTGGCAAAGTCCACCCGGTCAGTCGGCGTAAAGGTGACCTGCACCGTATGACTGCCTGCGGTTAACACCTGCCCGGCGGTCACGCTGTACTGATAGGTCCCCGGAATGGTTGTGGCAAACCGCGTGGAAGCCACTGCATTCAACTGCGCGGTGGTCAGCGCCGTCCCGTAGGTCAACGTGATGGGTACAGGCGTCCAGGCAATCGTCGGCGTCGCCTGCGTCACGGAAAGGGGAACCGAGCCGTTGGAAACACCGGCGGCATAGGCTGTGTTGC
Organism: Acidobacteriota bacterium; assembly: GCA_021804965.1. Taxonomy (GTDB): domain Bacteria; phylum Acidobacteriota; class Terriglobia; order Terriglobales; family Acidobacteriaceae; genus Acidicapsa. The sequence continues at coordinate 9,608 of JAJZGG010000049.1, forward strand.
CGGCATAGGAGGCCGAGATGCCATGGATTCCTGTCGCCAGGCTGGTCACCGTCAGCGTGGCCGCGCCGCCCACCACCGGAGCCTGCCCCACCAGCACCTGACCATCATAGAAACTGACCGTTCCCGACGGGCTACCCGCATAGGCGGAGGTCACTGTCGCCGTCAGGATCACCGGCTGATCATACTGCGACGTCAGCTGGGAGCTGCCCACCCCGACCGTGACCGGAGCACCAGCAACAGGCAGCGAAAGCGAGAGCGTGGTTCCGGTAAAGTTGGCATCTCCCGGATACGACAGTGTGATCGCATTGGCCCCATCCGTCGTCGGCGTATACGGCAGCGTGATGTTGGCCTTTCCGGTGGGAATATAGCTCGTGAATGTCGGAAGGGTTTCCCCGGCCGGATAGGCAAGGATACCCGTCAGGGAGCTGCCCGCTACCGGAGCCGGGAAAAAAACTCCCACATTGCCGCCGGTAAGCTGCAGATTGGGATCGCTTACCGCGAAAGCTCCCGTACCATCCCCGATCAGCACGGATACATTGAAACCACCAAATGTGCTGCTGCCACAATTAGTCGAGCATGGGACTCCGGCGACCACATCGGTCAATCCATCTCCATTGAAGTCGCCCGTGTACATTCCGTGAATCGGGCCCGCCCCCAGTGGGCTGTATGGACCCGGCGTAAAGAGGATCGTACCCGGCTTGCTTCCGTTCACAAAGGAGGTCACACCAAATGTCGATGCGGTGCTCAACTGGTTATAGCCCAGCACCAAATCAGGCAGCCCATCGCCATTCACGTCTCCCATCGCCAGATTGCCGTAGCTATATTGCGCAGCCTGCAGCGGGACCGAATAGGTCGGCGTATTGCCGCTTGCTCCACCCGCCACACCGTAGACCGTATTGTTCTGATTCCGATAGATGTCGATGCTTGCACTCGTTGCCCCGGGAGTGATGGAAGTTGCAACCAGATCCGGATAGCCATCCCCATCGATATCGGCAGCATAAAAATTCGGCGCAGTGTCGCCGGAGCCGGGAAACGGAGTGACCGTGGAAGCAGTAAAGGTTCCATTGCCATTGCCGGTATAGACAGAAAACAAACCGGTCCCGTTTGTCCCTCCATTGGTGCTCACCACCACGATATCCAGCTTCCCGTCGTGGTTCATATCTCCGGTCAGCAATATCGTGCCCACCGGATTGCTCAACTCGATTGAGTTCTGGAAACTCCCATCTCCATTGCTCAGTGCGACATACACATGATTCACGTGGTTCACGTCAGCACAGGCTATCGCAATATCGGCCAGGCCATCCCCGTTGAAGTCGGCAAGAACCATGCTGGTCTCGTAGTAGCAGTTGCTGGAGACATTGGTCACTGCCATGTCCGTTTGATAGCTTCCTGCTGGCGTGGTTCCCAGCAGAATGTGCAACACGCCCACCTGATCTGGATATGCCAGATCCGGAATTCCATCTCCGTTCACATCCCCCGTGATGGGGTTAAGCAGCGGAGGGCTGGTCAGTGTCGCGGTTCCACCGGCAGCCAATGTGGCTGTGGCCGAGTCCAGCGTCAGTCTGGCCGGAGTGGAGGGTCCGCCATTCACGCTCACCGACGCCACGCCGGAAGGTGCACCGATGGTTGCGCTGCCGGTGATGGTTGCCGATACCGTCGTCGGCACACCGACCGTGGATGGGTTCGGTGTCGCACTGATGACACCGGTGGTTGTCGCCAGCGGCACCACGGAAAGTGGCGAGCTGGTCACGCAGGTGGTGCCGCCTTCGCACACCGTTACCGGCACCGAGGTTACGCCTGCAGGAATCGTCGGCAGGCTCACCTGCAGCGTGGTGGGCGACTCATACAGAATGGTTCCATTGACCGTGTTCGAGCCCAGAGAAAAGCTGACCGTCGTTGGCGCCACGAAGCCGCTGCCGGTGATCAGAATGCTGTGCGGAATCGCTGACTGGCTGAGTGCCGGATTGGCTTGCATCAGCTGGGAGGGAGAAATATTGGTGATTCCAAGCGAACCGCCGCCGCTTCCGCCACTGCCGCCGCTCCCACCGCTGCCACCACCCCCACTACCCGGCGAATAGGAAATCACCACGTTGGCCGTGTTCGAGGAGGTGCTGGTGCTGGAGCAGATCGACTGCGTGGTCGGAATGATATTCACGGATGCCATAAAGGCTCCTGCCGTGAAGGCACCCGAAGGAATCGAGTTGATGGTGCTGGCTGGAATCGACAGTGTTGCCGAAGTTGCCGACTCCGGAGAAGCCACGATCGGTGTGGCGCTGGCTCCATAGCCGGTATAGAAGCAGTAGTTGTACCCGCTGGTGGGCAGCGTTCCGCTCACAATCAGCGTCTGGGGTGTGGTTACACCAGAGAGAAAAGAGTTCGGCGAGGTCCCACTGATGTTGAACTGGGCAAAGAGCATGCCGGGGGTCGCAAGCAGCGCAAACAGCACTGCCAGTCTTGGAAGCCGGGGAAAGCGGATCGTCATTGCTTCACCATCGCAGGGATAAACAGCGTGTGAGGTACGGTTGCCGCTGCATCCACAGCCCAGGCCGTCGTCGTACCGGGTCCGGTCAGGGCAAAGACGGCATTGCCGGCCAGCGGCGTCAGCCGATCCGGCTTGCAGGTGCAGGGGATACGCATCTGGTTGGCAGCATTGGTCAGGTCCAGCCGAACCACGCTGTCATCGCCGCCATTGGCCACCACCGCCGTGGTGCCATCCTGGGAGGCGGCCACGGCAAACGGAGCGCTCAGCGCCTTGCTGGCAAAGATCTGCGGCGCGGCACCATTGCCCGCCATCAGCTCCACCGCATTGTTTGCGCTGTCGACTGCCAGCAGGGCGTTGCCGCCGGGCAGAAACGCGATGCCGCCAAAGCCACCCAGCGTGGCCACCGGCGCGGCATTGCCCGTGAGCAACGTCAGCGTGGACGGGCCAGTTCCGCTGGCTGCCACCACCTGCCCCAGATCACTCACCGCGGCAGCCTGCAGTCCGGCAGCACTGGTCAGCCCCTGCACCTGCACGGAGTTGGCATCGGTGGCACCCAGCCCGGTCAGTAGCAATGCTCCGCCCTGCCCCGGCACAAAGATCGCGGCATTCAGCCCCGAGGGAGAAAACACAAACTGCGCCGCGCCTGAGACATGCACTCCAGCCAGCGGCTGCGGCTGCCCGGTGGCTGCGCTCATCAGGCTGATCTGTCCGGCCTTGTCTTCCAGAAGCGCCACACCGCTGCGTGTTGAGGCGCCACCCGCCACATACAGGCCGGGAGTCACCATTGGCGCGCCAAACTGCGAGGAACCCGGCACCCCCAGAATCGGGCGCAGCGTCTGCTCGCTGGCAGACCACATGTAGCCCGCCTGCGGTCCCTGCTGCGCAATCGCAGCGCTCCCCGTGCTGGTCGAGGAGGAATTCGAGGAGGCAGGAGCCACATGACCACTGCTACAGCCGGAAAGCCACAGACAGCCTCCCGTAACAAGGAGGCCTGCGCGAATCGCAGACCGGGTAAGTGCAGAAACGTTCATGGGATGCAGAACTCCAGGGGAAGGGAACAAGCCGGATGAGGTATGTGAGGAAGATACCCGATCATTTTCAGCCGGTCAAGGCAGATTTTCTGGCGTAGTATGTGTAGCTGAGGAATCCACTGCCTGCTCGGTTGCTGCATGCGCCGATCGCTTCTGCGGTCCGCAATCTGTTTGTTCTGCTCATCCGTTCCCCCCTTAGCAGATGGGTTTCTTCGCCGCATCCGGCGCCAGGAGACTGCATGTACGAGCTTTGCATGGCCTTGCTGTTGCTGGTCGGCCCCCAGGCTTCCGCCGCCACCCCAGCCGCCCCCACTCCACCCACCAAACCGGCAACTCCGGCCCTGCAGATCGTCGTCGAGAAAAAGCTTCCCGACGGCAAGGCTGAAGCCATGATGCCCACCCACGTCTTCCAGACCGGAGACATCCTCCGCCTGCGCCTCGTCAGCCAGTTCAATGGCTATCTTTATATGATGGATCAGGGGTCCTCCGGACAGTTCAGTACGGTCTTTCCCTCCGTCGCCGCCGGCAGTGACAACCGCATCTCCAGCGGCAAAACCTACCTCGTGCCCGCCACGGAAGACGGCTGGTTTGAGCTGATGGGACCGCCCGGCTTCGATATCTTCTACTTCCTGCTTTCGCCCAGCCCGCTCAGCGCACCCTCGGCCAGCAGCTTTGTTTCTCCCGGACCTGTCAGCTCGCTGCGCCCCCGCTGCAACGATGCCATCTTCCGGGCTCGCGGCGAGTGCAATGACCTGAGCGCAGGGCCGGCAGCACTGCCTCAGAATGCTCCACTTCCCGCTCCGCTTGCTCCCATCGCCGGTGCCGCCTCGCGCGACATCACCATCGTCCGCAAGAACGATGCCGTCACCGTGCAGTCCGGCGCAGCGAACACTGCCCCTGTCCTATACACCTTCCGTCTGGCGCACCAGTAGCCTCCAGCAGCCCGGCCACCTCCCCCGCCGGGCTGCGGAGCATACAATTCGGACATTCAGGAATCGCCCATGAAACGCATCCCGTATCTTCTCGCTCTCACACTGGTGCTTGGTCCCATGCTGGCCACCGGCTCCGCCCTGGCCGATGCGGCCCCGGCACTGGCCATGCAGGCACCCGCAGCCAGTCCCGCGGCCACGCCCTCGTCTACTCCTGCTCCAACATCCGCGCAGGCACCTGCGCAGGCACCCGCATCCGCCAGCCGCGACATCAAGACCATCGGCCCGGCATCCAAGGCCAAACCCGTCGTCATCCCGCGCAGCTACGCCCTGGTCATCGGCATCTCCAAATACAAGAACCTGCCCGCCACGGCGCAGCTCGAATATCCCGACCGCGACGCCGAGGCCATCTACACCACGCTCATCAGCTCGGAGGGTGGCCAGTTCCCGGCGGAAAACGTCCACAAGCTCATCAACGATCAGGCCACCGTGGCCAACATTCGGCATGAGCTGGAGGAGTGGCTGCCCTCGGTCACCCACTCGGAGGATCGCGTCCTCATCTACTTTGCCGGCCACGGCTTCGTCTCCGGCGGCGTCGGCTACCTCGCCGCCTACGATGTCGATATTCACAACATCACCCAGACGGCCTATCCCATGGACCAGCTCGGCAAGGACATCGGCGGGCGCATCCACGGCAAGTGGAAGGTGCTGATGACCGACGCCTGCCACTCCGGGGCCATCACGCCCCAGGCCGATCCGCAATCCGATCGCGGCACCATCAACAGCACCCTGCTCGACCTGCAGAAGTCGCTGTTCTCCCTCACCGCCAGCCGCGACCGCGAGCAGAGCTTTGAAAGCAGCAACTGGGGCGGCGGCCACGGCATCTTCACCTATTACGTGGTCAAGGGGCTGCAGGGCGAGGCCGACACCAACGGCGACGGCGTCGTCTCCGCCGACGAACTCGCCGAGTACGTCCACTCCAACGTGCGCCTGGCCACGCAGGCCCGCCAGAACCCCACCTCCGAGCGCGGCAGCTTTGATCCGGACATGGTGCTGGCCTACAACCCCACCCACGTGACCGCCGCAGCCCTGCCGCCGCCGCAGTACGGCAACCTCATCATTGAATCCAACATGGACAATACCGAGGTCTTCGTCGATGGCATCAGCCAGGGAATCGTCAGCAAGGGCAAGCCGCTGCGCCTGCCCGGCATCGCACCCGGCGCGCACTCCATCAAGGCTGTCCACATGGGCTATGAGCCGGACGGGCCGCGCGAGGAGCAGGTCTATCCCGGTCAGGACACCACCGTCTCCATCCGCATCCTGATCGTGCGCCACACCGCCAAGGCCGCCATCGATGACCTCGACAAGGGCATTGTGCTCTACCAGAAAGGCAACGCGGACAACTACAAGAAGGCCGCCGAGCAGTTCAAGGCGGCCCTTGCCATTGCCCCCAAATACTCGCAGGCAGCCGTCTATCTGGGGCGCGTTGAGAACGCGCTTTATGAGGATCAGGCTGCCATTGCCGCCTTCAAGCAGGCCATCGATGCCGATCCCGACTCCATGGAAGCCCGCGCCAGCTACGCCGCCGCCCTGCTCGATCAGGGGGATCTCGACGAGGCCATCCGCCAGCTCAACGTCGTCACCGACCGCCAGCCCGACAACGGCATGGGCTGGTATCTGCTCTCCCAGGCCTTTGCGCGCAAGGGCGACTACAAGGACGGCAAAACCGCCGCCATGCAGGCCGTTGCCAAAACCCCCAAGAATGCCGAGGCCCACTTCTGGCTTGCGGAGTGCCAGCGGCAGCTCGACCAGCCCACCGACGCCATCCACGAATACAACCAGTACATCGCGCTCAGCAACTTCGACTCCGGCTTCGGCGGCAAGCTGAACTACTACCTGGCCGGATACCTCTTCGGAGCCGGGTCCAAGACCCGTGCCGCACAGACCGACATCTGGCGCGAACTCCGCGGCCAGGCCTATCTCGGCATCTGCGACTCCGAATGGATGCTCAAGTCCTATGACGCAGCCATCGCCGACTGCCAGCACGCGCTGACCTATATCCCCAAGGATCTCTTCGCCAACTACCGGCTCGGCATCGTCTACACGCTGGAGTTCAACCAGCACAACTCGCTCAGCCTGCTGGCTGCCGCCAAACATCACTTTGAAGCCGTCGTTGCCGCCAATCCCGACACCGATGAGGCCGGCCGCTCCCGCAAATATATTCAAATGATCGACCACGCCCTGACGCTTTCCAATTAGCGCTGGCGCAGCATTTCTCCCCGACTTCAGACGAACAGATTCACCGCAAACAGCACAATCGCTGCTGCCAGCGTGTACTGCACCGTGCGCAGCCGGTCTGCCTTGATCTGCCGCACCAGTGAAACCATCAGCAGCTCATCGCACATGGCCACCAGCAGGTCATTGTCGTTGGCACCCATCAGGGAATTCGTATAGCTGGCGCGATCCTCGCAGAGCACATCGCTGGCATCGTTGGTCAGCGTGTGCCGCAGCCAGTGGTGCGAGCGATGCTGATTGACGTAAAACTTGGGGATCGTCCGCGTGGTGTGCCGCGAGTGGTCGCTGGGCGGCTTCAGGACCGGAAAGATCACCCGCATGCAGAAGAACAACGTGAGGGAGGTGAAGACAATGAACAGACTCAGCGCCGCAACCGGCAGAAACTGCTGCCCGCTGTGCTTGGACTGCAACACCACCGCCGCCATGCCGGACAGCAGCGTCACGCTGAAGGCCGCCTTGGTATCCAGAAAGCGGATTGTGTTCTGCGTGTCCTCCACCGCCTTGTACAGAAACTCCAGACGATTCTCGTAGCTCTCCAATTCGCTCACCGGCTTCTCCATCAGCAGCTTCCGCGCTGCCAATCACTTTCCGCGTAGTCTAGCAGAGCGGAAAAAACACTTGCACTCCACGCTCAGGAACGATACGCTGACGCGGTACTCCGAATTGCCCAACGAACCGCCAAAAGGGATCGGCATGCGCAAACGCATCGCAGGCAGGCTCGCCACAGTGTGCACACTGGCGGCATCGTTCTCCCTGTTTGCCCAGCAGCCTCCAGCCTCCAATCCGCCCGCCGTGTCCATCCAGACGCAGCGCAGCCAGCCCCTGTCCACACGCATCCCCCAGCAGTCCGTATCCACCATGGGCGTCCTGCAGGGTCTGGTGCTCAACGGCAACGGCCAGCCCCAGCCCGGCGTGCAACTGCAACTCGGCTCGCTGGCTCCGGTTCGCACCGCCGGGGACGGCATCTTTCGCCTGCTGCATATTCCACCCGGCAGCTATTCGCTGCAGATCACGCCGCCCGACGGCCAGCTCTTCCGCCAATCCGGTGTCCGCATTGCCGCCGCTGAGGTTCTCTCGGTCCGCATCACGCTGCCAGACTCCGCCGCGCCGGCGCTTCCATCTCCGCTGCCGCAGCACCCCATGGATCTGAATCAGGGCGGAAGCTACTCGGAGATCAGCCGCCGCCCGGATGCCAACGGTGCCGTCGTCGTTGCTGAAGCGCCGCCACTGGCTCCCGATGCAGCGGTCTTTCAGCCCATGCCGGATCGCTGGGACACGACCATGCCCGGCTACCACCGCTACGCCACCATGGAAGTCCCCTACATCCTCGGCCACTGGTACGATCCCTTCAACCGCAACCGGCTCAAGGGCGACAAGCCGCTCTTCGGTCGCACCTTCTTCAGCTTCACCGGCATCGCACTCACCGCCCTCGATGGCCGTCGCCTTCCTGTACCCGCCGATGTCTACACCGCCCGTCCCGGCGAATACGCCTTCTTCGGTCGCGGCGGACAGTTCTTCACCGCGCAGACGCTGCGCACCACCTTCGATCTCTTTCATGGAGACACCACGGCATTCCGTCCCGTCGACTGGCGGATTCGCGTCTCCACCGCCGCCAACCTCAACTACCTCGCCGCCCGCGAAAACGGCGTCGTCTACCCCGACGTCCGCCCCGGCACCACCCGCTTTGACGAGTGGGTCGGACTGCAGGAGGCCTTCGGCGAGGTCAAGCTCCACGACTTCGGCCCCAACTACGACTTCGCCAGCCTTCGCGTCGGCATCCAGCAGTTCGTCTCCGACTTTCGCGGCTTCATCTTCGCCGACGAGCAGCCCGGCGTGCGTCTCTTCGGCAATCTCCGCTCCAATCGCTTCCAGTGGAACCTGGCCGCCTTCGACTTCCTGGAAAAGAACACCAACAGCGGCTTGAATACCTTTCATCGCCGCGGACGCGATCTGGCCCTTGCCAATCTCTACATTCAGGATTTCCTTGCCAAGGGCTACACCGCACAGTTCAGCTACCATTTCCTGCGCGACAACGCCTCCACCCACTACGACGACAACGGATTTCTCGTCCGTCCCGCGCCCATCGGCAACCCCATCCCGCACCGCATCGATTCGCAATACATCGGCTGGGCCGGCGACGGACACATCGGGCGCATCAACATCACCCACGCCTTCTATCAGGCCTTCGGCACCGACGATTACAACCAGATCGCCGGCCGCCCCACCAGCATCAACGCCCAGCTTGCCGCTCTCGAGCTCTCTCGCGACCACAACTGGCTGCGCTTCCGCGTCTCCGGCCTTTACGCCTCCGGCGACGATCAGCCCCGCGACGGCGTCGCGCGCGGCTTCAGCTCCATCGTCGATGCGGAAAACTTTGCCGGCGGCGAGTTTTCCTTCTTCAACCGCGAAAGCATCCGCCTCACCGGCACCGGTGTCGCCCTCAACTCCCCGGACAGCTTCCTGCCCGACCTGCGCTCCAGCAAGGATGAGGGCCAGTCCAACTTCAACAACCCCGGCCTCTATCTCTACAACGCCGGCCTCGATGCCAAGCTGCTGCAGACCCTGAAGCTCGTTGCCAACGTCAACTTCCTTCAGTTCGCACGCACCCAGCCACTCATCTTCCTGCTGCAGCAGAACGGCATCCGCCGCACCATCGGCACAGACTCCAGCATCGGCGCCATCTATCGGCCGCTGCTCTCCGACAACATCGTCCTCGTCGGCGGCGTGGCCGTCCTCGCTCCCGGTCGCGGATTTCAGCAGATCTACACCGCGCAGACTTTGATCTCCGTCTTTGGTACCATTCGGTTTCAGTTCTAATCCACCCGCAGGCAGCCGCTTGCCCCGCCTGTCCGCTTGCTGCATCCACCCCGGAGGTTTGCGCTCACTGTGATCCTGCCCGCGTCCATACTTCGCCGCAGCCTTCGCCGCCGCTCACCCGCAGCGCTTCTGGCTCTGGCCGGGCTGGTCCTCATTGCCCCGCTTTTCGCCACCCTGCTCCGTGAACTCCGCGCACCGCAGCCGGTGCTGGCAAGCCAGAGCTCCACGCCCGACCCCGCTGCGGACTACCCCCGCCGTGGCGAGACACCCGCACAGGCTGCCCAGGCCTCCGATGGCTGCCTCACCTGCCACACCGGCATCGAGCACGCCAACATGCACGCCGAGTCGATCGTCGTCCTCGGCTGCACGGACTGCCACGGCGGCAACGCCTCCATCCGCAGCACTGCTGCGAAAAACTCCCCAGACTACCGCGAGGCCGAGCGCAAGGCGCACATCCAGCCCCGCTTTGCCGAGGATGCCGCGCGTGGCGGGCATCCCGTCCGCGCCTACGCCCGCTGGATTCATGAGAGCCTGGCCTTTGTCCGCTTTGCCAACCCCGGCGATCTGCGCGTTGCACCCTTCACCTGCGGCGTCTGCCACGCTGCGGAAACCCGCAACGTCAAGACCAGCATGATGACCACCGGAGCCATGCTCTGGGAGGCTGCGCTCTACAACAACGGCGCTTACCCCCTCAAGGATGGCCGCTTCGGCGAGGTCTATGACGTGCACGGCCAGCCTGCCCGCGTGCGCACCTTCCCGCCGCCCACACCCGAGGAGACACGCACCAAGGGCATCCTGCCCTATCTCGACCCGCTCCAGCGCTGGGAGGTCTCGCAGCCCGGCAACATGCTGCGCGTCTTCGAGCGCGGCGGCGAAAAACGCTCCGAGATCGGCATTCCCAACCCCGACGAGACGCCCGGCCAGCCCGACCTCAAGCTCTCCGACCGCGGCCTCGGCACCGAACTCCGCACCGATCCCGTCTTCCTCGGCCTGCAGAAGACGCGCCTGCTCGATCCCATCCTGTCCATGCCCGGCACCGACGATCAGCCCGGCGACTATCGCGCCTCCGGCTGCTCGGCCTGCCACGTTCTCTACGCCAACGATCGCGACCCGGTCCATGGCGTCCAGACCTCGCAGTACGGCAACAACGGCCGCAGCATCTCCGCCGATCCCACCATCCCCCACGACGAAAGCGGCCATCCGCTCCAGCACGTCTTCACGCGCAGCATCCCCTCCAGCCAGTGCATGACCTGCCACGTCCATCCCGGCACCAACATGGAGACCACCTACTACGGCTACACCTGGTGGGACAATGAAGCCGACGGCGACCGCATGTATCCGGTCCACCAGCACAACCCCACCCCGCAGCAGATTCACGACGTCCAGCTGCGCAATCCTGAAGGCTCCGCCCCGCGCGGCAAATGGTCCGATCCCAGCTTCCTGGAGAAGGTCGGTGAGCCGATCACCGTGCCCGGCTCCATCAACTCCACCCTGCAGGACACCCAGTTCGCCGACTTCCACTCCCACGGATGGGTCTTCCGCGCCGTCTACAAACGCGACCGCCACGGCCACCTGCTCGATCAGAACGGCAATCTGCTGCCGGACTCCAGCGCCTCACTCGGCAAGGCCGTCCACCTCGAAGACATTCACCTCCAGAAGGGAATGCAGTGCATCGACTGCCACTTCACCCAGGACGTCCACGGCAACGGCAAGCTCTACAGCGAAACCCGTAACGCCGTCGAGATCGGCTGCGTCGACTGCCACGGCACCATCTTTGCCCGGGCCACGCTGCACACCTCCGGACCGGCCAGCGCCGGCGGAGAAGCCAGCGACCTGCGCCGCCTGCGCACTCCCTTTGGCCAGGCGCGCTTCCACTGGCGCAACGGCAAACTCTACCAGCGCTCCAACCTCACCCGCGGCCTCGAGTGGGAGGTCGTGCAGACGCTCGACACCATCACCCCCGGCAATCCCCACTACTCCGAGAAATCCCGCCTCGCCAAAACCCTCCAGAAGGACGGCCTCACCTGGGGCAAACCCGTCGACATGAAGCACCTGGCCCATGCCGACTCCAGCATGACCTGCTACTCCTGCCACTCCTCCTGGACCACCTCCTGCTTCGGCTGCCATCTCTCCATGACCGCCAACCAGAAGATGCCCATGCTCCACAACGAAGGCCAGACCACGCGCAACTACACCAACTACAACTTCATGGTCCTGCGCGACGATGTCTACATGCTCGGCATCGACGGCACCGTCACCGGCCATCGCGTCGCACCCGTCCGCTCCGCCTGCGCCGTCGTCGTCAGCTCCCAGAACGCCAACCGCAACTGGCTCTATCAGCAGCAGCAGACCATCTCCGCGCCCGGCTTCAGCGGCCAGGCCTTCAGCACCTACGTTCCCCACACCGTGCGCGCCACAGAGACCAAGACCTGCACCGATTGCCACGTCTCCGCCCGCGAAGACAACAACGCATGGATGGCGCAGCTTCTCGTCCAGGGCACCAACTTCCTCAACTTCATGGGCAAGTACATCTACGTCGCCAACGGCCCTCGCGGCTTTGCCGCCGTTCCCATCGCGGAAAGCTCCGAGCCGCCCGCCGTCCTCGGCTCCGACCTCCAGCACCTGGCCTATCCCGACAACTACCAGCGCTTCCTGGCGCGCGACCGCAGGCTCCGCACCGCCTACACGCACGGCGGCAACGACGTGCTCGACCTTCAGCTTCGCGGCGAATATCTCTATGCCGCCGTCGGCGCTGGCGGCTTCCGCATCTTTGACGTGGCCAACGTCGATGTCAAGGACAACTCGCAGCGCGTCAGCTCGGCTCCGGTCTCGCCGCTCGGGCAGCGCTTCTACGTCCGCACCCGCTTCGCCACCGCCGTCGCTTCCCCCTCCACGCTGGCGCTCGACCCGCTGCGCAAGCAGCTTCCCCAGAATGAAGAGCAGGCCATCGCGCCGCTTTACGCCTTCCTCTACGTCACGGATAAATACGAAGGGCTGATCGTCGTCGGCGACCCGAAGACCGGCGTCGGCACGCTGCTCGACGGCAATCCGCGCAACAACTTCCTCAAGCGAGCGCTCACCTTCAACCCCGGCGGACGGCTCAACGGCGCGCGCCGCATCACCCTCGCCGGCACCTTCGCCTACATCCTCTGCGATCGCGGCCTGGAGGTCGTCAACCTGGCCGATCCGCTCCACCCGAAGATCACCTCCGAGATCGGCGCGCCGGTCCTCGACCACCCCACCGGCGTCGCCGTGCAGTTCCGCTACGCCTTTGTCACCGACCACGCCGGGCTGAAGGTCTTTGACCTCACACATCTGGACC
>JAJZGG010000122.1 GCA_021804965.1 Acidobacteriota bacterium
AAAACACTGCATAACAAGCTGAAGGAGTATCGCCAGCAGGGTACGGATGCCGAGTAGCAGGAGAACAAGCGGAAGTCGATGCGACTGAAAACAAAACTCGTTCTGGCCATCAGCGCGCTGGTGGTTGCCGTAGCCTCGGCGCTTTCCCTGGTCTATCTGGACCAGTTGCTGGAGGCAACCATAAACCAGTCCTACCAGTCGAATCTGCTGGTGGCGCGGGAGGTTCGGTATGCGCTGCAACTGGCGCTGGAGAACGGGCTGAAAAACCGGGAGGTTCATCCCAACGATCCGAATGAGCTGCGCACGCTGGCGGCCCAGGCGGTTCGTAGCGATGCTACGCTTGCGACCATGATCAGTGGCGTGAACCGCTACTCCCCAACGGTCTATGACATCAGCATCGGCGATGATACGGACCATATTCTGCTGACGACGGGCGCAACCGCGGAGGATATGCCGCTGCCCAACCGCCCGAACTTTGCCGCACTTGTTGAAGGGCGGCCCTGGACATTGCTGCGCGTTGCCATGGGTCCGCCGCAGGTCTTTGAGATTGTCCTGCCGATTGAGCGCAACAATCAGCCGTTTGTCTCGGTCCATGTGGGGGTGCGAACCAGCCTGCTGCGCGCGCAGTATGCGCCATGGATACGGGCAGCCATTTCGCTGATGGGTCTGGCGCTGATTACGGCGCTGATTGCTGCGGTACTGTTGAGCAACGTTGCCCTGAAGCCGATGGAGGAGGTCAGTGCCAGACTGGACTTCTGGAATCGGCAGGTGAAGACAGCCGAAGACCAGCGCAACGAGAAAAAAGCCGATACCGTGGCGCGCGTGGCCAGCAAGATTGAGCAGTTTGGCCAGCGCATGCAGACCGTTGAGGATGTGTTCACGGCGTTCAAGGAGAATGTGAGCCATGTGCTGGGCAATCTGCAGGACGGCCTGATTCTGTTTGCCGCAGATGGGCGTGTGGTGCTGGCGTCAGAAGCCGTGACGCGCCTGCTGCAGCGCCCGCAGGACGCACTGCTCGGACAGACGGCAGAGGAGATTTTCAACGGTCCCAGCGCACTGGATCGCATCCTCAGCGCGGCGTGGAACTCCAGAAAGAGCCTTTCGCGGATGGAAGTTGCCGCCGAAAATGGCCGTCGCCTTGTGATCTCTCTGGAGTGGATTCATGATGACCCCTCCGGACGCGGTCTGGGAGCACTGGTCACGCTTCACGATCCGGAGTCGGTGGAGGCCATCGAAAGCGAGTTGGAGATCTCGCGGCGCCTGTCTGCCATTGGACGCCTGACTGCCGGCGTTGGGCATGAGGTGAAGAATCCGATCAACGCGATTGTGGTTCACCTGGAGCTGCTGCGCAACCGCATTGGTAGCGGTCAGGATGGTGCGCTGCGGCACTTGAATATCATTCACTCGGAAATCCAGCGCCTGGATCGGGTGGTGCAGATGCTGGCAGACTTTTCCCGTCCGGTGGAGATTCGGCTGGCGGAGTATGACCTGCGCATGCTTGTGGACGATGTGGTGCTGCTGACGGAAGAACAGTATGTGCAGCGCGGAATCCGTATTCGCAGCGAGCAGCCCGATCTTCCGGTGATGGCCAAGGTGGACATCGACCTGATGAAGCAGGCGCTGCTGAACGTGACGCTGAACGGGGCGCAGGCCATGGCCGATGGAGGCAGCCTGACCATCCAGCTTTCCGCCGATGATCGCATGGCTTCGATTCGTGTGCGGGACGAAGGCTCCGGTATCCCGCCGGAGATGCTGGAGAAGATCTTTGACCTGTATTTCACGACGAAAAAGGAAGGCAGCGGCATTGGCCTGTCGATGACCTATCGCATCGTGCAATTACATCAGGGCGAAGTCCGCGTACAATCGGAGGTGAGTCGTGGAACCGAATTTGAGATTCGCATTCCCCTGCTTGCTGTCGAACGGGGCCGACAGCAGGAGCTGTCTCAATCCATTTCGAGTCTTCAGAAGGCGACAGGATGAAAGTCAGGCTGCACTACGGCTGTGTATTCCTGTGCGTATTGGTGGCTGGTTGCACGCGAACCAAAGTACCTTTGCGCAATGGCTTTCTGGTGCCGGAACTGGAGTCTTCCCGCCCGGCCAATGCCGCGCTGCCTGTAGTGCTTAGCCTGCCGGCCCGGGATGTAATGGAAGGGATGCCGACTCCCCGCGTGACGCTGGCGGAATCCGAGACCGAACACAAGGCCGGTCCTCATCGCCACATGCATGCAGCATCGCATCCGGAGGCACCGCAACAGGCCATGAACCTGCAGCCGGAGGTCAGTGCGATTGGGCAGCTTTCGACCGGAGATGATGCCGGAGCCGCAACCAATCGGATGACCATGCAGATTGCCCGCATGGAGACAACGCTGAACCAGATGCATCGCACGCTGACCCGACAGCAGCAGAGAACCGTGGCACAGATCCGGGAGTTCCTGAAGGAAGCCCGGCAGGCAATCGCAACCGGGGATATGGATGGGGCTGGAACGCTGGTCAACAAGGCCGGCATTCTGCTGCGCGAAATCAATCCCTAGCCCGATGGCAGGCTCCGGTTCCCAGGCATTGCCATTGGCCGGGAACCGGAGCTTTCGTGTCTACTTTGCGTTGTTGTAGAAGCCTTCCAGATCCTTGCGGAAGCTCTTCAAGGCAAGCACATTCAAATAGACCATGTGCCCGGCCGGGTAGTAGCCGAAGGTGATGTTTTTGCTCAGCTTCTGATCAATCCCCATGTGCGCCAGTTCCCACTCCGTGGCTCGAAACGGGGTGGCCAGGTCATACAGTCCGTTGGCGGAAAACACATGCAGATGCGGGTTTTTGCGCATGGTATCACCCAGATCGCCGGCCACGTAGGGTCGCGGCTGCTCGCGCATGTAGCCGAAGCTCATGCCTGCAGCCTTGTGCTTCCAGTCCCAGTTCTGAATCAGGCCCGGGCCCTGCAGCTCATAGCTTTCCTTGCTGGAATACTTCAGGTCGTTCTGAAGATAATCCTGAAACGCGGCCACAAACGCTCCAGTGATTCCGGTGTCGGAAGGGTCATAGCCGGGATAATCGCCGGCAGCCTCCGCATCCGGGCCTTCAAAGCGGGCATCGTAACGACCCAGAATGTCATTCTGTCCGCGAAGCAGTTCCTTGCGGAACCGGGACGGCGACACGCGCAGATTGCACTGCTTGATGAAGGTGGGTGACAGGCCGATGAATGCGCTCATCTGATTGGCGATGGCGTCGGTCTCTTCCGGGGTGAGTGCATTGCCGGCGTAAAGTGCCTGCGCATAGGGCCCGCTTGCAAACTTGCGGGCCTGAGCCAGAAAGCTGGTGATGTCCGCCGGCTTGTTGGGAATCTTGTTGTAGTACCAGGCGATGGCGGCAAAGCTGGGAAGGTCGGTCAGATAGGTGTTATCCAACCCCGGGCCGCCGGCGTTGTAATTCAGAATCGACGACAGCAGCACAATGCCGTTCAGCTGCACACCGGCCGAGTTCAACGTGGCAGACAGGCCAGCCGAACGGGTGGTGCCATAGGACTCTCCGAAGAGAAACTTCGGTGAGTTCCAGCGATGATTCACCGTGAGGTAACGGACGATAAAACGCGTGAAGGCCGTCAGATCTTCATCCACGCCTGCAACGTCCTTGATGGTTCCCTTCCCGACCGGCCGCGAAAACCCGGTTCCCGGTGCGTCGATAAAGACCAGATCGGACTGATTCAGCAGCGTGTACTCGTTGGGAACGATGCGATAGGGTGCGTTGTGCGTGGCATCGGGACTGTCGGTGACGACGCGCATGGGTCCGACGGAGCCCATATGCAGCCAGATGGTGGCTGAGCCGGGACCGCCATTGTAGAGAAAGGTGATGGGGCGGGTACGGGAATCGGCTCCATCCTGCGTGTAGGCAACATAAAAGACGCTGTGGTAGGGCTCTTCCATCTCATCGTGGGCAATGCGCGAAATCAGCAGATTGCCGGCTGTGGCCGTGTAGTGGAGCACCTGCCCGTTCACCGTGATCTGGTGCTGGGTGACGGATGTGATTTCCTGCGGAACCGGAATCTCGTTCGGGGTGGATTTTGCCTCCGGATGAGGCTCGGACTGGCGACCTTGTGCCAGAACGAATGGACTGGTGAGGGCTGCGAGGAACGCAACCGAGAACAGCAACCGACGGACCATGCGAACAACCTCCTGAACAGGGAAACTCTGGACTTTTTGCAGTGGAAGACAACAGGATCACGCATCCGCATGGAAGGCGTGCCCCGAATGGGGACCAGAATAGCATGCTCAGAAATGCCCGGGAAATGCGGCTCGACGGAAGGCTATCGCTCGCCCCACTTGAGCTTGCTGCGCAGAGCGTCAAAGAATCCGTTCTCGCCGAGGCGAATGAGCCGGATGGTGTATTCCGAGCGACGACAGCGCAACTCATCGGCGGTTTCCAGATCGATGGCCTGCTGCCCATCCACGGTGAGCAGAATCTGGCCCGATGTGCTGGTGCGCGAGCCGCCGATGCGCAGGATGAGCGAGGAGTCGCCGGGGATGACCATGGGGCGAAGCGTGAGCAGATGCGGACAGATGGGCGTGATGACCAGCGCATCCACTCCCGGCACAAGGATGGGACCGTTTGCCGCCAGCGTATAGGCCGTGGAGCCGGTGGGCGTGGAAACGATGACGCCGTCGGCGCGGAAGTTGGCGGCCAGCTTGCCGTCCAGCTCAATGCTGAACTCGCCCATGCGCGCAATGGCTCCCTTGGACAGCACCATGTCATTGACGGCTTCAAAGGTCTGCACGCATTGGTTGGCCCGCCAGACCTCACCGTGCAGCATGGTTCTGGCATCGATAAAGCAACAGTCCTGGCACCAGCCTTCCAGCGTCTGATAGAGATCCGCCAGACGGACCTCCGTGAGAAACCCCAGCGAGCCAAGATTCACACTGAGGATTGGCGTGGCATATTGAGCAAAGATTCGCCCAACGGAAAGCAGTGTGCCATCGCCACCCAGAACGATGACCAGGACCGGATCACACTTGGGCAGCTCCTCGCGATCCAGAACGCGAAAATTGGCAACATCGGCAGGCGGCAGGTAGGATGCGCTTTCCGAGTCAAGAACCGGTTCAAACGAACGAGCGCGCAGCCAGCCTGCCAGCTCTGGAATCAGAGTTCGCAGTTCTTCCTTTTGAGGCTTGGAGACTATGGCTATGGGCTGCATCTGGCTCCCAGTGTATCCCACTTCCCGGTGATCCTTACTGCAGTTTGCTCTCCGACTCATTCCCCGGAGCCAGCCTGGCATGCAGAAGGAACTCTACGTTGCCTTCTGCTCCTGTAATGGGCGACGGAATCGTCTCCAACGCGGAAGCATGCAATCCCTGGAGGCACTCCAGAACGCGCTCAATGGCGAAGGCATGGGCTGCCGGGTCGCGCACGATGCTGTCTTTGCCAATATG
>JAJZGG010000050.1 GCA_021804965.1 Acidobacteriota bacterium
CAGCCTCTCGTTCGCCTGCTGATGCAAGAGGATGCAAGCTATCCATTTCTCAGGCCACCCGCTCGCTCCCCGCGCGCAACCGCAACCCTTTGCCCTGGCCATCTCGTGAGAAAAATTCGCTTGCGTCAACGATCCCATCGTCACAGCCTCCAGTTCAGCTCAACCCTGCTCTGCTCAATCCTTGCTTCTGCCGTCCTCCTCGTCACGGGCTGTGGCGGCTCTGGGTCGTCCACAACTGCCTCCGCGCAGCATGAGTGGACCTGGGTCGGCGGCTCGCAGAAACTGTATGCTCCCGGCAGCTATGGGACGCAGGATGCGGCCTCGGCAAGCAATTCCCCCGGTGCGCGCTCCGGCGCGGCCTTCTGGACCGATGCGCAGGGCAATCTCTGGCTCTTTGGCGGCATCGGTTATGACGCCAACAAGACGCTGGGCGGGCTGAACGACCTGTGGAAGTATTCCGGCGGGCAGTGGACCTGGGTGACCGGATCGTCCACCTCGCCCGGACCTGCCGTTCCTGGGGGTGCAGTGTACGCGAACCTCTACGGCAACATCGGTGCGCCTGGCGTCTACGGCACGATGGGTGTGGCTGCTGCGGCCAATACTCCCGGTGCGCGCAACGGTGCCACGCATTGGACCGACGCGCAGGGCAATCTCTGGCTCTTCAGCGGATACGGCGTGGACGGCAGCGGCAACTGGACCTCGTTGAACGATCTGTGGAAGTTCACTCCATCCAGCGGCCAGTGGACGTGGATGGGTGGAACCAGCACCGCGCCGACGACGCCCAAAGGCGTCTACGGCACAATGGGCGTGGCTGCGGCAACCAACATGCCCGGTCCTCGCAGTGACGCTGCAGGCTGGGTCGACATGCAGGGCAACCTCTGGCTCTTTGGCGGATTCGGCTATGACGCCAGTGGATCCTACAACTATCTCAGCGATGTCTGGAAATACACCCCATCCAATGGCCAGTGGGCTTGGATGGCGGACTCCCAGTATGCCAATCAGCCCTATAACTTCACACAGCAGGGTTCGGCCTCAATCTCCGCCACGCCGGGCGCACGCGCAGAGATGCTTACATGGGCAGACAGTAAAGGCAACCTGTGGACCTATGGCGGGGAGTCAAATTCCGTCTCACCACAGGGGCTGACCAATTATTGGGCCGATCTCTGGATGTTCTCGCCCTCGAACGGACAGTGGACATGGGTCGGCGGCTCTTCCACGCCAAACCAGCCGGTCAGCTTCGGCCAGATGGGTGTGGCCTCCGCGAGCAATACTCCAGGCTCGCGTGAGTATGCAGCCACATGGGTTGATGCCCAGGGCAATCTCTGGTTTTTCGGCGGCATTAATGTTGGTGGTTCGACAATAACCGACTATGCCGATCTTTGGGAGTATGCCAACGGGCAGTGGACTTGGATTCTCGGTAACAATCAGAACTTTGGAGGAACCTATGGAACGTTGGGCATTGCTGCCGCCAACAATGATCCTCCCATTCGTGCCCGTGCTGTGTCCTGGGTGAATTCATCTGGAAATTTATTCCTGTTCGGCGGTGAAACAGCTGCCTCAGCAGCGGGCAGTGTACCGAACACGGTACCCAGCACCGCACTCAACGACCTCTGGGAGTTCAAGCCATAATGCGCCCAGCCCATCATCACTCGCCTTGCTGAAAATGCGCACGCAACCGTTCTGGCGCTGCTCTACCCCGCGACCAAAGGAAGCGCCACCACCGCCCGCATCCGCCACAGAAGGCGCGGCCAAAGGCCGCGCTGCTGCTGCATGCCATGCCATGCAACACACTCACAGCATCAGTTCTCCGCGGCCCACCGGAACCGTATTCCCAGCCACGCGCACACGCACCACGTTGCCACTCTCCAGGCCAGCCCGCACCATCAGCTCGCTGGGACGGCCCATTTCCACTCCCTGCCGCAGGCGAATCGGCTTCTCTGCTGCCACCGCGCCATGTGCCACCAGGTAGCTGATCGCGCATCCTGCCGCCGACCCTGTCGCAGCGTCCTCTGCGCCATGGAACTGCATCCGTGCCCGAAACGTATCTTCGCGTCCGCTTTCCGGCGCCAGCACATAGAACCATCGTGCGCCCATCTCCCGCAGCCACGGCGTGGCCTCGTCGTGCCGCACCTTCAGCCGCGCCAAACCCTCCACCGAGCGCAGCAGCACAATCGCAAATGCAGTGCCCGTGGATACCACCTGCGGCGTATATCCGGCATCCAGATCCTCCACAGCAAGGCCGGTCAGCCGTGCCACCACGGCCCCATCCAGCTTTCTGCCCAGCTCCGGATCGCGCTGCGTCATCTCTCCATACAGCTCTTCGCCGCGAAACTCCACCGGCACCGTGCCCACGTTCAGCGCCAGGCGAATGCAGCCATCGCGCATCGTCCCGGGAGCCGTCATGCGCAGCACGCTTGCCGTTCCCAGCGTCGGATGACCGGCAAACGGCAGTTCCTCCTCGGTCGTGAAGATGCGCACACGCACCCCGCTGCGTTCCTCCTCCGCGGCATCCCGGCGCTGCACAAACGTCGTCTCTGACAGGTTGAACTCCCGCGCAATCGCCAGCATCCGCTCCGTCGAAAGCCCCACCGTATCCATCACCACGGCCAGCGGATTCCCCGCCAGCACCGTACTCGTGAACACATCCACCAGATGGTATTCCAGCCCGCTGTGCTTCCCGCTCCGCATCGTCATTCCGCTATTATCCGCCATCCCTACACGCGTCTCCGCTGCCATCCCAGGCATCGCCATCCCGGCTTCATGCATCCGTATGAGCAGGAGCCCACACAGCCCCGGGAGATTTTCTGCCGGTTGTAACCACCCGGGCAGCGAACTCCCGACAACCTCCACCCATCTCCGCAATCCCCCGGGAGGCCCACTCTGTCGGAAAAGCATCTCATCCTCGCCCTCGCACTCATCAGTGCCGCGCTTGTCGTCGGCAACGGCATCCACTACCTGCTCTTCCGCCTTCTGCGTCGCGGCCAATCCGAGTTGGAGCGGCAGCAGTTCGGGCTGCGCCGTCATCTGGCCCGTCCTGCCCGGCTCATCCTGCTCGCTCTCGCCGCGCAGCTTGTGCTTCCGCTGCTCTCCGGGCTTGTGCCCGGCCTGTTGCCGCCGCTGGCCGCCAGGCTGGAATGGCTCGTGCGCATCCTGCTCATCCTTGCCGGTGGCTGGCTTGCCATCGGCGGCGTCTACGTCTTCCAGGCCATCCTCCTGCGCCGTTTCGACATCACCGCAGCCGACAATCTCCGCGCCCGCCGCGTCCACACCCAGATGCAGTTCTTCCGCCGCATCCTCATCGCCATCGTCGTCCTGCTCGATGGCGGCATCCTGCTCTGGAGCCTGCACAATCACGATCTCTGGAAGTACGGCACCGGGCTGCTCGCCTCCGCCGGACTGGCCTCGCTGCTTCTGGCTGCCGCTGCCAAATCCACCGCCTCCAACCTCATCGCCGGCCTGCAGATCGCGCTCAGCGAACCCATCCGCATGGACGATGTCGTCATCGTCGAAGGCGAGTGGGGACGCATCGAGCAGATCACCAGCACCTACGTCGTCGTCCGCATCTGGGACGAGCGCCGCCTCATCGTCCCCTTGAGCTATTTCATTGAAACCCCGTTCCAGAACTGGACCCGCAGCACCAGCCGGATCATGGGCACCGCATTCCTTTACGTCGATTACTCGGTCCCCGTCGAGCCGCTCCGCCAGCACCTGCAGCAGATCGTCGCCCAGTCGCCCCTCTGGGATGGCCGTGTCTGCGGCCTCCAGGTCACCAACCTTAGCGAGCGCACCATGGAACTGCGCTGCCTGGTCAGCTCACCCAGCTCTGGAGAAAACTTCGACCTGCGCTGCCTGGTCCGCGAAGAGATGATCGCCTACCTCCGCGACCACTACCCCTGGGCGCTACCCACGCTGCGCATCCAGTCCGCATCTGACAGCAAACCCGAGAGCACCCACGTCAGCACGCCCGACGCATCCTGATTGCACCCGCCCGCCGCGTCGGCGCTGCTCAAACGCCTTCCGTCAGTGCCGTCGCCGTCTCCCGCGTCGTCATCGCGATATACACGCCCGAGGCCAGGATCAACGCCGCTCCGGCCATCCCGTAGCCATCCGGCAGCACGCGCCACACCGCATAGCTCACCGCCGTCCCCGTCACCAGCTGCGTGTAGTGGTACTGCGACACATTCGCCGCCGTCGTATGCTTCACCGCCACATAGAAGCACAGCGTACCCAGCGCGCAGAACAGTCCCATCGCCGCCAGTCCCACGGCCAGCTGCGGCGTCACCGCCGCCGCGCCCCACACGCCCATCCACCCCAGCCCCACCGCCGCCGTCACCAGCCCGCTGAAGAAGGCCAGGCTCTCCGGCTGCTCGGTCCGCGTCAGCACCCGCGACCACACCATGTTCGTCGAGAAGCAGGCCACGCACACCGCGCAGGCACCCACCCCGGTCCAATCCCAGCCCGCCTGCGTGCTCCACGGATGCACCGCCAGCACCACCCCGCCAAATCCCGCACCAATCGCCATCGCCCGTCGCCACGCCAACCCCTCGCCCAGCACCACCGCAGACAGCAGCGCAATCACCATCGGCGCCGTAAACACCAGAATGTAGAACAGCGTCAGCGTCAGGTGCCGCAGCGCAATCACCACGCACACGTTGTTGGCCATGTCCAGGCAGGCACGCGCCAGTTGCAGCTCCACCCGATGCGGCCGCAGCCGCTGCAACTGCCCGCGCACCGCCATCCACGCGCCCAGAAACACCGCCATCCCCAGCCCCAGAAACGCGACCATCTCATAGGCCGGCAGCCCGGACTGGCCCACCAGCTTGATCGAGCTGTCGGCCAGCACCCAGAAGGTGAATCCAGCCACCGCATACCCGATCGCCCCCAGCTCGGAAACCCCACGCCTCACCATCCCACGCCCATCCCTCACTGCAACCCTGAAAAAAGCAAAGGCGCAGAAGCCCCGGTCACCCTCCCCGAAACCCCTGCGCCTGCAGAACCCAGTCGGCCTTCGCCTTCAATATCAGACCTTCAATCAGGCCCTAAATATCCAGGTTCTAAATATCCAGGTTCTTCACATCCAGTGCATTGTCTTCAATAAACTTCCGTCGTGCCTCCACGTCCTCGCCCATCAGTGTGGTAAAGATCGTCTCGGTTTCGGCAAAGTCTTCCAGCTTCACCTGCAGCAGCGTCCGCACACCGGGGTCCATCGTCGTCTCCCACAGCTGTGCAGAGGTCATCTCGCCCAACCCCTTGTACCGCTGCACCTGATAGTCCCGCTTGCCCTGCTCCACAATGAACTCAAACAGCTCGCGCAGCGTTTGCTTGGTCACCGGCTCGCGGTTGGGCCGTGCATTGCGGCGGGTCGTCGGAGCTGTCTCCTCGTCGCCCTCCGTCTCCGCTGCGGCTTCCGCGCGCTGTGCAAACTCAATCACAAACGGCGGCTCCATCTGCTCCTTGATCAGCGCAAACTTCGCCATCATCTGCCGGAACTCCGGGCTCGACGCCAGCGCCCAGTCAATCCGCCGCATCGCGCCCTGCGCATCGGTAAACGTGAACGACCAGGTGTGGTGCTCCTCGTCGCGTTCCAGCTCGCCCATTGCGCGGAACTGCAGCCCGGTCGCCAGCGCGGCAATGGCCGCATGCAGCCGTGCCAGCTTCTCCGGCTGGGCGCCCTCGGCAGCCTCAAAGTCCGTCCGCCGCGTCAGCTCCGCCTTCGCCACCAGCTCCGTGATCTTCTCATTGCGAATCCGCTTGTCCACCTTGTCAAAGAAGCCCAGGTACTCGTCCAGATGCGACATGAAGCGGGCCAGCGTCGCGCCGTCCATCGTTGCCGCTTCGGCTCCATGGCGGATCGTCAGCCCTTCGGCCGCGCGACGTACCATCACCTTCAGGAACTCCCGGTCGTCCTTCACATACTGCTCAAACCGGCCCTTCTTGATCTTGTAGAGCGGCGGCTGCGCAATGTACACGTGGCCCCGCTTGATCAGCTCCGTCATATGCCGGAAGAAGAACGTCAGCAGCAGCGTGCGGATATGCGATCCATCCACGTCGGCATCGGTCATCAGGATCAGCTTGTGGTAGCGCAGCTTGGCCGGATCAAAATCCTCCTTGCCAATCCCGCAGCCCAGCGCCGTAATCATCGCGCGGATTTCCTCATGGCCCAGCATCTTGTCATACCGCGCCTTCTCCACGTTCAGAATCTTGCCCTTCAGCGGCAGAATAGCCTGGAAGCGCCGGTCGCGCCCCTGCTTGGCCGTTCCACCTGCCGACTCGCCCTCCACCAGATACAGCTCGCACCGCTCCGGATTCCGCTCCGAGCAGTCCGCCAGCTTGCCCGGCAACCCGCCGCCGTCCAGCGCACCCTTGCGCCGCGTCAGGTCGCGCGCCTTGCGTGCCGCCTCGCGTGCCCGCGCCGCGTCAATCGCCTTGTTGATGATCCGCTTGGCCACCGGAGGATTCTGCTCCAGAAACGCGCCCAGCCGCTCATTCACAAACGCCTGCACCGTTCCGGCAATATCGGAGTTCAGCTTGCCCTTGGTCTGGCCTTCAAACTGCGGCTGCGACAACTTCACGCTCACCACCGCCACCAGCCCCTCGCGCACATCGTCGCCGGACAGGTTCTCCTTCACGTCCTTGAACAGCCCCAGCGACTGGCCGATCGCATTGATCGTCCGCGTCAGCGCCGAGCGGAAGCCCGACAGATGCGTGCCTCCATCCACCGTGTTGATGTTGTTGGCAAAGCTGAACAACGTCTCCGAGTAGCTGTCGTTGTACTGCAGGGCAATATCGATCTCCACCCCGTCGCGGCTGGCCTCCATCGTGATCGGCTTGTCGTGCAGCACCGCCTTGCCCCGGTTCAGGTGGCGGATAAACTCCGCAATCCCGCCCGCATACCGGAACTCGCCGCGCCGCGGCTCGCCTGTCTTCGGGTCCACGTTCCGCTCGTCAATCAGCGTGATCGCCAGCCCCTTGTTCAGGAAGGCCAGCTCCCGCAGACGCTGCGCCAGCGTGTCGTAGTTGTACTCGGTCACCGTGAAAATCGACTTGTCCGGCAGGAAATGCACCCGCGTGCCCCGCCGCCGGCTCGTACCCGTCTGCCGCAGTCCCGTCGTCGGATCTCCGCAGGAGTAGTCCTGCTCCCAGGTCTGCCCATCGCGCCAGATCTCCACGGAAAACTCCTGGCTCAGCGCATTCACGCAGCTCACGCCCACCCCGTGCAGTCCGCCGGAAACCTTGTACGTCGACGAGTCAAACTTGCCGCCCGCATGCAGCTTCGTCAGCACCACCTGCACCGCAGGCATCTGCTCGCCATTCGGCAGCGTCTTCATGTCCACCGGAATCCCGCGCCCGTCATCGGTCACCGTGATCGAGTTGTCGTAGTGAATCACCACCTCAATCGCCGAGGCAAATCCCGCCAGCGCCTCGTCCACCGAGTTGTCCACCACCTCGTACACCAGATGATGCAGCCCCATCTCGCCCGTCGAGCCGATATACATCGCCGGACGCAGTCGCACCGCCTCCAGACCTTCCAGAATCTTGATGTTCTCGCTGGTATACGATCCGGTCGCCGCCGGGGGAGTCACCACATGCTCAGTCGCCATATCACTCGCTGTCGGATTTCGGTTGCGGGAGCCGCTGCCGACTCCCTGGGTCTACCCTGTTGGGTCCAGTCCTCGAACCCGTCCTGCAAAAAACCTGCCCGGCCGTACACAGCCGGAAGCTATGAGCCCGATTCAGGCCAAACTGGACCAACGGGTCTGGACCTGCTGGTCTGGATCTGCTGGTCTGGGTCTGCTGGACCAGCCTCAGCCCGGCAGTCCTGTCCCTGCGGCCCCATCTCTTGCCCGGCCGCTGCCTGCCGGAAACGCGCTCCCAGCCTGCACAAATCCCGGTTGCTCTAGCTTCGATTTTACCACGCAGCAGGCTTCGTCCCAAGCCTAAATCCAGCCCCAAAGCCCACCCGGAATCCGGCCAAAACCCACCCGATTTCCGGCTAAAAACCCCACAATCCCCCAGCCCCAGTCCGCCTGCCGGAATCCCCGGGCACCCATCCGCAGCACCACGCACGCCGCCACCCGGCAGCGCCGCCCAAGCCATGGCCCAACCACTGCCCCGTTCCCCAGCGCTGACCGGCACCAGCCTGCAACGGTCAGCGCGAATGGTCAGTGCGAATGGTCAGCGCTGCAAACGCAGCTCTCCGCCCACCCAGCCCGTGGCGCAAGCGCCATCGTTCCCTGGAAAACCGCCCAAGCCCACAGCAATGGCCGCCACCGGGGCAGCGCACGAGGCCCAGGCCGGAGGAACACAGGATTGACCGAGAAAACACCGGAACCGGCGCAGGGCAGGGGTTCGCAGGGTAGGGGTTCGCAGGGCTGGGTTCGCAGGGCTGGGATCGCAGACAGGGGGTCGAACACAAGGCAACACGCTGACAACACAGGCGACCAGCCCGTGGCTGGTTACCGATGCGTGTACTCATCGGTAACTATCGGAAGTCATTAGAAAAGATTGAATGATTGGTAAATACATGCAAAGACATAGACTTAGCGCAGTATCTCGCATACTCTGACCATGCGACAGAAATCCTTTCCTGTCAATACACAATTTCAGGGAGTAACCATTTTATGAACAAGATCGTCCGCCTCATCGCTCTCGCCGCCGTCGTCGGCACCGCCGTTCTCAGCTACTCCCTCCCCCAGACCAAATTGACTTCCGCATATACGGCCCCTCATATGATTCCTCCGCCGCCTACGCCGTTTCTCCCGTGGTCTTCCAAATAGTAATTTGGCCTGCAATTCCGAAATCCGAGCAGCGCAGAACGGCCTACTACAAAAGTGGTAGGCCTGATTCTGTTTGATTGAAATTTTTTAATAGATTTTGGGTGTATGCTGTCTCTACTTGTAGTTGGAGGCAGGCTCGTATGCACCTTACGACCGGACAGCTTTTCGCGATTGCGCTGGATATTATACTTGCGGCTCTCATCGCCGTGATCTATCGGACTGGTGAGCGTAAATATATATGGAAAACGATTTCTGATCTCGGTCTGATCCGGTTGGCGTCAGACATCCTGTCCTTGGGTGGGTTGATGCTTCTTGCTCGTTTCCCAACCTCGCCGATGAGGACAACATACTTTATTTCCTTTTACGTATGCTATTTCGCTCAGGTTGGGGTCGAATATAAGTTGTTTTACGAGGTATACCGTAAGGCGACGGTCCCTTTTACAGGCTTCTCGCGCTGGAGCAAAGCTATATTCGCATGGATTGTTGTCGTAATGGTGGTTCTCACGCTCTCCACGATAGGCAATTCTAATGCCGGAATGGATTTCTGGGCACGGGCTGGGTTTAACACAATGCGTGCTGTTGAAACAGTGAGTGTATGCGTAGCTGCCATGCTCTGCTACCTGGTGCGCTCCATGGGCATGCCTTGGCGAAGCAAAGTCTTCGGCATCATGGGAGGTTTCGTCCTGGGTAGCATTGCTTCGATCCTTCAGGTTGTACAAGTCCAGATGAATTTGGTTTCCAATCAAATTCTGTCAGATTTGGTTACAGCAAGTTCTTACGTGATATTCATTACTTGGATCGCCTACGCATTTCTCCCCGAGCCGCTGCCGCGTCCGGTCACGCTTCCGGCCGAGTCTCCGGTCTATCGCTGGAGCCAGATTGCCTCGGCTCTCGGCACCAAGACCCAGGTTGCCGTTCCCGAGCCGCAGCACAGCTTCTTCCTCGCCGACGTCGAAAAGGTCGTCGACAAGGTCTTCACCCGCCACATGCAGGAGACGACCGACTCAGCCTCCTGACCCTCCGGCAACCCGAGCCAAACGAAGCCCTGCGACCCGCTCGCAGGGCTTCGTTTTTCAGCTGCTCCCGCCGTCGTCATGGCCGTATTTCCCCGCACCATTGCCCATCCGGACACCTCAAGAAAAATCGCTTTTCCCGCCACTGGCGCAACCCGCCCCTGATCGGCGACAATTCCTGCCGAGATGAAAACCCTTTCTTCCCGCGTCTCCACGCGTCGGGCCTTCCTTGCCCGTTCCGCCGCTGCCACCCTTGCTGCCGCTCCGCTTGCCCGTTATGCCTCGGCCTTCTCTCACGCTCCGCGCAACGCCACCCGCATCCTCGTCGGCACCGGCAAGGGCACCACCGGTCCGCTCGGCCCCTCCGGCTCCATCCTTACCTATCCCTGGGACGCGGCCACCGGCACCCTCGGTGCACCTGTCCTCGCCGCATCCCTGCCCGATTCCACCTGGCTTGAGCCTTCGCCCGACGGCAAATACCTCTACGTGGCCAGTGAGCTGGCGCAGTTCCAGGGGCAGCCCACCGGAGCCGTTTCCAGCTTCCGCCTGCGCGACAACAAGCACGGCTTCCAGCTTCAGTTGCTCTCCCAGGTCAACTCCGTCAGCGCCGGCACCACCCAGTGCGCCGTCGACCAGACCGGCCACGTCGTCGTTGCCGTCGACTACGGTGGCGGCAGTGTGGCCAGCTTTGCCTCCAATGACGGCCATCTCACCTCGGCCACCTGGAGCGAGCACTACGACGGCTACCCCGCCGGCAAGGCTCCCGTGCCCAGCCGTCAGGAGTCCGCCCACGCCCACTTCGCCAGCTTCTCGCCGGACAACAAATACGCCTTCGTCAACGATCTTGGCTGGGACCGCATCCACACCTACCGCCTCAACGTCGTCGACGCCCAGATCACCCCCAGCGGCCAGTGCAATCTCCATCCCGGCGCCGGTCCGCGCACCCTCCACTTCCATCCCAACGGCCACATCGCCTACTGCATGGATGAGATCGACTCCACCGTCACCGTCCTCCGCTACGATCCCTCCTGGGGCAGCCTCACGCCCATTCAGGTCTTCCCGCTGCTGCCGCCCAACTCCGCGCCGCTCACCTCCACCGGCTGTGACACGGTGCTGACCCGCGACGGTCGCTTCGCCTACTTCGCCAACCGTGGCAACAACTTCCTTTTCAGCTGCCACATCGATCCGGCCACCGGCAAGCTCACCGCCTTTGACTCCGATCCCCGCTCCACCACCGGCGGCAAAACCCCGCGCAACTTCCGCCTGGACCCCACCGAGCGCTGGATTCTCGTCGCCAATCAGGACTCCGACCAGCTCAGCGTCATTGCCCGCGACCCGGCCACCGGACGGCTGGCCAACACTGCCCACTCCGTCCCCTGTCCGCGGCCCATGTGCATCGTCTTCGCCTGAGCCCAAAACACAGCGGGCAGCCCCACCGGGCTGCCCGCATCCTGTTTCCCTTGATCTGCGCAATCACGCCGTCTGGCAGGCCAGCTCCCACGCCGACCGATCCTTCAGCAGCCGCTGCACCAGCGCCGTATGCATCGCATGGCCGGCCCGCTGCGCCACCACATGCCCTTCAATCCGCCGGCCCGCCAGCGCCAGGTC
Source organism: Acidobacteriota bacterium (assembly GCA_021804965.1). Lineage (GTDB taxonomy): Bacteria > Acidobacteriota > Terriglobia > Terriglobales > Acidobacteriaceae > Acidicapsa. The sequence goes on from JAJZGG010000050.1 coordinate 11,399, forward strand.
GCCAATCAGGTCCAGCACCTTGTGTCGCACAAACTCGTTGGCAAACCGCAGCGGCCCGTTCTCCACTCCCGTCTCCGTCACCAGAATCGCGCACTCCGGCCCCGCGCCGCGAATCAGCCCCATATTCCGCAGCTTTTCCTCGTCCGCCTTGTAGCCAAAGGTCCGCGCCGGTGCAATCTCCGTTCCGTAGGTCTCCGTCGCCAGATCCAGCGTGAACGAGTCCCTGCCAATCGGCGCCGGAAAGTCGATCTCATAGGCAATCCGATAGCCCGTCCCCGGATACACCCCGATAAACTTCTCCCCCTCGCGCACTTCCACGGCCTTCAGCACGCGCAGATACTCCCGCTTTCGCCGCTGTCGCCGCAGCCCCCCGGCCACAATCGCCTCCACATACGGCAGCGCGCTTCCATCCAGAATCGGCAGCTCCAGGTTGTCCAGTTCCACAATCACGTTGTCAATGCCCAGCCCAATCAGCGCCGACAGCAGGTGCTCGGTCGTCGAAATCAGCACCCCCTGCCGCATCAGGCTCGTCGCATAGCTCACCCGGGCCACATTCCGCCCCGTCGCCGCGATCTCAAAACCCTCCAGATCCGTCCGCCGAAAGACAATCCCCGAGCCGGCCGGAGCCGGTACCAGCCGCATCCGCACCGCCGCGCCCGAGTGCAGGCCCACTCCGCTGAACTCCAGCTCCTGCTCGATCGTCTGCTCCAGCAACACCCACTCCCCTCCAGCCAAAACGGCAACCAGTCCAGCCGCCATCGGCAGCCGCTAACAGTCAGCCGTCTCTCAGCTTACGCCCGCACACACCCCCACCCACTGTGTCTTTTTTGCCACACTCGCCCACACGCAAACTCTGTTCGCCCCATCGCCACCCGTCCAAAAAGCCACCGCAGCCGCCCCCCCCGCGACCAAAGGGAGCGCAGCAAATGCCCGTGGCGGCCAAAGGCCGCTGCTGCTCCACGCAGTGGCATACTGGAGGTGGACTCTTCTGCATTTGGGCCAAGATTCTCCTGTTCAGGAAGGAACTGCATCATGGAAAAGGAAACTGCCAACTCCGGCGCACGGCGCAACGAGGATATTGCCCTCGATCTGCTCAAGTTTGTGGCCAACTCCACCAGTTTTGGGCGTCCTGTTGCGCCCTCCACCGGCTTCAGCAGCACACCGGCTCCCAAGCCTGAGGATCAGGTCAACCAGCTCCTCGACCTCTACAGCCGTTGCCTGGCCGTTGTCGGCGGTAAATAGACCCGAGTGCAGACTCCCGCGCAGCCCGTCCCCATTGCCGTCGTCGGTGCCGGAGCCTTCGGCCGCAATCATCTCCGTGTCCTGCATGAACTGCCGCAGGCCGCGCTGATTGCCGCCGTTGAGCCCGATCCCGCACGTGCCGACGAGGTTGCGCGACTCTATTCCATTCCCGTCCATCCCACGCTCGATGCCGCGCTCGCGGCGCATCCATCGCTGCAGGCTGCCGTCGTCGCTGTGCCCACCGTGCATCACTGCGAGGTAGCCTCCCAGCTGCTCTCTGCCGGTATTCACTGCCTGGTGGAGAAGCCGCTGGCAGCCACCCTCGCCCAGGCCGATCAGATGATCGCCCTCGCCGACCGTCATGGCTGCATCCTCCAGCCCGGCCATCTGGAACGCTTCAACCCGGCCGTTCTAGCCATGCAGCAGGATCTCCGCGGTCCCATGTTCTTTGAGGCGCACCGCCTCAGCATCTTCACTCCGCGCTCGCTCGATGTCGATGTCGTGCTCGACCTGATGATCCACGATCTCGACGTCGTGCTCCGCTTCGCCGCCAGTCCCGTTCGCGAGCTGCGCGCCGTCGGCCTGCCCATCCTCTCCGGCAAGGTCGATATCGCCAACGTCCGCGTCGAGTTCGACTCCGGCTGCGTCGCCAACTTCACCGCCTCCCGCGTCTCCACCGAGCGCGTCCGCAAGCTGCGCTACTTCGAGCCCGGCCGCTACGTCTCCATCGACTACGCCCGTCGCGACGCCCTCGTCATCGCTGTCGATCCCCACTTCCAGCTGGAGGCTGCGATGAGCGCAGGTGCCGCAGAAAACTTCGTCAACGGTCTACCCGGCCTCAACTTCGACAAGCCGACCATCGCTCCCGGTGAGCCGCTCCGCCTCGAACTGGAGTCCTTCCTGCATGCCGTCGCCACCGGCTCCCAGCCAGCCGTCACCGCACGCCAGGGTCGCAACGCCCTCGAGCTGGCTCTCGGCATCCAGCAGCAGATGGCCGACCACGCCCAGCGCACCGGCCTGCAGCCCTGAGCCGGATGCAGCCCTGAGCCAGAGACAGCCCCGGCAGGACCCGGCTTCGCACACAAACCATCCCCCAATCGACCAGCCGAATTGCCCGCTCCATCCGCACAGGCGCCGGGCTGATCGTGCTGCGGCGCTGCTTCCACCACCCTCCCGCACCGGATTTCCGCCCATTCCGAAAAGCTGTCAAGTGTGCACCCCGCTGCTGGAACCCGTAAAGCATTCATTCGGAAGCAATTAAAAGTTTTTCAAAAATGGCATGGAATTTCTCACCTTTCGCTAAGCTTGAATCATTCGCGAGGAATGGACATGCGGGGCAGCCGACGATCGGCTGCCTCTCTTTTTTGGAGCTCACAAACAAACATCGGTGTCGGAAATCGACGAGGCGATGAGCACAATCGAAGAAGAGGATCGGAACGCAACGCAACGGAAAGGCAGAAAGAAGGCAGTTACCAATCAGGCAGCAGTCGAGGCAAACGGGGCTCTCCAGCCTTACATCCTGCCCATCCTCAAGCCGGATGGCAGCATCGCCCGTTGGGCATGTAATTTCTCACTGGAGACCGTGCAGATGAACTTTCTGCACATGTTCAACGCGATGATGCAGAACGTCGTGGAAAAGGGACATGCGCCGAGTGCCAAGTTTTTCCTCGATCTGGCCGATCGTGCGGAAGAGATACAGTCTGGCCGGAAGCCGACGAAGAAAATGTCGGTCCGGAAAAAGTTGAAGGAGCCATTCAGTCTCCTTGAACTGTTCAAGGACAATCTCGAGCCGCAGGAGTAAGACTCGGGCCGCAGATTGCGGTCCGCCAACGACGCCGGAATGCGTGGAATGCCGGCCACCTGACCCATAGGCTCAATCGGAGCGGGCAGGAGAAAAGATTCCACCCTGCGGCCTGTCGCAGCGCCGCTCCCTGCAACGGGAGCAGCCTGCGGCAGGCCGCTTTGTCTGGGCCCGGGCCACAGTCGCCACGCGCAGACACACCAGGTTTTGCAGCACAGGCAGCAACCGGCATCGCGCCGTCGCAGCAGTTCACAGAACGCAGGAACCGGAACACAGCATCCGACCGGCACGCCCGGCAACGGAAGACTACGGAAGGAACGTTTGCAATGAAGAATTGGTTGGGTGTCGCAACACGAGCTGCCATCGCCGGAATGGGCCGAGCCTCGGCTCCGCTGCGTCCGCTTTCACTGGCCGCCATCCTTACGGGGCTGCTGGCTGTCGGTCCGTTTGCACCGGTCCTGCTGTTTCCCTTCGCGGCCTCGGTGGCTGCTCACGCGCAGGCCATCACCACCACCACCGTGCAGGGCACCGTCTACGATGCCAGCGGTGCGCCTGCCTCCGGCACGCTGCTCATCAGCTGGCCGGCCTTCACCACGGCCGCCAGCCAGTCGGTCTCCGCCGGCTCCACCTCGGTCACCATCGGGGCAGACGGCTTCGTCAGCGTGAACCTGGCGCCCAACCTCGGCGCCACGCCCGCAGGCCTCTATTACACCGTCGTCTACCAGCTCTCCGACGGCACGGTAAACACCGAGTACTGGGTCGTTCCGGCCACCACCACGGCCACCATCGCCTCCGTGCAGGCCCAGGTGCTGCCCGCCGCACAGGCCGTGCAGGCCGTCACCAAGGCCTACGTCGATCAGCAGATCGCGGCCCTGGGCACCAGCCAGCTTTCGCCCTCCGGCGGCACGCTCACCGGACCGCTTACCCTGAGCGGCGACCCCACCACACCGCTGATGGCCGCCGACAAACACTACGTGGACCAGAGCTTTGCCCAGGCCGTGCCCCTTGCCGGCGGCACCATGACCGGCCCACTTGCCACTCCGGCCCTCAACGGACTCGCCTCACCGGTCAACGGCTCGGCACAAACCAATCTGCAATCCACCGTCACCGCTGCCGGCACCACCGGAGCCATGATCGTTCCGCCCACCTACTCCGGCACCGACACCTTCACCAATCCCTCCGGCATCCGCGTCGAGGACTGGCGCACCGGCGGCTCGCAGCAGCACGCGCGCAATGTCCGGGAGTTCGGAGCCGTCTGTGATGGCGTCACCGACGACACCTCCTCGCTCCAGGCTGCCATCAACTACGCCCAGAGCCACCACGTCGGCCTCACCCTGCCCAGCGGCATCTGCCGCACACATCAGCTCAACTGGCATCTGGAGTCGATCGGTGGACAGGGCGCGCAGAACTCGGCCCTGATGGGCTATCCCGGCGAGGACATTCTGGCCACCAGCGCAGACTCGCCCACGCTCTTCAGCGGCACGCGCCTGCATGACTTCACCCTATACGTCGACCAGAGCACGGATGTCTCCTGCTCCCCGGCCCAGGCTCGCTCGGCTGCCGGCAGCTGCACCGTGAATCGTCCGGTGGCCAGCGGCAGCATCCTCTCGCCGGGTGGCAACGGTCTCACGGCCACCGCCGGAAGCGGTCCTGCCTGGTCCATCGGCAACTGCGCCATCGCCATGCCGGCCACCACCGGTGCCGGCGGCAACGGACTGCGCAACGCCGTACTGGAAAACATCACCATCGCCACCAGCGGCAACGATCCGCTCGGCAGCTATCCCGGTGCCAGCTCCACCCACACCTGCGGCCTGTATCTGGCGCAGTGGCCCACCGGCAGCCAGTTCCGCAACCTCACACTGCGCGGTCTCGGCACCGGCATCGCCATTCCGGCCCTGCCTGCAGCCACGCCTGCCGGGCTCACCGCAGACAACAATCTCTGGATCAACCTCACGCTCGACACCGTCCACGGCTTTGTTGCCGCCGTCGGTGCCAACAACCTCATCGACGGCCTGAGCGCCCATGCCTGGAACTCGGCTGTCACCGGCGAGTCTCCCACCGGCATCGTGCTCGACTTTGCCGCGCCGCAGCAGGGCTGGACGCTGCGCAATCCCCAGGTTCTGCCCGAGTGGATCGCCGTGCAGCCACAGCTGACCGTGACCACGGCTTCGGGAGCCGTCACCGCCGTCAACATCGGCCCGGAGCACGGCCTCGGCTTTGAGCCTTACGGAGCCAGCGTGCCGCTGCTGTTCAGCGGCAGTTGCACGGCAGCCGCGCATGCCAGCGTCAATGCCGATGGTTCGCTCGGTGCGGTCACCGTCACCGCGGCAGGATTCGGCTGCTCGGCCACGACCACGGCCAGCGTGAATGTCTCCGGCACGGCCATGGCGGCGCGCGCCGTGAATCTGTTCACCGGCCAGCGCATCACCCTGCTGGGCGGCTCGCTGGGCAGCAGCAGCGGCGGTTACACCGTCTGGAATGCCGCCTCTTCGCGCACACTCAACACGGCCATCCTCGGCGGCGGAACGCTGCCGGTATCCACCACAACGTATCCGGCGCTGGTGCTTGCCCCCAGTGCCGAAGCCAACGGCCTGGCCAGCGGCTACAACGGCTCGGCCAACCACTTCACGCAGACGGGCCTCAGCAGCAGCAGCCTGGCCGACTCCGGCCTGGGCAACCGGCTGGAGCAGACCAGCGGCGGCAGCCAGCACACCCTGGAAACCGCGCGGCTGGACGAAGGTCGCGCCACGGCCGACTTTGCCCTGCTCGGAGGCGGCGCTGCCAATCAGGCATTCAGCAGCCTGAACGATCTCTTTCTCACGGCTGAGGATCTGCTTTCGCCTGCTGGCGAAAGCAACGGCACGGGCAGCCAGTCCGGCAGGGATGCCACGGCTCCCGTCACCGGCTCCTATGTGCGCGCCCTCGGCGGTGCCTGGGATACCGGCGGCAACTGGAGCGTGCGCGGCAGCAGTGGTGCCTACCTGCTGGGGCAGGGATTTCCCGCCGGCAACGGCACCTGGGAGATTGCCGCCAAGGCCGACACCGCAGCCAGCCAGGAGCTGAAGCTCACCGGCACCGCCGGCGGCCAGAGCTGCGTCTTCGCCGACCAGATTGTGAATCTGACCACGAGCTGGCAGATCTTCCGCATCCCCTACAACACCGTGACGGGAAACTCCGCCTGCGACAGCGGAACCGCAGGCAATGCCGTCAACGCGCAGGCGATGCCGCCCAGCAACACGACCAACGTGGAGACCGCATGGATGGCCTTTGTTCCGGCCTTCCAGCAGTTGCTGGTGGCCAACGCACCCACCACGCCCGAGCAGGCGGCCAACAAGGCCTACGTCGATCAGGCCGTGGCCACCCAGATTGCCAACGGCAGCGGCGAGCTTCCGCTGGCCGGTGGAACCATGACCGGCGCGCTCAATGCTCCGGTGGTGAACGGCACCACAAACTGCGCCCTGGCCGGCAGCGTGAATGGCTGCGTCAGTTCGGCGGCTTCGGCTCTGATTCCGCCGGGCACGACGGGCAGCTTTGCGCAGTATGCCACCATGTCGGCGACGGCGCAGTGCGTCTATGACCCCACGCAGGGTGGTGCCATCACCTCCGTGGTTCCCGGTCAGCTTGGACAGGGTTACACCGTGGCTCCTTTGGTTTCGGTCAGCGGTGGCGGCGGCAGCGGATTGCAGGTGACGGCGAACCTGAGCAACGGCTCGGTGACCAGTTACACGGTCAGCAGCGGCGGCAGCGGTTACACGAGCTGCCCGTCGATCAGCGTGGCTCCGCCACCGGCGGCATCGCAGCCGGCTCCGGTGCTGGACCAGCGGCGCGGTGCCACGACCTATTCGGCCGATATCCGCGTGGATGATTTTGGCTGCGCCGGGGACGGTGTGACCGACGATACGCAGTGCTTCAACAATGCGATTCAGTATGCGACCGGCAATGGAACCCACGCCGGATCGATCACGCTGACGCAGGGCAGGACCTACTTCATCGGAACGATCACCGGCTACATGCAGACGGCCTGGGACGACGGCACGGCTCCGCCGAACGACACCTGCAATGGCGTACCCTGCACGAATCTTCCGCCGGAGACACCGGGATATTTTGGCTATGCAATTCGCATACCGAGTTCGCAATCGAATCCGCTGACGATCTATGGCAACGGGGCGACGATCACGTCCAGCTTTTACGGGAGTGCGGAGTCGGCTTCGCAGTACACGATGGCAGCACCGTACTTTGCCATCTTCGGATCGGATAGATCCATTGCCTCATGGAATCTCTACGATTTGAATCTCTCCAATGCCTTTGTGGCGGCCACCACGGTATCGGCGGCCTACTGGCAGTGGAATCACGTGACGATGAACAACGTGGGCATGGCACTGCTGGTGGGTTCCTCACAGTTTGACCAGTTTCGCAACCTGAATCTGCAGGCGATGCTGTCGGGGCTGATCATCGGGGGTTGGTGGAAGTCGCGCGCACCGAGAACCAGCGTCGAAGGCAACGCGGTACTGAATGAGTTCAATCTGGGCGACGAAACCGGCGTGGATGGGATCACCTTTTACGGCTTGAACTGGCCGACGCAGGCGCAGTCGCAGACCACACAGAATGCCCTGGATACGTGGTTCAACACCTACTTCTTTCATGTGCAGGACAACCAGACGCGGCTGACGGACCAGAACAGGGCTGCAACGGGCGGAGTGACCGATTCGCTGTGGCGCGGTGTTTATCATGTGATGTTTGCCACCTATTCGCGCTACTACCGGGCGGTGAACGGCGTGATCGTACGCAACGCGAACATCAAGTTCACGCAGAACTATCCGATCATTGCCACGGCGGCAGCGGGATGGAATATCGACGCGGTTAACACGGAGCTGGTGGGCTGGTGCGACTCCAATCCGAGCTATGGGGCATATGGATCGTCGAGCTGTCCGAACCCGTATGACAGCGTGAACAACGAGCTGATGGGAGCCGTGCTGCTCTACGACTTCCAGAACATGACGGCGCGGGAGATCAATGTGACCGGCTCGCCGATTGCCGACACGGTGGCGGAGCCGCCGCAGGTGAGTCTGGCCCAGCAGGTGAGCGACTTCCGCACCTACCTGACCAACGTTGACAGTCTGGCGTCGTCGGCTATTGTGCCGAGGACGGCGTCCGCGACGACGACACGGCTGAACATTGGAGTGTCAACGGGAACCGGTCTTCCGGGACAGGTAAACTTTGACTCCGGCGAACTGTGTCTGCACTCGGTGATTGGCGGCTATGGCGATGCCTGGTGCCTGCGTGCCGCCGATGGCCTTAACCCGGCGGCGAATCAGCCGCCGCGCTACTTTGTGCTGGAAAATGACGGCTATATCGGATTTCAGGGACTGACGGCACTGCAGGTTCCCGGGCTGCGGGTGCGGCCGGGCACGATCAGCGCCAGCGACTCGACGCTGCCGGTGACGGATTTTGCGGCGCAGTCGTTTGCGATTGCCGGAGGGACGGTGCGGCCGGGAAGCTGCGCGACGGTGCCGGGCATCACGCTGCCGAATGCGGCAACGACCGATGGGGTGCTTTTTGTCACTCCGCCGAGCGGCGTGAGCGGGCTGCAGTGGAGCGGTGCGGTGACGGCGGCGAACACAATTTCGGTGACGGCCTGCAACGCGACGACGGCACCGGTGAACTATCCGGCGGGGACGTATCAGGCGTTTCTGCTGGCCGGTGCCGCGGCACCGGCGACACCGGCGACCAGCGGCGGCACGCCGACGGCAACGGCCTCACTGACCGAAAGCCAGGGCGACCTGGTGGTGGGCGATGCGAACGGGAATCCGACGCGGCTGCCCGGCAACAGCTCGACGACACCGGCGCTGCTGGTGGACATGGGCAACGGGACGGGCGCATTCCAGCCGGTCTGGGAGACGGCTCCGCAACTGGCCGGCGGCAACCTGACCGGGCTGAACGCGAGCAACATTACGACGGGAACGCTGGCGATTGCCGATGGCGGCACCGGCGCGACGACGGCGGCGCAGGCACTGGGCAATCTGGGCGGTGCCAGCCTGACGGCAACAACGACGGCCTTTGGCGGAGCGCTGACGGCGAAGAGCGTGGGCGGGCTGGCGCAGGTGGACCAGCAGGGCGGTGCAGACTTTGGAGCGCAGCTTGCAGCCTGCGTGGCGGCGCTGCCGTCCAGCGGCGGCACCTGCGATGCACGCAACTTTGGCGGGGCGCAGACGATCAGCGCGACGGTGACGATCAACGTGCCGAATTCGCGGATTGACCTGCCCTGCGCGACGATCACGATGACGGCTCCGCTGGTGATTCCGGCCGGAGTGCGCGGGGTGCGGCTGCATGGCTGCAGCCTGCGCGGCGGCACGGCGGCCAGCGGGCTGACGGGCGGCACGGTGCTGGCCTACAACGGCGCGGGAGCGGCGGTGCAGGTGGGCGATCCGAGCTATGCCAGCGACACGATGGGCTTTGCCATGGACAACGTGCTGGTGAACACGACCGGATCGGCGTCGAGCGGCACGGAGGCTCTGGCGGCGTGGCGGGTGCAGGAGCTGGATCTGGAGAGCGACTACTACCTGGGCAACGCGAACCAGACGGCGATGGTGCTGGACGGAACGGGCAACTACACCGGCGGCACGCTGCTGGATCAGGACTTCAACGGATTCCAGGTGGCGGTGCATGGCATTGGCCACCAGGTGGCGAATGCGGCAACGACCGACTGGGTGAATGCGAGCACGTTTCTGCGGCTGCACATTGACTGCCCGACGACGAGCGGGACGGCGATTGCGGGAACGATCGGCGTTGACCTGGTGCAGGGCGATGGCAACACCTTTACGGGCGGCGATATTGAGGGCTGCGCGACGGCGGTGCATCTGGGGCCGAATGCGCAGAACAACACGCTGGTGGGGGTGAGGAATGAAGGCTCGACGACGCAGGTGCAGGCCGATGCCGGCAGCCAGTTCAACAGCTGGATGACGGGCGGAACGATGTTCAGCGGAGCACTGGTGGACAACGGCAGTCGGAACAGCTTCTGGGATGCCTTTCACCGGACATTCAACGGGTTGAACGGGGACTGGTATGCGAGCCAGAAGGACGCGACGGTGACGAACCACTATCGGCTGGGCACGGGAGCGGGGAATGTGCGCGGGCTGGAGTGGGAGAGCCAGGTGGACAACGGCACGTCGGCGACGCAGTACAACTGGCTGTGGGGATTGACGGACGGGACCAGCGGCGAGTCGAACTGGATTGTGCAGGATCTGATCAACGGGGTGATCCGGCTGCAGATGGAGGAGCACAACGCGGCCGGCAACAATGCGACGGCGATCAATGCGACGGGGACGGGCAATGTCTGCTTCCAGTGCAGCGGCAACGCGGGCACCGGCGGCGTGGCCTTTGCCAGCGGCGGGGCAACGCCGACGACGGTGGCAACGGTGGATGGAAGCGGCAATGCGAACTTCCTGGGCACGCTGGCCGTGGGTGGGACGACGAGCTTCAGCGGATCGACGACGGTGAAGAACAGCGCGAATGCGGAGATCGACCAGACGCTGCAGGCCGGATCGACGACGACGCAGAAGGAGAGCTTCGTCTACAAGGACTACAACGGCGCGAGCCAGTGGTACATGGTGAAGGATGGAGCGAACAACTGGGCGCTGAACTCGGCGATTGACGGGCTGGATCACGTGAAGGCGTATCAGAACGGGGATGAGTATCTGGACGCGGCGGGGACG
>JAJZGG010000123.1 GCA_021804965.1 Acidobacteriota bacterium
CAGGGAAGTCCGGACTGACGAGGATGGCACCGGCCTGGGTGGTGCGGGCCAGGGCGGCGTAGCGGGGATTGGCGACAAAGGTGAGGTCCGAAGGCGAGGCTTCTTCGAGTCCCTGAACACCGGTGATCTCGATGGATCCGTCTCCGACCAGTTCCGCCTGCAGCCGCTCGGCTAGCTCCGCCAGGGTCATGAGTGCATTGTAGCGGACTGGGGCTGGTGTGGCCGATTTTTGCCGGGAACGCACTCTCATCCCGAAGTGGGAGCAGGCCCTAGCCAACGGATTTTCATTGTGTTAACGTACTGTGGTTGCCCGGACTTTTGGGGATATGAATAAGTTCTTTCCATTCTGCGGTTTGATGGGGAACTCCTGGCAGGAGCGATCGATCCGAGATGCCTGATTTCGTCTATTTGCTGGAAAATCGACTGAGTGTCCATCAGCAGGGCGCATTGCGCGCCGTCCGCGAGGTGGCGCGAGAGGCCCAGATGCCGGTTTTTCTGGTCGGCGATGCGGTCCGTGATCTGGTTTGCGGCAACTCTGTGCGCGAGCTTGAGGTGGTGGTCCATGGGAATACCGCGGAGCTGAAGAAGCCGCTGGTGGCCCATGGCGCGTCGGTCTGGTGGGAAAGTGCGGCCTCGCACCGGCTTTCGCTGCGATTTCCCGGCAGCGTGCTGCTGGAGCTGACCAGCGCTCGGCAGACGGATTACCCCAAGTGCGGCAAGCCGGTGTATACGTGGGCCTCAATTCACGAAGATCTGCGTTCGCGGGACTTTACCGTGAACGCGATGGCAATCTCGTTGAATGACGGCTCCTATGGACTGCTGATGGACCCGCTGAATGGGGTGGCCGATCTGGAGCAGAGGCAGCTGCGGCTGGTGTCCAACTATGGATTTCTGGAGGAGCCGGCGCGACTGGTGCGGGCCTCACGGTTGCGGGTTCGGCTGGGATTCCAGTTGGAGGAGCGGACGCAACGGCGGTATGAGAATGCCCGCGAAGAGTCGATGATCGAGTTCCTGTCGGAAGAGGAACGGCGACGCGAGCTGGAACAGATTGTGCACGAGGAAGAGGCGCTGAAGGTGATGGCCTCGCACGAGGCCGATGGTTGGATGAAGGCACTGTTTCCGGCCTGGACCACGGCCAAGGCGGATGTGGAGAAGCTGCAGGCGCTGCATGACTTCTCGATTGAGATGCAGATGCAGGGTGTGCAGGCGGATCTGGCAACGGCGCAGGCGCATTTCCTGACGGCGAAGCTCTCCGGCAAGGACCTGGCAGCGCTGAAGGAGCGATTCCTGCGGCCGGGCTTTGTGAAGGCCTGGGAGGGTCTGGAGGACAGTGCGGCGCAGCTGGCCAAGCAACTGATCGCCAAGGAGAATGCGCGGCCCTCAGCCTGCTATCAACTGCTGACGAGCTTTGCACCGGAGGCGGTGGTGTGGCTGGGCTTCACGACGCGGCAGGCGGCGGTGCGGGAGAAGATGGATGCCTTCCTGAAGGTGTGGCCGGAGTTCCGGCAGAAGCTGCCGGTGGCACGGATGGCCGAGATGCGGATTACTCCGGAGCTGCCGGAGTATGCCGGGCTGATGCAGAGCATTTTTCTGCGGCTGATCGACGGGGAGCTGCAAAGCGACGAGGAGATGCGCGCGTTTCTGGAGCCGTATTCCCCGCCGGCACCGGCACCGCAGCCGACCTTCAAACGCAGCCGCGCCCGACGGACGGCGGAGATCCGCGTGAAGTCGCGGGTGGTGGACGAGGACGAGGACGAACAGGACGACGAGGAGAGCGAACTGGACGAGGACGCCGTGGAGCTGGACTTCCGCATCGGCGACAGCGACGAGGGACGCATCCTTGGCGATGACGACGATACGGACGATGATGACGTGTTTGCCCGTGAGACGGTGGGCGAGTCCGATGAGAGCGAGCCGGATGAGGATGAGGATGAACCGGTGGTGCGCAGTCGCAAGCCTGCAGCCACCAAAAGCAAGCCGGAACGGACGGTGACGACGATGGCGGCCAAGGCGGTTGCCCAGCCGGCTGCGAAGGTGGCAAGCGAGAAGCCTGCCAAGGCAGCGGCGAAGAAGCCGGAAAAGGCTGCGGTCAAACCGGAGAAGCCGGTGAAGGCGCAGGCAAAGGTTGTGGCAAAGGCTGCTGGCGCAAAGGCGGTCAAGGTTGCTTCTGCGGCGGCTGCGAAAAAGCCTGTGCCGGTGGCAAAGAAGGCTGCTCCGGTAGTGAAAAAGGCGGCCCCGGCTGCGAAGAAAGCTGCACCGGCAGCCAGGAAGGCAGCGCCGGCGGCCAAGGGCAAGGCTGCCAGCAAACCGGTGAGCAAAGCGGCGGCGAAGACAGCCAAGCCGAGCCCACGCCCGGCTGCGGCGAAAAAGGCCTCGAAGCCTGCACGGCAGACGGCCAAGCCAGCACCCAAGGCAGCTGCGAAAAAGAAGCGGTAGGCGCAAGAGCAGCAGAAGCGAAAGCCCCGGAAGGATTGCTTCCGGGGCTTTCGCGTTTGGCGGGAATCGTCAGGCCGACTATCGGGAGCCGAAGGGGGCGATTGCCTTCATCCTTGTCTTAGATTTTGTCCTGGCGGGCGGGATCAGCGTTGGGAGCGGTCTTTTTTTTGTCGCCGACGTAGACCTCGCCATGGGGACTGCGCTCGCCCCTGGCGTAGCGCTGCTTGCTGAAGAAGCGCGCCTGGCAGGTGAGGCACTCCCAGGGATAGTAGCCGAAAAAGCGGCGCAGACGATGCACGAGGGTGGTTTTTCTTCGGGTTCTGCGCGTTGTATTGGAGCCGCAGGTGCTACATGTGGGATTCATGATACCGCGTCACCTTGCCTGATACGGAACCGGGAAAGTTCGTGATTTGAGTTCTGTCAACAATGTTACTCAAGAGCATCGGTGAAAATGCGGATATCTTGAGAAAAAAAATCGATCCGTTTACTTTTTTGACAACATCAAATGTTACCGTGGATCCGTTAACGGTACTGGATCTGGATGGTGATCTCGGTGGATGGGCAGGTGAGGGTGACGCTGGCCTTCCGGAATGAAGGTGGCGTGAGTCCGACGAAGGGATTATTGGCAAAGCCGAAGCCCTCGGTGGGGATGCCGATGAAGTTGCGATCGAGCTTGTGGTTGCTGTTTTCATCGTGGATGGCGGCGATGGCGTAGGTGCCGGGCGGCAGTCCCTTCCAGAGGGCGGTGGCGGTGATTCCGGCCGGGATCTGGACGATGGCGGCCGGGCCGTGGCGCAGGGCCTTCTGCTTGTTTTCCGGCCAGCCGGCGGGACTGGCGAAGACGATGGTGCCAACCTTCCCGCGGGTGTTGCGGAGATGGTCGACGTGCACGATGAGGTCGCAACCTGCCGGTTGCGGGCTGGCTTGCGGGTTTGCCTGCGGGGATGACGGCGGCGCAGCGGCCGACGCGGAAAGCGGCAGTGCCAGGATGACGAGCGCGGCCAGGGCGAGATGGACTGGTGTTGGAAGCGGTGAGCGGGGCATCGGGATTGGTCCTCCAGCGGGGGTGGACGGGAGTGGATCCGCAAGCGCGGGCAGCGCTGCGGCGGCTACGGTTTGCCGGATGCGGTGCGGGTCTTCCAGAGCGCGAGGGCGAGGACGGCCAGACCGGAGAGTGCGACGACGGCGCCGCGGCGAGCCCAGACGATTTGGCCGGTCATGAAGCTGCCGGGGAGCACGTTGATGCCCTGCAGAATCCAGATGGTGCCCATGGTGAGCAGGGAAAAGGCGAGGATGTAGAGGATGATTTTCATGGCTGCGTTCCACGGCTCCTGCGGTTGGATTTTTTGATCTGGCGCGATTCCGGGCTGCGCCATGCATTGGGGCTGAACCCGGGATTGAGGGCTGCGCTGGGACTTTGTCCCGACCTGATTGTAGACCGCGCGGTGCGGAGTTGGCAGCAACCCCGGTGCGGCGCAGGTGCGGGGGATCGGGAAGAATTCCGTACCGGATTTTCCTCAGAGATTGCGCCGGTGCGGCGCAGGCAGCGAGCAGGCAAACCCTACAATGAGTGCAGCCATGGCTGAGTTTACGCATTTACACCTGCATACGGATTATTCGCTGCTGGACGGCGCCTGCGACGTGGACAAGCTGGTCGAACGGGTGGCCAGCATTGGGCAGAAGTCGGTTGCGATGACCGACCACGGGAACATTTATGGCGCGGTGCACTTCTTTGACGCGGCGAAGAAGAAGGGCGTGAAGCCGATTCTGGGCTGCGAGCTGTATATCTGCAAGAACGAGGATCATCGGGCCGATCCGACGGGAGACAAATATAACCACCTGCTGGTGCTGGCGCAGAACGAGGAGGGATATCGCAACCTGATCCGGATTACGTCGGAGGCTTCAGTGCATGGCTTCTACAAGAAGCCGCGCGTGAGCAAGGCCTATCTGGCGCAGCATGCCGAGGGGCTGATTGGCTTCTCCGGCTGCCTGTCCGGGGAGCTGTGCGAGCAGTTGCTGGCCGGCGAGTATGAGTCGGCGCGCTCGACGGCGGCGCAGTACCGGGATATTTTCGGACGCGGCAATTTCTTCCTGGAGATACAGGATCAGGGGCTGATTCAGGAGAAGCAGATTCACAAGGATCTGTATCGGCTGGAGCGGGAGCTGGAGATTCCGCTGGTGGCGACGAACGATTCGCACTACCTGTGCGAGGACGACCACAAGCCGCATGACGTGATGCTGTGCGTGCAGACGGGTGCGAAGGTGCAGGACGCGAACCGGTTTCGCTTTGATGCCGACCAGTTCTATGTGAAGACGGGCGAGGAGATGGAGCGGCTGTTTCCGGATCGCGTGGATATTCTGACGCGGACGCAGGAGATTGCCGAGCGCTGCAACCTGAAGCTGAGCAAGGTGGACAATCCGTTTCCGGAGTTTGCAGTGCCGCAGGGGCACTCGATCGACAGCTACTTTGAGGAGATCTGCCGGGCCGGATATCGGAAGCGGCTGGAGACCTCAATCCGGCATTTGCAGGCGCGGGGACTGCTGCGGAGCGAGCTGCACGAGTACGAGGCGCGGCTGGAGCGCGAGATCGGCATCATCAAGCAGATGAAGTATTCGGGCTATTTCCTGATCGTGTGGGACTTTATCCGCTACGCACGGGAGCATGGGATTCCGGTGGGTCCGGGGCGCGGATCGGCGGCCGGATCGCTGGTGGCCTATGTGATGGAGATTACGAATGTGGACCCGCTGCAGAATGCGCTGCTGTTTGAGCGGTTTCTGAATCCGGAGCGCGTCTCGATGCCGGATATCGACGT
>JAJZGG010000051.1 GCA_021804965.1 Acidobacteriota bacterium
CAATGCTGCTTTGGTTTCATCGTCTGGACCGGCGCATCCAGCAGGCGGCCGTGACCGATCAGGCGGCCCATGCGGATCTGATTTGCGTCTTTGGTGCAGCCGAATACAACGGTCGCCCCTCCCGCGTGCTGCGCGCACGGCTGGAGCATGCGCTCGATCTCTATCGACGCGGACTGGCACCGGTGATCCTGACGCTGGGCGGCAGTGCTCCGGGCGATGTGTACTCGGAGGGTGAGGTGGGGGCATCGTTTCTGCATGCCAACGGCGTTCCCTCCAGCGCGATTATTGCCGAAACGGAAAGCCGCACGACGCAGGAGTCCGTGGAGCGCGTGCTGGCCATTGCGCGCAGAAATGGCTTCCACTCCATCCTCGTGGTCAGCGATCCGGCCCATGTCTTTCGCATTCAGGCCATCTTTGCCGCCTATGGCATGCACGTGCTGGCCTCGCCGCATCAGCCGATCCGCGACGATGGCGGACTGGCGATGGAGGGTCGCGAGATTCTGCATGAGATGCTCGCCTACACGCTGTGGCGCGTGCAGGTGCACCTGGCCCGCTGGCTGTGATGGCTGCAGACAGCCTTGCCGTGAGCTGCTATTCGGTCTGCGCTCTGCGCGCCTGACCAAGCCGTGTGGCAAGCTGCAGCAGCCGCGAATCGTCTCCGTGGGCAGCCAGAATCTGCATGCCGCCGGCGGCGCAGGGCACGGCCAGCACCGGCAGGCCCCCCAGACTGGCCGGAGCAGTGTAGCGAAGCAGGCGGGGACGGATTCCGGTATGGTCTTCGCCGGCCAGCAGGCGGGAGACGGGCGCCGACGGCAGCATGACCAGCGCATGCTCGGCCAGCAACGCAGCCATGCGCGCACGGAAGGCAGCATGCCGCTGGCGGAGAGTGTCCACTTCGCTCTGCGTCAGGCTTGCGCCCCACTCCAGCCGCTGCCGGATCGGTTCTTCAAATTCGTGGAAGTTGCCGGCATGAATACGCGCCGCTTCCGCAGCCTGAATGGGCGCAAAGAGCGTGTGCGCCTCCTCCCACCAGGAGACATCCACGCGCTCGCCGCGCATGCCCAGCGCCTGCAGCTCTTCGACTGCCTGCTCCAGCGAGGTGCGGACCTCCGGCTGGCAGTCATGAAGGAATCCGGAGTCGGCGATGGCAAAGCGGTCGAGCGTTCGCGGACGGTTCCAATCGGTCTCTTGATTGCCGGTGGCTCCGACGAACAACTGTGCCAGCAGGGGCGCGTCCTCCAGGTGGCGAAAGAGCCAGCCGATGGTGTCAAAACTCTCCGCCAGATGTCCGGCACCCTGCCAGCTTCCCCAGCCCAGCGAGGAACGATAGCCGGCCAGGCCGCAAAGGGCCGCTGGCACCCGGACGGAGCCGCCGGTATCGGTGCCGATTGCCGCCAGTGCCGATCCTTCCTGTACGCTGGCAACCGCGCCACTGGAGGAGCCGCCGGTCAGCAGGCGCTCGTCGCGTGGCTGCAGGCAGTCTCCATAATCGCGATTTTCTCCCGTGATGCCGTAGGCCAGCGCATGCAGATGCGTCTTGCCGGTGAGCACGGCACCCATGGCCCGAAGCCGTGCCGCCACCCAGGAATCCTGCGTTGCGGCTGGCGTGTGCCCAGCGTAGAACTTCGATCCCTGCGTGGTGACGGTTCCGGCGAGGTCAAAGCAATCCTTGAGGGAGACGGGCAGTCCGCCCAGCGGCAGGGTGGTCCATGCGTTGCCAGCGGGGCGCAGCAGGCAATTCAGTTCGCTGCGGCTCCAGTCTGCATCCTGCCACAGATAGGTATTCCGGCTGCGGTTTCCGTTTGCCTTGCTCAGGCATTGCTCCAGCATGGCAGCGAGCTGTTCCCTGCCGTTCTCCTGCCTGCGTACCGTTGCCAACCAGCTTCCGATGGATTCTTTCATGCTGCCACTCCCGGGATTTCCTCCCCGATTGTATCCACTGCCCCCAAGGGATGGCGCCTGGAGAAAAACCCGTACCGCAGTGGGTTCTCTGTTCGGCAGAAACGGGCTACTCTGTAGGCAGAGGTTCGACTCCCTTGATCCGAACGCAAACCCCGCATGGCTGGCTTCTTGTCACCCACACTGACCACGCGCATCTGGCTGCGGCCATTGCCCGCGAATGGGGCAATGCACAGTTTCGCCGCCCGGAACCGCGCACCAGCCTGCTGACGGCGATTCAGCGGCATGAGGATGCCATGCATCTGCAGGATGCCACCCCGGTGCTGGCGGAGGATCACCGCCCGCTGGCGCTGACTCCGGAGAGTTTCGGGCATCGCCAGCTGCTGCTGGGGTCGCGGCTGGGGCGGAACCTGTCCAGCCGCACCGAGGCCGTGCGCATGGTGGCCGCAGATGATCCCTACGCTGCACTGCTGATTGCGCTGCAGACCGAGCTGGACCTGACGAGCATGGCCGACCGCTCGGCGCTGACCCCGGCACAAAGCTCCCTGCTGGATCGCTTTCTGGCCGAGGAGATTCGCTTCCGGGAACAGCTTCGCGTCGAGGTGGACGAGGATCCGTTCGTGGCCGTGCGGGAAAAGACGGATCGCTGGCTGCAGGAGAATTTTGCCCTGTTTCAGGCCTGGGACTTTCTGGCGACCTATCTCTGCCTGGGGCTGGAGATGCCAACGGAGCTGCCGCAGCCGTTGCCGCTGGTGACCGGCGAAACTGTCCGGGTGCGGCTGGTGCCGCTGGGGCTGCGCCACTTCCAACTCGATCCGTGGCCACTGGCACAGGCCAATCTGCGGCTGGAGTTTGCGGCGCGACCCATCATCGGACACCAGTTCACCAGCCAGCAGACGCTCTCCGATGCCTGGTCGGTGGCACGCGAGGAGCGGATCGGCGTGCGGTTGAGCGCGGCTGTCTGACCGCTGGTCTTAATGAATCAGCTTGAGGTCGGCCTGCAACTGCTCCAGATCGAAGCCGGCCGGTGAGCCTTTCTTTTCCAGCCAGTCTGCGGCCAGCAGCACATGCGCCTCGTCCACGTAGGCATTCCAGAAGGCCAGCGTCATCGTCTTGAGCATGCCCCAGGTGATGCAGGTGAAGCCGGTCTGGTCATAGGCCACCACGTAGACACAGTGCCCGCCCCAGCTGCCAGCCTGGCTCTCCGGTCCTCCGTTGGGCACCACGTCCCAGACATCCTGCGTCTTGGCCGTGTTGGGCAGGTTGAGGCCGATGTAGATGCCACCGAAGAGATGCATGGCCTGCCGCACCTCTTCCAGGTTGGTCCAGACAGGGTCGGCAAAGGCGAGCAGCCGGTGCGAGTTAAAGCCGTGCTTCTGCCAATCTTTCAGGACCTCCATCTCGATGCCGCCGGTGTCGGTGGCCGGATCGCCCGGCTTGTAGCCATCCCAGGTTTCGTAGTAGTTCAGAATGACGGGATCGGGAACCGTGACCATGGTGCCGGTGTTCACCGTCCACACCTGAACGGCATGCGCCGCTCCGGCGATGGTGCAATCACCCAGCTTGTCATTGAGCATCAGGCCCCACTCCGTAATCCCTTTGGACCAGTCCACGGCCGGTGGCGCCGGCGGCAGCGTTGGCTTCACGTAGCGGGATAGCTTCAGCGTGCGGCTGTCGGTTTTGACTGCTTTTCGGCCCAGTTTCATCCTGGAGTGGTCAACCATGGTTCCTCCTGCAGATGCCGGCTGCATGCTGACCAGCATACCGAAGCCGGAGCCGACTGCGCTGCCCGAACTGCTTTTGGAGTTCTGTTTGGGGCCGGCTGCGTGAATTTTTCTCCATCCGGCAGAACCAGCCGCAAAGCCGAGATTAGAATAGCCAGACGGAGGTTGCGCCTGTATGTTTCGTGCTCTGTCTGGAATCGTGATCGGGGTGTTGCTGTGCCCAGTGCTTCTCTACGTCTGGTTTACCCGTGGCAATCCGCCCGTTGCCGTTGCCGATCCGCCACTGCCCTTTGAGCGCCAGATCACGCACATCCCCCTGCATGCGCGCATTGATCGGGAGATGCCGAAGACCGTGCCGGTGCAGGCCACGGCGGAGACATTCATCGCCGGAGCCCACATTTATCGCGAACAGTGTGCCTTCTGCCATGGCGTTTACGGCAGCCCGTCCACGGTGGGTGCGCACATGTTCCCCCATGTGCCGCAGCTGTGGCAATCGCATCGCGAAGGCGTGGTCGGCGTCAGCGACGATCCGGCCGGAGAGACCTACTGGAAGGTGGCCAACGGAATTCGCCTCACCGGCATGCCTGCCTATGACAAGATCCTGACCGAGACGCAGATGTGGCAGGTGAGCGTGCTGCTGGCCAACGCCGACAAGCCGCTGCCGCCGGAGGCGCTCACGCTGCTGAAGACGCCGCTCTCCTATGACGTTCCGGCACCGGTTGCCATGCCAGCCATGCCGCCCAAACCCACGCGCTAGCCACTCCGGCCCGCGTACCTGACCGGAGGCCGACACCCTGCGCCGACGCATCCTCATCGCGATTGCGGTTCTGGCCTGCGTCGGCCTTGCCGGTCTTTGGCTTCGTGCCCATTCGGCCGGCATCTCCCGGGTGGGAACGCAGCATCCGGGCGCATCGTCTCCGGTGCTGGCAGGCGATCCGGCGCACCCGGCCAGTACAAACCACTGGGTGGATACCCGACTCTACTTCGAGCTTGGACCTTATGCCGCGGCAGGCAGCCAGAGGCCCGCGGATGGTCATCGCCACTGGCCGGTGACTGAGGCTGAGTGGCTTGGGTTTCTGGACCGCGAAGTCACGCCTCGCTTCCCGGATGGCCTGAGCGTGCAGGATGTGTATGGCCAGTGGAAGGGTGTCCACGATGCGGTGCCGAACCGCGGCCGCTCCAAGGTGCTGCTGATCGACTATCCGGATACGGCGGCGAATCGGGCCCGCATCCTTGCCATTCGCAGCGCGTGGAAGCAGTGGACGGGCGAGCAGTCCGTACTGCAGGTGACCATTCCGGCAGAGGTTTCGTTCTGAGGTTTCAATGGCTGGGAAATCCTGCTGTTTCCGGGCTGCTTGCGGCAGTGGTACCAGGCGCTACAGCAGCTGGGGCAGCAGCTCCTCCAGCGCACGCCCGCGATGGCTCAGGGAAAGCTTGATGGCTGGGTCCAGGTCAGCCATGGTCTGGTCGAGCTCCGGCAGATAGAAGAGCGGATCGTAGCCAAAACCGCCGGTTCCGTGAGGCGCCTCCAGGATCACACCCTCGACCGATCCGGCAGCGGTGGCCAGCACTCTGCCGCTGCGCGCCGCTGCCAGCACGCACTGGTAGCGCGCGGTGCGCTCAGTGACGCCCTCCAGCTTCTGCAGCAGGACGATGTTGTTCCAGACATCGGTATTGTCGTTGGCATCGGGCGAATCGACCAGTCCGCTATCGGCGGCAAATCGCGCAGAGCGAATTCCCGGAGCCCCCTGCAGGGCATCCACCTCGAGGCCGGAGTCGTCGGCGAGGACGATATGGCCGGGCGCAAACTGGCTGTAATAGATGGCCTTCAGAATGGCATTTTCCTCAAAGCTGGCACCATCCTCGGCGGGAGCGGGAATGGTCCGCAACGCCGGCAGCACTTCGATGCGCACCGACTCGTCGTTGGCAGCCAGGCGGAACTCTTCGAGTTTTCCAGCGTTGCTGGAGGCGACGAGCAGTTGCAGCATACAGGCAGTGTACCCCGAGCGATGCTTCCTGCCGACTCCGGTTGAGGGAGTTTAGCCGAAGAAGTGCCGTGTGGTGCGGGATGGTCCGGGGTGCGGAAGAATCGCGCTGGAAATGCCGCGACCCGGGCCGACTCAATGCGCGATCAGATAGACGCCGATGCAGACCAGGACGGCGGCCACCCATCGTCGGCGATCCACGTTTTCATGCAGGAAAAGCTTGGCCGCAATGGCATTGGTGACCAGCGTGAGCGATGCCGATGCCGGTGCGGCCAGGCTCAGGTCCAGATGGTTGAGCGCAAACAGCAGGGCAAAGAAGGCAAGCGCCAGAAACGTGACCCCGGCAAAGAAGAGCGGACAGGTGAGCACGGCGCGAATCGCCCCCCGCAGCCCGCTCCGGGCACGAATCGCATCCAGATCGCCAATGGACTGCATGGCAGCAGCCGTAAGCACCTCGCCGATGGTGGAGGTGATGGAGACGGTGACGATCATGGCAGTGGCGGCCCAGAACCCGACGCCGGCCGGCAGCGGCACAGCGGCGATCATGACCTGCCTCCGGGCTTGTCCTCGGTGAGCGATGGACCCTGGGCGACAAAGCCCACGCCGAGGGTGATGAGCAGAATTCCGGCCCAGCGGGCAAGCGAAATATGCTCATGCAGCCAGAAGCGGCCCAGCAGCGCAATGAGCACATAGCCGAAGGCCGTGGTGGGCAGCACATAGGTCAGGTCCGCCCAGGACAGCGCGGTCAGGTAGCAGCCGAAGAAGGCAATCAGCAGCAGGATGCCGCCGGCAATCCAGGGCGTGAAGACGGCATGGAGCAGGGTGAGCGGATGGGCCACGGAGATGGGCGGCAGGACGCTCATGCCACGCGAAAGACAACTGTCGCCCAGCGGCGCGCAGAGCGCCACCAGCAGCAGAATCAGATACTGGCTGGGCTTCAAACGCGGATGGGACATGCTGCTTTCTCTTCGGACTGTGCCGGGGACTGCACTGGGGGTTGCCTGCCGGAAAGATCGGTTTTGCCGGGCTGCTTGCGCGCCCGGCAAACGACGATCAGGGCTGGAATCGGAAGAGGATCAGGCGCTGGCCGGATTCGGCGTCTTGCCCTGCAGCTTCTTGGCTTCCTTGACCATGCGATTGCGCTCGGCACGCAGCTTCAGGAAGGACTTGGCCTCCACATAGAGCCGGGGCAGGTCGCGATTGATGATCGCCTTCCAGATGACACGGAAGGCCGCCTTGGGCCGGAAGTAGTAGGCATCGTAGAAGCGATGCACCATCTCCAGCACGTACTCCTTGGGCAATCCCGGATACTCGATATGCGCCATCTGGTGGCCACCGGAGTCGCTCATCGCGTCCTCGTTGGTGATGAAGCCACCCTTTTCCGCAAAATCAAAGAACTCGGTGCCCGGATAGGCGTGGGCGATGGAGACCTGAATCGTCTCCACATCCAGTGACTTGGCAAACTTGATCGTGTTCTGGATCGATTCCTTGGTCTCACCCGGCAGACCGAGAATGAAGTCTCCATGGATGGTCAGCCCCAGATCATGACAGTCCTTGGCAAAAGCCCGGGCACGCTCGACGGTTGCACCCTTCTTGATGTTCTTGAGGATCTGCGGATCGCCGGACTCAAAGCCGACGATCAGCAGTCGGCAGCCGGCATCCTTCATCGCCTTCAGGGTTTCGCGGTCGGTGGTCACGCGCGAGGTGCAGCTCCAGGTCAGGTTCAACGGCTTCAGCTTCTCGCAAAGCTCAATCGTGCGTGCCTTCTGGATGTTGAAGGTATCGTCGTCGAAGAAGAACTCCTTGACCTCGGGGAAGTTCTCCTTGGCCCACTTCATCTCCGCCGCCACATCGTCGGTGGAGCGCTTGCGCCAGGCATGGCCGGAGAGCGTCTGCGGCCACAGGCAGAAGGTGCACTGCGCCGGGCAGCCACGCGTGGAATAGAGCGAAATGTAGGGGTGGAGCAGGAACGGCACGTTGTAACGCGTGACGTCCATGTCGCGCTTGTAGATCTTGGTTGCCCACGGCATCGCGTCCAGATCTTCAATCTGCGGGCGGTCGGGATTGTGCACCACCTGCCCGTTTTCGCGATAGCTGATGCCGAGAATCTCATTCAGCGGCTTGCCATTGGCATACTCGACGACGGAGTAGTCGAACTCGCGACGGCAGATGAAGTCCAGCACCGGGCACTCATTCAGGGCCTTGTCCGGGGAGGTGGTGACCGGCGGCCCCACAAAGGCGATGCGAATGGAGGGATTGGCCGCTTTGATGGCCTCGGCCAGCTTCTGGTCGCCTGTCCAGCCCACGGTGGAGGTGAACAGGACCAGAAACTCGTAGTCCTTGCAGATCTGAATCGTCTCGTCTGCACTCACATGGTGGGGCGGAGCATCGAGCAGGCGGGAGCCTTCCAGCATTCCAGCCGGATACGCCAGCCATACTGGATACCAGTAGGACTCGATTTCGCGCGTGGCAGGCCAGCGGGAGCTGGCACCACCGTCAAAGTTTTCAAACGAGGGCGGATTCAGAAACAGTGTCTTCAAAGGCATACGTCACTCTTATCCTACCATTTTCCTTGCATTTCCCGTGCCGCCATGGCCGAACTTTCCAAACCTAGCGGGATGTGGCGGTTGCACTGACCCGGTGGGAGGCAGCATTGGGATCGGGGGGAAGCGTCTTCAGCCAGTCCTGCATGTGGCCCAGGGCGCGCAGCAGACCAAGCCTTGCCTTGCTCAGGCTCAGGTCGGTTTCCTCGGCGTCCATCTGCTTGGTTTCCTCGTCGATGCGCGCCAGTTGCAGGGCCTTGGGCGTGACCTGCGGCGTGGCATCGGCACCGGCTCCGGAGCCATTGCCGTACTGGATTTCGCTTTGCACCTGCCGCAACTGCTCCTGGGCGATCTCCTGCTTGAGCTGGGCAATCTCCTGCAGGGCGCCGAGTTCGGCCAGTTGCGCATTGAGTGTGGCCACCTGCACATCATTCTGGCGGTTGGCCTGCTCGGCCTCCACGCGCGCCCGCAGGGCATCGGCGGCAGACTCCCGCGCCTTGTCCCGACGGACGAGGTCAAAGAGAGGTATCTGGATGGTAAAGCCGATGCTGAAGTTGTCGGCCTTGAAGTGCTGGTAATAGACGCTGTAGTTGTTCAGCGAGTTGGAGTCGCGATTGTATTGCGCGCCAAAGGTCATCATCGGCATCCGGTTGACGGTTGCATCTCCCCGGGCCTGCAACAGGCGCGAGCGGAGGTTTTCCTGGGCGGCGGCGAGCCCGGAGGTGGCCACACCCGGGGTGGTCACGGCTGGAATGGTCGGGATCGAGGCATGAATCGGCTCGATGGAGGCGGCAGGCATGCCGGTCATGGCAGCCAGCTGGGCGCGCAGAACCGCAGCGCGATCCCCCAGCTGTATCTGCTTCAGGTGCAGTTGGGCCAGCGTCAACCGGCTCTCCAGCAGGTCGCTGTGGGAGTCCACGCCGGCCTCCACGCGCTGCTCTTCG
Source organism: Acidobacteriota bacterium (assembly GCA_021804965.1). Classification (GTDB taxonomy): domain Bacteria; phylum Acidobacteriota; class Terriglobia; order Terriglobales; family Acidobacteriaceae; genus Acidicapsa. The sequence continues at coordinate 9,096 of JAJZGG010000051.1, forward strand.
ATGGATCGGAGCCGCTCGGCATCCTGCTGCTGCTGCCGGGCGGCATCGAGCTCCTGCGTGACCGTATCCAGCTCCAGATAAGCCGTGGAGGCATCGAGCGCAGACTGCTCGGCTGCGTCCTTGAGGGAGAGCCCGGCGGCGCGATAGGCCGCTTCTGCAGCCTTCGCGTAGTAGTGCTGGGAGACGCTGAAGACCAGCGAGGACATGGTTGCGTTGGCAATCGAAGGCTGACCGGCCGGAAATCCAATGGTCGGCGGGCCCACGCTTGAGCCTACATCCAGGTTGGGGATGTAGACGTCGTTCATCTCCGTCAGGACCGCGCGCGCCTTGCGCACATCGGCCTGTGCCAGCTTCACGCTGCTGCTGTTGCGCTGAGCCATGGCCACCACTGTGGACAGGGAAAGCTGGGCGTGCGCCGGCTGCCACGAACCGGCCACGATGGCGGCCACAACGGCCGCCGCTGCCAGCCATCGGTGGCAATGCATTCCTTTCCTGCTTTGCGTGCTACGCTTCATCTGCCTGACCTTCACGACTCCGGCTCCGTCGTGTAACTGTGAGCCAACCTTTTGGCTTCGGCGCGATCCTGCGCTGCCTTTGCCCGATTCCCTGTCTGATCGTACCAGTGTGCCAGCCGCAACAGCGCCTCAAAGGCTGGTCCCTCCTCGGTCCGGGTGGGCGAGGCCACATACATCTCCATCCATCGGATGGAGGCATCGGTCTGCTGGTGGGTGCGCGCCATCAGCGATGCGGCATCGTAGAGCACAATGGTGGCCTGCGGATCGCGGGCTGCGGCGTCGGCAGCCTGATGCAGTGCCTCACCCATCGCGATCCATTGCTTCTGGTGCATGGCCAGCCGGGCCATGGCCAGCCAGACAAAGGCCGGATGCGGCGCTCCCTGCATGGCCTGCTTCAAGTGCTGCGCGGCGCGCGCAGGATCGCCTTCCTTGAGGGCAAGCTCGGCACGCAACTCGTGCGCGCGGCGGGCATCCACCTCGTCCAGCTGGCGAGCCACGCCTTCCGCCTTGTCCAGCCCACCGCCCAGCATCGACGGGGCTTCCATATCAAACTCGGCCAGATCCACCAGTGCCGCCGTATCCCGCGGATTGCGCTGCACGGCGAGAGTGAACTCCTGATGCGCGCGACGGGCCAGTCCGAAGGCGGTCAGAAACGAGGCATGGCCGGCATGTTCGCCCAGTGCGCGGGCCAGCCAGAGGTGATAGCGGGAGTTGGCAGGATCGAGCGTTACGGCCTGCTGGCAATCATTGACGGCAGCCGACCACTGGCGCAGCGTGAAGGCGACGCGCCCCAGCAGATTCCAGGCTTCGGCATTGCCCTGATCGACCTGCAACAGATGCTGCAGTCGCTGCTCGGCGGCATCGGCCTCGCCGGCCTCCAGCTCGCGATGGGCCTTGTCCAGCTCTGAGCCTGCATTCCCCTGTGCGGCCTGAGACGGCGGCGCGGCCAGGAGTGGCGGCGCGGCCAGGGCTGGCGGCGCAACGGCTACGCTCAGCTGCAGTGCGGCCACCAGCAGCAACCCGATTCCAGCAGCCGGACGCAGGATGCGCCTCACCGCACCACCTTCACGGGGTCATTGTCTTCCAGCGCCAGGTCAGTGAGTGCGCCGGTGGCCACCACGTCCCCCTCGTGCAGGCCGGAGGTGATGGACGCCTCGGTCAGATTGATGGTGCCGGTCGTGACGATGGTGTGCACCAGCCTGCCGTTCACAATCCGAAAGACGTAGGGCTTGCCGCTCTCACTGTGCAGGGCTTCGCGCGGCACGGTCAGGACGTTGGCCTCGCTGTCGGTGGTCACCGTGACGGTGACGTGCGTCTGCGGCAGCAGTCCATCCTGCGGATCATCGACGGAGACGAGCACTTCGCCGACGTTTCGCGTACCGTAGCTGACAATGGTGGAGGGCAGCTGGGTGATGTGCCCATGCCACTCGCGCCCCGGGTGCGCATCCCACACAATCCGAATGGGCTGACCAACGGCCAGACGGCCGATGTCCGGCTCGTCAAAATACGCGCGCACCCGCTCATGGCTCAGATCGGCCATTTGCAGCAGCAGCTTGCCTTCCATCACATAATCGGATGGATCCACATTCACCGCATACACCGTGCCAGCGACCGGAGCCACGACTGCTGTCTGCGCCAGGACGGAGCGCGCTGCATCGAGAGCCGCCTGCGCATCATGCACAGCGGCTTCGGCCCGCTCCAGTTCGATGGGAGCATAAGGACGGCTCTGCCGCTGCTCCAGCGCGTGTACGGCCTGGGCAGCCAGCAACTGACGCTGCCGACTGGCAGCCACTTCACTGGCAGAGGCGGCGCCGGTGGCCTGCAGTTTGGATAATGCCTGAAACTCGCTCTGCGCCTGCTGCTGGTTCAGCTCGGCCCGCTGCAGATCCGATGCCAGCCGCTGCTGGTCGGCCAGGCTGCCGCCGTTGCGCAGGGCATCGAGCGAGGCCTGTGCCGAACGCAGGCCGCTGGTCGCCGATGCCACCCGGGCCCGGGCATTGGTGGCGTCCAGCTGCATCAGCAGTTGACCCGCCTTGACCAGCTCCCCTTCGTGCACGGGAATCTGCAGCACGGAGGTGGCCAGCGGGGCGTAAAACGCATAGTTGCGAACAGGCTCAACCAGTCCGTTTGTGCTGGAGGTGCTGCGCAGCGTGGTGCGCGTGACCACGGCGGCATGCACCGGAATGCTGTCCTCGGTGAACTGCCGTGAAATGAAAAATACGGCAACCAGCACCACTGCCAGTCCCGCCCAGATCCAATATCGTCGACTCTGCCTGATTTCCTCTGCCATGCCCGCCCGTTCTAGTGCGCATTGCTGAGCAGAGCCGCCGCCGAATCCTTCTTGCGTGCGCCCCCTCGGCCAAACGTCAGTATATAGGACTCACATCTGGGGCTCTTGGGTTCAAATCTCTCGCGTGGATTTCCGCTCTCGCAGGCTTCGAGACAAACCGGGCCTGGCGGTGTGAATTTCTGTACTCGCATCCGATTTCCGGAACGGATACACTAGGCGGTATGGCACTTGAACCTCGCTACACCGATGAACACGCCAAGGCTGGACTGAGCTTCGAGTTTCCGGCCATTGAGACCTGGCCGAACCAGTTTCCGGCCTATGAGATTCTGATCGACGATCCGGAGTTCACCTCGGTCTGCCCCAAGACGGGACTGCCGGATTTCGGCGCACTGTCGATCCGATACATGCCGCGGGACCGCTGTCTGGAACTGAAAAGCCTGAAGGAGTATCTCTTCTGCTACCGCAACCTCGGCATCTTCCAGGAAAACATTGTGAATCAGGTGCTGGAAGACATGGTGAAGGCCTGCGACCCGGTGTGGGCGGTGGTGCGTGGAGACTTCCGTCCGCGCGGCGGCATCTCGACCATTGTTGAGGCGCGCTGGCCTCGCCCGCAGCTCTAAGCTCCCAAATTCAGCCCGGTTGCTCCTGCACGAGGAATTGCCCGATGCCGCGCACGCCCCAGAGTTATGGATTCCGTTCGCGGCACGTGCTGGTCACCTTTCTTCTGCTGCTCGGGCTGAGCCTGCTGAATTACATCGACCGTTATCTGCTGCCGGGCACTCAGCCACTGGTACAGCATGAGTTTGGACTGACGGACCAGCAGCTGGGCGCACTGACCACGGCGCTGTTTGTGACCTATATGCTCACGGCTCCGCTGACCGGATGGCTGGGCGACCGCTTCCGGCGCAAGCCTCTGATCGTGGCCGGAGCCGTGCTCTGGAGCCTGGCCACGCTGTTTACCTTCAGCGTTCACAGCTACGGCTCGCTCTACTTCCGCCATGCGCTGGTCGGCATTGGTGAGGCCACCTTTGGCATCTTTGCGCCGGCCGTTCTCTCCGACTTCTTCCCTGCCCGGGAGCGCAATCGCGTCCTTTCCCTCTTTTACCTGACAATTCCGATTGGCGCCGCACTGGGCTACCTGCTGGGCGGCCAACTGGGCTCGCGCTTTGGCTGGCGCATGCCCTTTCTGGTGGGTGCGGTTCCCGGGCTGCTGCTGGCTCTGCTCTATGCGCTGCTGGGCAGCGAACCACTCCGGGGAGCCAGCGAGACGGAGCAGGACAGCAGGCCGCTGCGGCAACAGATTCCAGCGCTGCTGGCCAATCCCGCCTATATGCTGGCCACCCTGGGAATGGCCATGATGGTCTTTACCCTGGGCGGCATCTCTGCCTGGATGCCCACGTTTCTCTATCGCTTCAGCGGCATGAGCGTTGCCCGCGCCGGCACCGTGCTGGGAGCCATCACGGTCATCGATGGGCTGGCCGGAACGTGGATGGGCGGATGGCTGGCCGAGCGCTGGCTGCGCCGCAATCCCCGCGCGCTCTATCTCCTCTCCGCCTGGAGCGTGCTGCTGACCCTGCCACTGGCGGCGCTGGTCTTCTTTGGGCCTGCCGGCTGGTCGCTGCCGGCTCTGCTGGCGGCGGAGTTCTGCCTGTTTCTGAACACCGGGCCGCTGAATGCCGCCGTCTGCAACTCCGTCCGAGCCTCGGTCCGGTCCAGCGCACTGGCGCTGAATCTCTTCCTGATTCACATGCTTGGGGATACATTTTCGCCGCAGATCATCGGGGCCATCTCCGACCGGAGCAACCTGCGCGTGGGACTGGCGGCCACGCTGCTCACGCTGCTGGTTTCAGCTGCGCTGCTGTTTCGCGGCGCACGCTTTGCCCCGCCGCTGGAAGCGCTGCCGCAGCAGACGGCTTAGCCGATTTCGACCGCGGCACTTCAGCCTGACTCAACGGCTGGCGGCAATCATCTGGCTGGCGTGCTGCTGACTGGCTTCCGTAACCACGGCCCCGCTCAGCATGCGGGCCACCTCATGCACGCGGCTTGGCTCGTCCAGCAGCCGGACCTGGGTTTCGGTGCGTCCCTGTCGCTCGTGCTTCTCGATGAGAAAATGCTGGTCGGCAAAGGCGGCAATCTGCGGCAGGTGGGTGACGCAGAGCACCTGCTGGCTGCGGCTGAGCGACTTGAGCTTGCTGCCAACGGCCTCGGCAGCGCGGCCGCCGATGCCGATATCGATCTCGTCGAAGACCAGTGTGCGCGGCGCGGCCACGGCACGCATCTGCTGGGCGCGTGCTCCATCCTCAACGGTCACCTTCAGGGCCAGCATCACACGGCTCATTTCGCCACCGGAGGCAATCTCCTCCAGCGGCTTGAGCGGCTCGCCGACATTGGTGGCGATGCGATACTCGACGCTGTCCCAACCCTGGGCCGTCCACTGCACAGTCTCCGACTGCGGGCTCACGGTGACCTCGAAGCGGACCTTCATGGCCAGCTCATTGATCTGCTTTTCGGCATTCCGGGCCAGTCGAGCTGCCGCCTTCTGGCGTCGTTCGCTCAGCGCGGCAGCAGCAGCGGCATAGGCCTGCCGGGCTGCCTCGGCATCGGCCTGCAGGCCGCGCAGAATGCTCTCCCGATCCTCGACCTCAGCCAGGCGGGCCGCGACGGAGGCTCCAAACTCGATGACCGCATCGACGGATGCGCCGTATTTGCGCTTGAGCCGGTCGAGCAGCGCGAGGCGATCTTCAATCTCAGCCAGTCGCTCGGGCGAGGCATGAATGGACTCGGCATAATCGCGCACCGACTCGGCCACATCATCGACCATGGCGCGGGCGGAGGTCAGCTGTTCGACGGCGGCACCGAAGCGCGTGTCAAAGCGCGCCAGCTCCTCGACCTGTCGCAATGCCGCTCGCAGCGTGGTCTCAGCCGAGGTGCTGCCTTCGTAGAGCTGCTCAAAGGCGCTCATGGCAGCGGTGTAGAGCTTTTCGGCATTGGCCAGAATGCGCTTTTCCGCCTCCAGTCCCACGTCCTCCTGAGGACGCAGATGGGCGTCGGCAATCTCGCGGCTCTGGTAGCTCCAGAGATCGGCCTTCTGGAGCCGCTCCTGCTCGCCGCGCTCCATCTCGGCCAGCTTGTCCACGGCAGCCTTCCAGCGGGCATGGTGGCGCGCCACCTCCTCCACGCTGAGCGCGGCAAAGCGGTCCAGCAGGACGCGCTGCTGCGCCTGGTCAAAGCTGGACAGGGTTTCGCTTTGCGCATGGACAAGAGCCAGCTCCGGAGCCAGCTGCCGCAGAACGCTGACGGTAGCCGGCTGATTGTTCACGAAGACCCGACCCTTGCCGTTCTGCATCACTTCCCGGCGAAGAATGATTTCCGTTCCGCTGGCATCGATTCCATTGGCTTCCAGAATGGCATCGGCACCCGGAGTTGCCTCAAAGACGCAGGCCACCACCGCCTTTTCCGCGCCGTGACGAATCACCTCCGCCGAAGCCTTGCCGCCCATCAGCAGGGCCAGGGCATCCACAAGAATCGATTTGCCGGCGCCGGTCTCGCCCGTGAGCAGGTTGAGTCCGGGGCCAAAGAGGACGATCGCGTGGTCGATCACGGCATAGTTTTCCGCGCGCAATTCCAGCAGCATGCACACATTATGTGCACACCGGCTGGCTCCTGCGCCAGCCTTTGCCGCCACCGGAAGCGCTTCGGGAATCTGCCTGCGCATCCCGTTCTGATCCTGCGAGCATCGCTTGATGTACCCAGTTCACAACTTGGAGCGGCGATTCGGCATCTGCTAGTTTCAAGACTGAGAGGTATACGCCGATTCTTTCCTCGATTCTGATCCTCCTGATGCAATCGGACACCCCGGCTGCGCCTTCCAATGCGCTGGTGGAGATGCTGACCAACAGCGGCCCGGTGGCCATTGCCGTGCTGGTGGTGCTGGGCCTGGCCAGCATTTACTCCTGGACGCTGATCTTCTCCAAGATGAGCAGCTTCAAGAAGGCCACCCAGCAGAGCCGCCGCTTTTTGCGCGTCTTCCGCAAGGCCACGCGGCTGCAGGAGATTGCCGCAGCCACCTCGGAGTTCCAGCCCAGCCCGCTGGCCATGGTCTTCGACGAGGTCTACGAGGCGTACAAGCGCCAGACGGGCGGATACGGTCCGCCGCGCAACATTACTCCGCTGGAGCGCGCCGCGCAGACGGCCAGCAGCGAAGCCCTGACCCGCATGGAGGATCGGCTGACCTGGCTGGCAACGATTGCCTCCAGCAGCACTTTTGTCGGCCTCTTCGGCACGGTGATGGGCGTGGTGGAGGCCTTTCACGGACTGGGAACAGCCGGCTCGGCCACCCTCCGCGCCGTAGCTCCCGGCATCAGCGAAGCCCTGATCACCACCGCCGCCGGCATTTTTGTGGCGGTTCCGGCCGGCATTGCCTATAACCAGTTCACGGCACGGCTGCGCAGCTTTGCCTCCGGAGTGGATGATTTTGCGCGCGAATTGCTGAACTCGCTGGAAGAGATTCCGCCGCGAACCGCCACCGCCGGTCGGCCACCCGAGGCCCGCTACCCGGAACGCGAGGCATAGCCATGGCCTTTACCAGCGCACATGGACGCACCCAGACCTCACTGGCCGAAATCAACATTACGCCGCTGGTGGACGTGGTGCTGGTCCTGCTTGTGATCTTCATGATCACCGCACCCGTGCTGCAGTCCGGCATTGAAGTCTCCGTGCCCAAGACGCGCACCGTGCGCGAGATCACCGTGCCGCGGCTGGTGGTCACCGTGACCCGCGATCAGGAGGTCTACGTCGGCGATCAGCCCGTGAACCTGCACGACCTGGGCGCAAAGCTGCACCAGCAGAATACCGATCCGTCCAAACAGATCATCTATCTGCGTGCCGACGAGCGGGTTCCCTTCGGAGCCTTTGCCTCCGTGATGGATGCAATCAAGCAGGCAGGCATCACCAATATCAGCATCGTCACCCAGCCGTTGAACTCGAACGGAACCAGCACGCCCTAGCCGGCTGCCGGCATGGACCATGAGCGCATCGATCTACACAAGCCGCACCGCCCAACTGAGCCCGGACCCACTGCGGCGGCCCATGATGGCCGCGCTGCTCGGGCATCTGCTGCTGGCCGGGGTGGTGGTGGCCTGGGCGCTGATTCATGGCTGGTGGCGGCATAATCTGTGGGGCAGCAATGATGCCGGGGGTGCGGTGGCCGTGCAACTGGTGTCCAATGCCCTGCCCCTGCCGGCCGACCAGAAGCCGAACGACAACGTGCTGGCCACCGAGACTCCCAGCCAGGCCCCGGCACCCCCGGCAGCCCACGTCAAGGCTAGCCAGGATCAGGATGCGATTCCGATTGCGACCAAGGTGGCTCCGCCCAAGAAGCTGACCAAAAAGCAGCAGCAGCAGACCAAGCGACTGCCGCTACCGCTGCCCCTGCCCCAGCAGAAGTCCAGCCCATGGAGCAAGCCGACTTCACCCAACCGTGCCGCCTACGGGGAGCAGGCCAGCTCCCAGATGCAGCGCTCGGTGACGGCCACCAGCGATGGCCCGGTTTCCGTGACCGCCGGCACGCGGGGCTTCAACTACCCGTTCTATGTGGAAAACATCAAGCGGCGTATGACCCAGAGCCTGTATCGCGGAGAGATTGACCCGCGCACGGCCAAGGGTGCCCAGGCTTACATTTTGTTCACCATCCGCCGCGACGGCTCGCCGACCGAGATCCGGATGGACCGCTCCAGCGGCAGTCCCACGCTGGACCAGGCCTGCATTCATGCGGCACAGCGCGTGGATTCCTTTGGGCCGCTGCCCTCGCCGGTAACCGATGGGCCGCTGCACGTCTCTTATTATTGTGAGTACTGAGCTAGAACGGAACAAGAACCGAGCAAGAACCCAACAAGGACTGACCGTCATGATGCATGGTTTCCGCTTCCTCCGTAGGCTGGTGCTGGTGGGCACAGCCATCTGCGCACTTTTTTCGCTGTCGGCTCCGGCTCAGGACTGGGTGCATATCGGCAGCAACATTCCCACCGGAAGCCAGCGCATCCGCCTGGCTGCGGCGGATATGAAGCCGGTGGGCAGCGATCCGCAGACGCCGCTGCTGAAGGCCACCTTTGACACGACGCTCTTCCATGACCTGTCCAATGCCGGGATCTTCGAGATGGTCTCCAAGAGCATGGCTCCGACGGCCATGCCCGGTTCGCCCCAGGAGATCAATCTGGCGCAGTGGGCTGCGGCCCCGGCCAACGCCGCCTTTGTGGCCTATGGCGCACTGTCGGCCAGCAATGGCCATCTGGTCGTCTACGGCTGGCTGCAGGATGATCGCAACGCCGGGACGGCCCCCATCCTGACCAGGCAATATTCGGCCGATGCCAATGACGATCAGGCGCGGACGCTGGCCCACCAGTTTGCCGATGACATTATTGGCGCGCTGGGGGGCGGGGTTCGCGGAATTGCCGAGAGCAAAATTTACTTTGTCAGCGCGCGAAACGGCAGCAAGCAGATCTGGGAGATGGATTACGACGGGCAAAATCAGCATCCGGTGGTCCGCGCGGGCATCCTTTCCGAGTCTCCCCGCATCTCGCCAGATAACAGCCGTCTTGCATTCGCTTCCCTGGGTAACTCCGGCTGGACGATTCGCATGTATTCTTTTGACCTTCGCCGATTTGTTGCATTCCCTCCCGGAGCACAGGGAGGCAGCAACTTTTCGCCAGCCTGGTCGGGTGACGGGCAGCACATTGCCTTCTCGTCCTCCCGCTCCGGAGATCCGGACATCTGGACCTGCGATGTGAACGGCGGTAACCTGAAAAAGCTGACGGCCTTTCGCGGACCGGATGTGTCGCCGGTCTGGAATCCCCGCACGAATGCGCAGATTGCCTGGGTGAGCGGACGGACCGGGCTGCCGCAGATTTACATCATGGACACGGACGGCGGCAATGTGGAGCGCATGACCGACGGCGGCTATGCCATTTCGCCCTCGTGGTCGCCCAACGGGCAGTTCCTGGCCTTCAGCTGGAACCGCAAGTATGGTCCGGGAGCTCCGGGCGGGCAGGATATTTACGTGATGGATATTGCTTCACTCCGCTGGCTGCAGTTGACGCACGACTCGGGCAGCAATGACTTCCCCACCTGGTCGCCGGACGGGCGACACTTGGTCTTTGAGCGTACCCTCGACTACAAAACGACCCTGTGGACGATGCTGGCCGATGGAACGCAGCAACAGCAATTGACTCAGACAGGCAAGGACTTTATGCCGAACTGGAGCTGGAAATGATGGAACGTATACAGATTCAGGCCACTGAACCGCACTGCAGCAGAACAACCAAGACTCAAAACATACGAAAAAGGAGTACTACCTTGATTTCTCGCAAGCAGATTTGGATTGCCCTGGTACTGACTGCATCCGTTGCCATGATCTCCGGATGCAAGAAGAAACATCCCATTCAACCCGCCGCCACGCCTCCGGCAGCCGCATCGCCGGTGGCCCAGCTGACGGCAACCCCCTCGACCATCACGGCCGGCGACCAGGTGGTTCTCTCCTGGAAGACGACCGACGCCACCTCGGTTTCGATTGATGGCATGGGCAGCGTGCCCAGCGCCGGCGTGAAGACAGTGACGCCGACCCAGACGACCACCTATCACCTGACCGCAAGCGGCCCCGGCGGCAACACGGACGCCACCGCAACGGTGACCGTGAACCCGGCACAGGCAGCGGTAGCCGTTCCCCAGAACAACTCCTCGATGACCGCCGAGCAGATGTTCAAGGCCAATGTGCAGGACATCTTCTTCGATTACGACAGCTACAACGTTCGCACCGGTGACGAGTCGGTGCTGTCGAAGGCGGCAGCGTATCTGGCAGCGCATCCGGACATCAAGGTGGTCATCGGTGGCTACTGCGACGAGCGCGGTTCCAACGAGTACAACCTGACGCTGGGCCAAAGCCGTGCCGACTCGGCCCGGAAGATTCTGGAGCAGGATGGCGTGGCACCGAATCGTCTGCGCGTGGTCAGCTACGGCAAGGAGCGTCCGTTCTGCAGCGAGCACACCGAGTCCTGCTGGCAGCAGAATCGCCGCGCCGGCTTCTCGATGGACGGAGCCGCTGGAAACTAAGCGCTCCCGCAAGGCAGCAAAAGAAAACTATACTAAGCACAGCAATTCCGGCAGGCAGCCCCTGGCACATGTGTTGGGGAGCTGCCGCCGGAATTGCCCCAATACGAAGAGATTGTGAGAACCTCGATGGCGCGCACGAATCGGTTTCGCATGGCTGTGATGGGAGCGCTGCTGCTGGCAATGCCGGCAGTTCCCGCCCACGCCGCCTCCAAGGAGATCATCCAGATCCAGACGCAGGTGCAGCAGCTGGTGGAGATGGTGCAGCGGCTGCAGTCCACGGTGGATTCCCACTTTGGCCAGATGGAAAACCTGGTGCAGCAGAGCACAACGAGCGTGAACCAGATGAGCGCTGCGCTGAATGCCATGCAGCAGAAGCTGAATGCGCAGGCGGATGCGACCAGCGGCAAGATGGATACGGTCTCCGGCCAGGTGCAGACGATGAATGACTCGGTCGACGAACTGAAGACGCGGCTGGACAAGCTGCAGACGCAGTTGCAGACCCTGCAGTCGGAGATGCAGACGGTCCAGGCACAGACGGCTCCCCAGCAGCCGGCTGGCAGCACCAGCCCGGATGGATCCACCGGACAGGCTCCTGGTTCTGCCCCGGGTTCGGCAGCAGGGTCAATGCCCGGCTCGGCGGCTGGTTCTGCGGCAGGCTCGGCCGCTGGGATGGCACCCGGCAGCGCTGCGGCTCCGGCGGCAGCCGGTGCAGCACAGCCTCAGGCTGCCAATCAGGCCCCGCCCCTGCGCGACACCTATCTGGGAGGTCTGCGCGACTTCAATGCCGGGCATTACGATGCGGCGATGAGCGAGTTTGGCGATGTGGCCCGCTACTATCCGAATGACAATCTGGCTGGAAATGCCGAGTACTACCTGGGCGAGATCGCCTTTCGCCAGCACCAGTACAAGGACACCATCAAGTATGACGATGCGGTGCTGGCCAACTTCAGCGGCAACGTGAAGGCACCGGCGGCCCAACTGCGCAAGGGACAGGCGCTGGTGATGCTGGGCGAACGTGCAGCTGGGATGCGGGAGTATCGTGCGCTGCTGCGGCGCTATCCGGCAACACCGGAGGCGGTGCAGGCGCGCAACCGTCTGAATGCCCTGGCCCGCCACTGATTTCGCCACGAATTCAGTCACATCCTTCCATCAAACCGGCGTCCTGCTCCTTGCGCAGGGCGCCGGTTTTTTCTTGCCAGTCCGTGACCTGCAGCAGCGGCTGAGCAGACCGGGGTCTGCCATGCCGTGCATCAATATTTTTTATGGAGATTGCAGGCAAAAGGCTTAGCAGCAAAGGGTTTAGCGGCATTCGGCAGGGCCTGCATTTTCTGCTTGCAGCGGGCTGAGCGCATGCTATCTTGCCTTATGACGGTCCGCAGAATGCATCGGTGTTCGTCGATCAAGGTCCAGCTTCGGATGACCTTTATGGACGTCTGCTGCGGTCCACCGACCCCCTGACAATTGGAAACCGGCAACGGGCAGCAGGAGACGTGTATCGGATACACGATCCTTTGGCATATGCCCCGGCCAGTCGAGCCAATCGCAGTTCCAGCAGCGCAATTCCAATCGGCAGTTCGCAGGAGATGAGTCTCT
>JAJZGG010000004.1 GCA_021804965.1 Acidobacteriota bacterium
CAGCCGCTCCAACTGCGGCCGCAACCAGCGCCGCACCACCGTCTCCACCGCCAGCTCCCCGCGCTGCCGCCGCAACCACGCCTCCAGCTGCGGCCGCGCCGCCAGATACGCCTCCACCGCCTGTGCCACATCGGCAGCCGGAATCAGCGTGTAGCTCGTCACCAGCGGAGCCTTCCCGCGCGAGGCCGCCGCATACCCTCGCGAGGCCGCATGCAGCCGACCCAGCGCCGCACCGGACGCACGCGCATGCTCCACGCAGCCATACGGCGTCCAGGAGACCGCCTGCGCGTACACATCCTCACCCGGCGCCACCGGAAACACCTCGCACGTCCACGCCTGTCCCGTTGCGCCCACGCACTCCCGCGCCGAACTTCCATCGCGCATCCGCAGCGGAGCCGCCACCGGCGCACCGGCTGCGGCCAGCCACTGCGCAAACGCATGCTCCTCGCGCAGGCTCTCCACACTGCGCACTGTGCGCGCATGACGCTTCACCACCACCGTTCCGCTCGTCGTGCGCACCCGCGCCGCTGCGGAAAACGGCCGCGGGCTCACGCCTTCCAGCGCCACCGCGCGGCCAGCACCCTCCACCGCGCGCAGCAGCTCGTCGGCCTCGGCCAGCGTCCACGCCGGCCAGTCGGCCTCTGTCCATCCGCCGTCCAGCCCATGCATCCGATGTTCGCCTGTGTGCGCTTCTTCTCCGGCCATCACTCCCCGTCCGGCCGCTTGTACGGCTTGCGCAGATACAGCCGCGCCTCGTTCAGCGCGCCCTGCGTATTGTCATTCGTCTGGATCGCCTGCCGATACTCATTCACCGCGCGCTCCCGCTGTCCGGTCACGTCAAAGATCTTCCCCAGTTGAATATGGCTCCAGACCTCGGTCCACGCCGGGTCATCATCTCCGCGCAGCGCATCCCGAAACGCATCCGCACTGGCCTGATAATTCTTCTCCGTAAACAGCGTCGCCCCGATCCGATAGCTCACCAGCGAGCTTTGCGGATTGACCTGCAGCGCCTTCTGATACTCGCCCAGCGCCCCGTTCAAATCGCCCTGCGCCGCCAGTTGCTGCCCACGCAGAATTCCCGCCCGCACCTGCAGCTCCGGCGTATTCTTCAGCACCCAGTTGTCGGGATCAATCCTAATCAGCCGCGGCCGTCCAAACGTATCCACCACATAGTGCGTCTCGGTGCCCACCACGTCAATCCGCTGCCGCACCGTCCTGCCTTCCGTTTCAATCTGCAACTCCACCGGCATGTTGAACAGGTCCAGATCCTGATCAATCTCGCCGATCGTCCGAAATCCCTTCCCGTTTCCCAGCCGATAGACCGCGTACTTGTCGGCAAACTTCGGCTCGCCGGTCCCATCAATCCACTGCGAGAAAAACGGCGTCAGATTCTTCTGGCTCACCTGCTCGGCCACCTTTTCCAGCTCCGCCGCCCGCACCGGCCGGTCCGAATACTGGCTCAAAAACCCGCGCAGAATCTGCACAAACGTCGCATCCCCCACCTCCCACCGCAGCATGTGGAAGACCATCGCACCCTTCTCCAGCGTCATTGACTGGAACTGCGGCGCAAACGCATCCAGCCTGCCGGCCGAAGACAGCGGCGTCGTGTCATAGGCAATCGCACCGGCGGCAATATCAGTCACCGCTCGCTCCAGCGCCGTCCGTCCGCCCTCGTCCTCCACATACATCAGCTCCGCATACCGCGCCATTCCATTCGTGATCCACGCATCGTTGCGCGTCGCCGGACTCACCTCCGAGCCCCACCACACATGTGCCAGGGTATTGGCCAGCAGCCTTCGCCCGGGCGCATCGTTCAAATGCGCCCCCATCACCAGCGCCATCTCCGGAGCCCAGAACGCAGGCAGCGTGTCATTCGGCAGCTCCACCACCTGCATCCGCCCGGACTCCGCCTCGCCGAATCTGCCCGTGAAGAAATCCATCGCACGCGCCGCCGTCTCCGCCACCGCTCCCGCCTCGCCGCTGTGCGCCTCCGTCACATACGCCTTCACATTCGCCGCCACATTCGCCGTTGCCGCCGGCGCAAACCGCCCCGCCACCAGCGTCCCCGGAAACCCCGGCTTCGTCCACGCAAAGTCATACTCGCTGCCCGGCTTTCCATCCGCCAGCGCAATCGGCTTCACGCCCTCAGCGCCGCTGCCAATCACCCGCTCGCCCTGCGGCACGCGCACATGCAGCTCCATCGTGAACCGGTCCGTCAGATACCCGTTCATCGGAAACCACCGCGCCGGATACAGCAGATATGTAATCGGATCCCCGATCGCCGCCAGCTTCAATCCCTCCACCGGACCATCCTCATTGCCCGTGATCCGCCCCGCATACACAAATGTCCAGTGCATCGGCTGCCCATCCATCGGCGCCGCTGGCTCAATCCGCACTCCGCCGCCGCTGGTCCGCTCGCCGGTCAGCACCCGCCCCGCATCGTCGGTAATACGCGTGATCTTCAGCGCCGGATGCAGCTCAAACCGCACCGCATCCGCACCCTCCGGAGCCGTGAAGGTCACCACCGCCGTCGCCGTCATCGTATGCGCCGCCGGGTCCAGCTCCACATCCATCCGATACCCCAGCACATCCAGCCCGCGACTCCGCACCCCGGCCGCCGCATCGCCACCCACATCCTGTCCCGAACCCAGCGCCGCAGCACGCGCGGCAGTGGAGGCCGCAAGCCACCCGCACAGCAGCAATCCCACCACCAACCACCGCCGACCCTGTGCGCCAAGCCTCATGCCCACATCTCACCTTCCGCTCTTACCCTTACCTGCGCTCGAAAGCCCTTGCATCCACCATTCCCCGTCGTTTGTCACGCCCGCAGGGAATCAGCTTATGTATTCCATCGTCCGCAACCACCCACCCACGCGACCAACGGGAGCGCCACCAACACCTACACCCTCCGCATAAGGCGGCCAAAGGCCGCATCCGCTGCATGCAATGCCAATGCCAATGCTTATGCTAAGGTTTGGGCAACCACGGCGGCCACTCGTTCCATGGCACTGCCTTCCGAATTTCCATCCCGGCGCAATTTCCCGCCCACTTCTTTCAACTCCTGCATCATGGCTGCGCGTTCCGGCCCGTCTTCCAGCAGCGGTTGCAGGGCTGCCGTCACGGCCGTGGCGGAGAACGCATCCTGAATCAGCTCCGGCACCACGCGCCGGTCCGCCACCAGGTTCACCATCGCCACATGCGGTACCTTCACCACGCGCTGCGCAATCGCATACGTCAGCCGCGAAACCCGGTACACCACCACAAACGGATTGCCGATCAGTGCCGCCTCCACCGTCGCCGTGCCGCTGGCCACCACGCTGGCCCGCGCGTGGTGCAGCGTGCCGCGCGCATCGTCCACCAGATGCACCCGTCCGGCCAGCCCCGCCTGCTGCACCATTGTCCGGGTCTGCTCCACCGCTGCGGCGGAAAGTGTCGGCGCCAGCGGCAGCACAAACTCGGCATCGGCAAGCATCGACGCCGCGCGCAGCATCTCCGGCAGATTCATCCGAATCTCGCGCGCCCGGCTCCCGGGCAGCAGCCCAATCCAGCGCCGGCCTGCATCCAGCCCATGCCGAGCGGCAAACTCCTCGCGGCTGACTGTTGGCAGCGGCAGCTCCGCCAGCGGATGGCCCACAAACTCCGCCTGCACCCCGCGCTGCCGGTAGTACTCCTCTTCAAACGGAAAGATCACCAGCATCCGGTCCACAAACCGCTTCACCCGATGGATGCGCCGCTTCTTCCACGCCCACAGCTGCGGACTCACAAAGAAGATCACCGGCACGCCCGCCGCATGCAGCGCCTCCGCCAGCTTCAGGTTCACATCCGGAAAATCAATCAGAACCGCAGCCGCCGGCCTGCGCTCGCCGATCGCCTGCTTCAGCCGCCGATACTCGCGATAGATGCGCGGCAGATGCCGGATCACCTCCGTGATTCCCATCACGGCCACATCCTCGCTGCGCACCACGCGCTCAAAGCCCAGCGCCTCCATGCGCGCGCCGCCCATGCCAAAAAACCGCGCCTCCGGAATCCTGCGCCGCAGCTCGTCCATCAGCAGAACGCCGTAGTGTTCGCCGCTGGCCTCACCGGCGGAGAGAAAAATCCACGGCTCGGAATTCGACGGCTCCGAACTGCGCGGCGCTGCATTTCCCGGCCCTGCATTTCCCGGCTCGCTCATCCGTCCCCTGTCCTGCGGCAGTCTCCGCGCGTCTCAGTGCGCCAGTGCCGCAGCACCGGCATCCAGACCGCCATCCAGTCCCGCGCGCAGCGCAGCGCCGGCATTCCCTGCCGGCAGCTCCTGGTCGCGATACTGCAGCTGATACAGCTTGTAGTAGATTCCGCGCACGGCCAGCAGCTCCTGATGGCTGCCCTTCTCGCGCAGTTGTCCCTTGTGCATCACCAGAATCGCGTCCGCCCGCTGCACCGTCGACAGCCGATGCGCAATCAGCACCGACGTCCGCCCGGCAATCATCTTTTCCAGCGCCATACGGATCCGCAACTCCGTGTCCGTATCCACGCTCGACGTCGCCTCATCCAGTATCAGAATCTTCGGATCAAAGGCCAGCGCACGCGCAAAGTTCACCAGCTGCTTCTGCCCGGTCGAAAGCGAATTTCCCCGCTCCAGCACCGGCTCGTCAAACTGCTTCGGCAGGCTCTCCACAAACTCCAGCACGTTCACATCCCGCGCCGCCTGCCGCATCCGCTCGTCGGTGATCTCCTCGGCGCCCAGCCGGATATTCTCCGCAATCGTCCCCGTAAACAGGTACGGATCCTGCAGCACCACCGCAAAGTGCCGCCGCAACTGCTCCAGATCCTGCTCCCGCACATCCACGCCGTCAATCAGAATCGCCCCGCGCGTCACATCATAGAAGCGCATCATCAGGCTCGTCAGCGTCGTCTTGCCCGCGCCCGTGTGGCCCACAATCGCCACCGTCTCGCCCGGCTCCACCACAAACGAAACATCCTTCAGAATCCACTCAATGTCACTGCGCGCCGCCAGCTCCGCATCCGTGGCCGAGGCCACCCACGCGCGCTCCTCGTCGCTCATCTCCTGGTAGGTGAACCACACATGCCGAAACTCGATCCGGTTCGACCCGTCACCGGCCTGCGCCACCTGCGGCGACACAATCTGCGACGGCGTATCCAGCAGCTTGAAGATTCGCTCGCAGGCCGTCATCGCCGCCTGCAGAATGTTGAACTTTTCGCTCAGGTCCTGGATCGGGCGGAAGAACCGCTGCGCATACTGGATGAACGCGCTGATGATGCCGATCGTGATCGTCCCGCCAATCACGCCCACGCCCCCGCGCCACACAATCATCGCAATCGCAATCGACGACAGAATCTCCACCGCCGGGTAATACAGCGCATAGGCAAAGATCGTGTCCTTGAAGGCGACCATGTGCTGCCGGTTCACCGCCTCAAAGTCCTCATACGCACGCTGCTCGCGGTTGAACAGCTGCACCACGCTCATCCCGCTCACATGCTCCTGCGTAAACGAGTTGATCCGCGCAATCGCCGTCCGCACCCGCCGATAGCTGGCCCGCACCGAGATCCGGAACAGGTTCGTCGCCACCACAATCAGCGGCAGCACCGCAAACGTCAGCAACGCCAGCCGCCAGTTCATCGCCAGCATCGCCACCACCATGATCGTCAGCGCAAACACGTCATCGATCATCGCCAGCACGCCCGACGTGAACATGTCATTGATCGCGTCCACATCCGACGTCAGCCGCGTCACCAGCCGCCCCACCGCATTCGTGTCAAAGAACGCCACATGCATCCGCTGCATATGGCGGAAGATCTCCCGGCGCAGGTCAAACATCACCTTCTGCCCCGTCCACTGCATCAGATACGTCTGCGTGAACTCAAACACATAGGCCACCAGCAGCACCGCCAGATACAGCAGCGCCAACTGCCCCACACCCACCCGCGCATCGCTGCTCAACTGCCGCGACAGCCACCCGGTGCCCACATGCGCCTCGCGCGTCATGTACCGGTCCAGCGCAACCTTCACCAGATACGGCCCGGCCGCATCCGTGGCCGCGCGCAACGACACCGCCACCACGCTCACCGCAGCCTGCACCCGATACGGCCGCAGATACCCCGCCAGCCGCAGCATCAGCCGCGTGTCATACGCCTTGCCCGTAATCTCGTCGTCGGTCTTCACGCGCGGCTTGGCCGCAGCTTCGCTCTTCGGTCCAGGCTGCTCCTCTGCGCGCGCTTTGCCCTGTTCCTCTGCCATGCCTGCCGTCTCGCTTCCCGCCTTGGCTCTGTTCCCTGCCTGCACCGAACTCCGGCAACCGCGGCCGTCAGCGGTTGGAATGCCATCCAACCCGCTCCGGCTGCCGCGTTTGCCCCCTCAACATCCGTCAGGGACCTACGCTATCGCTTGTATCCGCTGCTCTGCATCGCCCGCCGCTGCACCCGCTGCCAGAAGCGCGAGAAGCGCCGCAAATCCAGCTCGCCCAGCTCCTCCGTCCCGTCGCAGAAGCGCGGCTCCCGCACCCACCCCACCGGCTCGCCCCGCATCCGCACCACGGCCTCAGCCGTCTCCTGCGCCACCACCCCATCGGCTCCCAGCCGCGCACACAGCCCGCGCAACAGCTCCGCCAACCCGCCCCGCTCCACCCGCGCAATCCACATCCGCTCCGGCATCTCCCGCAAACACTCCGCCACAAACGCCAGCCGCTTCGCGCTCACCCGATCCCGCTCCAGCCACTCCCCATCCCACACAAACACCACCGGAGCCTCCGGATAGCGCCGCAGCGCCTCCTGCTTCGGATTCAGACTCCCGGCATGCACCCAGATCAGCGGCCGCCGCACCGGCTTGTCCGCCGCCGCCACTGCTGCGCCCTTCACACGACGCAGCCGCCCGGCCGGCCAACGCCCATCGCCTGACTCCGTCGCCATCCCTGCCGCCGTCTCTGCCCCGGTACCAAACAGCCGCACCGCCAGCTCCTCATAGCTGCCCTCCATCGGGCAACCACGCCCCGCCAGCGCGCACCCCTCGCAAAACCGCCCACCCGTATACCGCTCCAGATTCTCCCGATTGAAAAAGTACGGCCTGCTCCCAAACGTCGATGCCACCCACTGCCACGACAGGTCATTGCTCGCCGCATCCCCATCCAGCAAATGCTCCCGAAACCACGCCGCACCCGCCTGCCACCGCACCCGCCGCCAATGCACCAGATACGCCGCCATCCACATCCGCGCATGGTTGTGCAAATACCCGCTCCGCTGCAACTGCCCGCTCCAGGCATCCATGCACCGCAGCCCGGTCTGCGCCTCGCGCACATCCTCCGGCAGCTCTCGGGCGCGCGCCACCACCCCCGTCTTGTCCGCCTCCAGATCCGCACCCACCGCCCCATCCAGCGCCACATACACCCGCTGCCAATACTCCCGCCAGGCCAGCTCCTGCACCAGCTTTTCCGCACCCGCACCTGCCGCCGCCAGCGCTGCATCCCGCACCTCGCCCAGCGCCAACACCCCATGCCGCAGATACGGCGACAGCCCCGTCACCCTTCCATCCAGAAAATTCCGGCTCCGCGCATACCCCTCCGGATCCACCGCCCGCAACGCCGCCTCAGCCGCCGCACGACCACCCCGCATCCGCTCCGGCACCGCCGCCAGCCGCCAAGCCTCCACACTCCACCGCCCGGCCTGCCCGGCACCATCGCCCGCAGCCACATCGTCCGCAGCCGCGCCGTCCCCAGCACCATCGTCCCCGGCCAGGCGCGCATTCCCACCCGCCTGCAGGTCCGCACGCACCTGCGCCTCCAGCCGCGCCGCATCGCCGCAGTCCCCATACACATTCCGCTCATGCAGGATCATCACCCCTACAGCCTAACCGCCCACCGCTCCTCAATCGCCCCTCGAACCCAACCCCATTCCCACCCCGTCAAAACCCACCCCCAACACACACCCCACGCAACCAACCATCCATCTCTCAACCACCCATCCATTGCTTAACCAACCATCTATTTCTTAACCAACCATCCCCTTTGTTTGTCATTCCCGAAGGGAATCTGCTTCTACTGTTGCCGTTGCTGTTGTTGCTTTTGCCGTTGCCCTTGTCGTTGCCTTTCCCCATCGCCCCACCCCGCGACCAAAGGAAGCGCCACAACCACCCGCGTCCTCCACATAAGGCGCGGCCAGAGCCGCGCTGCTGCTGCATGCAATGCCAATGCCAATGCAAGGTGGGAGAATGGAAGCAGTGATGTCCGACTCCCTCCATACCGCAATCCGGTCTGCAAACCAGCCCCTAAGCGAGCCCGGCCATTCCTGCCAGCCGGCCGCGCCTGCCAGCGCCGACTTTGGCCTCTATCTCTCCATCCCCTTCTGCCGTTCCAAGTGCACCTATTGCAACTTTGCCTCCGGCGTCTATCCCGCCAGCCAGCATGACCGCTACGTCGCCCGCCTCATCGCCGACCTCGACGCCAGCCGTGCCTGGAGCCGGTCGCAGGGCCTCGATCTGCCCGCCACGCTCACCTCCATTTACTTCGGCGGCGGCACGCCCGTGCTGCTGGCGCCGCATCATTTCGAAGCGATCTTTGCCGCCATCGCCCGCAACTTCCAACTCGCGCCCGGCATCGAGATCACCATCGAAGCCGCGCCCGGCCAGCTTGCCGACGCCACCCTCGACGCACTCGTCCGCTGCGGCGCCAATCGCATCAGCCTCGGCGTGCAAAGCTTCGTCGACCGCGAGTCCGCCATCAGCGGCCGTCTCCACACCCGCGCCCAGGTCCTGGCCGACATCGCCCGCATCCGCGCCGCCGGCATCGCCAACCTCAACCTCGATCTGCTCGCCGGACTCGCCGGCCAGACCCTTGACTCCTGGAGCGAATCCCTCGCCGTCCTGCTGGACACCGGCACGCCCCACGCCAGCATCTACATGCTGGAGATCGACGAGGACTCCCGCCTTGGCCGCGAGCTGCTCGACGGCGGCGCGCGCTACCACGCCGCGCTCGTCCCCTCCGACGACGCCATCGCCACCATGTACCAGACCGCCATCGAAACCCTGGCCCACGCCGGCCTCGCCCAGTACGAAATCTCCAACTTCGCCCGTCCCGGCCACGCCTCCCGCCACAACCTCGCCTACTGGCAGCGCACGCCCTACCTCGGAGTCGGCCTCGACGCCTCGTCCATGCTCTTTGCCGCCCGGGCCGCCGGCGCAACCGAAGCGCACCCCGAAGCGAACCCCGAAGCGAACCCCGAAGCGCATCCAGAACCGCACCCCAGCCTGCGCTTCACCACCACCGCCGACCTCGCCGCCTACCTCGAACACAGCGGCAGCCAGCCGGAACCAAGCCAATCCGACAGCCCGTCAACTCCAGCTGCAAGCCCAGCGGCAAAACCAGCCCCAAACCCAGCCGCAAGCCCGGCCCCACCCATCGCCGAGCAAAGCTGGCTCGGCCCCGTCCAGCAGCTCGAAGAGTCCTGGTTTCTCGGCCTGCGCTGCAACTCCGGCATCCAGCTCGACCCGCTCCGCCACACCTTCGGCCACGCCGCCCTCGAGCCATCTCTCGCCGCCGCCCAAGCCCTCGTCCACGACGGCCTGCTCGAGACCACCCCTCAGGGATTCGCCCTCACGCCGCGCGGACGCCTGCTCTCCAACGACGTCTTCGCCGCCTTCCTCCACCTCACGCATTAGCGCCGCGCAAGCAGCCGAGATCCATGCATGCAACCGCGCACGACGCAGCAGGCACACGACCGGCCACGTACACGCAGCCCGGTTCCTTAGTGTTGCTTTTGCTCCGAGTGGATCTGTCGCGCCAGCAGCTCATACTGATCCGAGGCGATATAGTCCACGCCGGCGGCAATCGCAGCCTTCCAGCGGATGCGCACCGCCGCCAGCGAGCCAAAGTTGTATCCGTGAAACCATCCATTCGCGCTCAGGTCAGCCTTCGGGGAGCCATCCAGCGTATAAAAGCGAATCCATAATCCATTCGCATGTGCGCGCTTCACCAGCGCCTGCAGCCGCTCCTGCCTGGCCGCCGTCCACGCACCCGCCGCCGGCTGTCCGGCCGGTTCCACCACGCGCCAGGAGTTGTTCCACCAGCGCCGATAGTTGCTCGCCGTCTCCGTATCCAGAACCTCCGGCGCAGCGGTTGGCAGCTTCTCTGCCGAGTGAATTGCACCGAACGCATAGATTTGCTCGCCATCGTGCAGCTCATCGTGGAACACCTTCTGCTGCGCATCCGCCTCGCCGGTCAGCACCAGGATCGGCCTGATCTCCAGCGGCTGCGGCCTGTCATCTTCAGCCGTCTTGCGGGCGCTGGTAATCCAGTCGGCATGGCTCTGCAGCAGGGCGCGAATGGCGCGCAGATGCTCCGGCTTCTCATCCTTGAAGTCGAGATTGAGCGTAATCAGCGGCCACTGCGATCGGTCTCCGCTGGCCAGCGCACGCTCCACCACCGGCCGCACCGTGTCAAAGAAGTAGTGCTCCAACGTGGGTTCCTGTCCGGTCAGCGGTGCTCCATGCGTCACCACAGACCAGCTCCGGCCTGTCTTCGGATCGGTATACCAGGCCAGATCCTGTTCAATGGCCAGCGGCGTTCCCGTCGACAGTGAGCGCTCAATCCGGTCACTCCACCACTCGAAGTACGGGTAGCAGTTGTGCGCATCCATTACGGATCGCGTGCCCGGCTGCGCATGGTCAGCCGCACGCGCGTCACGTCCCGTCATCCACACTGCGCCTGCCAGCAGCAGCGCCATTGCCCGCCAGTTCCTTCGCATTCCGCCTCCGATCCGCATCCATGGCTCCGGCAGGAATCATTCGTGCAGCGGCGCAACGGCATCCTGCCTGCCGTTGCGCCGCTCCGCCTGCCTAGAAGCTGATGCGCAGTGCAAACTGCATCACACGCGGATCGGCGGAAAGCGTCGTAATGGCTCCCGCGCTGCTGTTGCTCACGTTGCCACCCGGCTGGCCAAACACCGCATGATTGGCCAGGTTGAAGACCTCCCAGCGGAACTCGCTCGACCACCGGTTCGTGATCGGAAACTCACGAATCAGTGCAAAGTCGAACAGGTCCGTCGGCGGTCCCACCAGCGTATTGCGGCCGCTGTTGCCGATCACGTACTTGCCCGGATCGGTGAACGGCGTTGCCACATTGCCGTTGGCCATGCACTTCGGGTTCAGGTTGTCATAGAACCAGCACTGCTGGCTCTTGATGTAATGCACCGGAGCGGCCACATTCGGCACCGCCGTCGCAAATCCGTAGGCATCGAGCAGACTGCTTTCGCTTCCCCAGCTTGCCGTGAACGGATGTCCGCTGTAGTAGGTGTAGACGCCCGAGGTCTGCCAGTCGCCCAGAATCCAACTCGCCACTCCATGCTGCAGCATCGCGCGTCCACGTCCGAAGGGAAACTGATACACATAGGTCGCCGAGATGCGGTTGCGCACGTCAAAGTCCGCACTGCCGTACCACGCAGCGTTGTTGCGTCCGTTCGGGGCATCGCCGGAGTTCGACTCCAGCTCTTCCGGCGCATTGTCCAGCGCATGGGAGTAAGTGTAGGCGGCGCGCACGCTCAATCCGTTGCGCATCGCACGCACCAGCGAGGCCTGCAGCCCGTGGTAGTTGCCGCGCCCAATCGAATCCATGTACTCCACCTGCCCAAAGTCCGGATACGGAACCGTGCCGCCCGGAGCGCTCGCGCTCGTCACCACCTGGTTGCCGGCAATCAGCACCTGGTTATAGTTGCGCAGCACGTCCAGGTTGCTGGAGTGCGTGCCCACATAGTCCAGCTCGCCCAGCCAGGCCTGGCCCATCTGCCGCTGCACACCCACGCTCCACTGCTCCACCATCGGCGGTGCCAGATTCGGATTCTCCGAGCGGATATGGAAGTTCTGCAGCTGGTTGAAGTTGATCGTACCCGGATTCAGAAAGTTCGTCGGAAAACCCACCGAGGGCTTCAGAACCGGCTGGCTGTTGCTGGCCAGCGTCTTGTTCACCAGGTTTGGCGGATTCTCCGCCAGCTGATTCTCGCTGCCAATGCGCTCCAGACCCGTGTAGTAAATGCCAAAGCCGCCATGCAGTACCGTGTTGTCCGTCACCGCATAGGAGACACCAATCCGCGGCGCAAAGTCCGTCGTATTGGGATGCACCAGCGTTCGATCATAGAGCGATCCGGACTTGGCAAAGACCAGCGAACCGCTACCGGCCGGGTTGAAGTTCGCCATCCGGTTCTGTCCCTCATAGGCCGGCGTATTGAAGTCATATCGCAGGCCCAGGTTCAGCGTCAGCCGCGGCGTCACCTTCCAGTCGTCCTCGGCAAAGCCGGAGGCCATCCACATCCGCTGGTCCACAAAGAAGACATTCGTCAGCTGCGTATATTCGGTTGCACCAATCAGACCATCGGCATAGGACAGTCCCGTAAAGATGCCCGTGAATGTCAGATCGCCGCGCGTTCCCGGCTCATCCTGAAACAGATTGCGCATCGGCGCAAAGAGATTCGCGCCCACCTTCAGCGTCTGGTTTCCATGCGTCCAGGAGAGTGTGTCCACGTACTGATACAGCATTGGCACCTGCTGCTTAGGCAGGTAATCCGGCGAACCAAGGAAGGTCTTGTTCACAAACGCAGTCAGCGGAACACCGCCGCCCGTTGCCGGATTCTGCGGAATCCCCGGCACAAACTGCCCGGCATACTGCGTCAATCCAAACGGCTGCTGGGCGGCAAACGAGTAGTCCCGCACCCAGCCAAACCGGAAGTCATTGACCATCGTCGGGCTCAGCACCCGCGTATAGCCCAGCACGAGGCTTGCGCCCTTCAGAATCTGGTTGCCCCATGCCGAGGTGCCGCTGCCGTCGGCCAGTCCGCCAAAGTATCCCGGAATATCCCGCGTGCGGTTGAAGTAGTTGAAGCGCGCAAAGACCGTATCCACCGGCGACACCGTCCAATCCAGGCGCGTATCCAGACTTCCATTGAAATCCGTCAGCGCTCCGGTGCGCGAAAAGTTGTTCAGCTCCGGATAATTGGCTCCGCCGTTCTTGAAGTTCGGCTCCGGAAACAGCGCCATCAGCGCCTTCACGCTGGTGTCAATCTGGCTGGTCGGTATCTGGTTGTTCGTGTACGGCTGGCAGCCGCCGCTCTTCAGGTTATAGGGCGTCGAGCAGGTCGTCGGATCATAGATCGTCGGATACGGTGAAATTCCGTTTGCCGCTGCCGCCGCCGGACTGAAGTCTCCGATCCGCTCGTTGTCCAGCGGCACCGTGGCCACACGGGAAACGCCCTGCTTGATGCGCGTCTCCTCATAGTTGCCAAAGTAGAACAGCCGGTTGCGCAGAATCGGCCCGCCCAGGCTGCCGCCAAACTGGTTCTGGTTGTCCTCCGCTTTTTTTGTCAGCGACTGCTTGGAGAAGTAATCGAAGGCATCAAAGAACTGGTTGCGCACATACTCATACGCCGTTCCATGAATCATATTGGTTCCGCTGCGCGTATTCACCGAGACCACAGCGCCCGGCGCACGCCCATACTCGGCCGAATACGGATTCGTGATCACGTTGAACTCGGAAATCACGTCCACCGACGGGTGCGCTGCCTCCGAGCTCAGCTCCTGCACATTCTCTGAAAACGTGTTGTTGTCGATGCCGTCCAGAATGAAGTTGTTCTGCAGTGAATGCACACCGTTCACGTTGAAGTCGCCCGTGCGTCCGGCCGCCGTCGATCCCGCCTGATTCGTATACCGGTTGATCTGCACGCCCGGCACCACGCGCAGCAGGTCATCCCAGTTGCGCAGAAACAGTGGAGTCTCGCTGATCGTATCCTGTGTCACGATCGTGCTGATGGACGCATCATCGCGTGCCAGCGCATTCGCCTCGGAGGTGACCTGCACCGTCTGGCTCTCCGAGCCCACATGCATCTGCAGATCGGCACGAGCGCGCGCACCCACATTGATCGTCACCGACTCGCTGGCCACCGTAAACCCGGGCGCCGTCACCGTCAGCGTATACACGCCGATCGGCAGATTCGGCATCTGATATTGCCCATCCGGCTGCGACTTCTCCACGCGCCGGTAGCCGGTCGCGCCATCCACCACCATCACCTTCGCTCCGGCCAGCGCCGCACCGGAGCTGTCGCTGATCTGCCCGCTCAGGCTTCCCGTATTCACCTGTGCCTGTCCCGGAACTGCCGCAGCCAGCAGCAACGCCACCGCCACCAGCAGCCACCCAAAGATCCGATTGCCTGCGTGTACTTGCACTCTTGTCCTCGGCCTATGGCCTGTCAGCATGCCTGCCGCAATGTGCTTCCGGATATCGAACCGCGTCATGGAAAACCCTCCTCGGAATGTTCAGGCCCGAGCCTGTCCAAACACCCCGATCCTACGAATTCCCCAACACGCCCAACAGAGTGTAATTTCCACCTCCACCGTGCATACACCCGTGCAAACTTCCGCTAACTCGCTGGCAGCTATCCACTTGCCTCCAAGATGAAAATCTCTCGAATCCGCCCGCTCTCCACCGTCCATCCCCCGGCATATTCATCCGCTGTTCATCTCGGTGTCCTACAGTGCAAACAAGACAGTCCATCCATCGCCGGGAAGGAGGTCGTTCCGTGAGCCTTGCGCACATTCCCCTGGAGCCGCTGCCGGAGCAATCCGAGCTCGATCTCGATCCGCGCTGGCAGGCTGCGCAGCGCATCGTCGCCAGCAGAATCTTCTCCCGCTCCACGCTGCTCACGCGTCTGCTGCTGCACCTGGTTGCCGCCACCATTCAGGACCGCACACACCAGCTGACGGAAACCCGCATCGGCATCGCCGTCTTCTCCCGCAAGCCCGGCTATCGCACCGATGAGGACAACATCGTGCGCACCTATGCGCGCCTGCTGCGTCGCCGCCTCGCCGAGTTCTATGCCGATCCCCAATGCACCGAATCCATCCGGATCGAGGTTCCTGTCGGCCAGTATGCCGCCGTCTTTCTGCCCCACGAGCCTGCCGCTTTCCCTCTGTCCCCGCTCAACGAAAATCCCGACCCTCCCCAAACCCTCGCAGCTGCTGCCGACCCTCCGCATCCCTCCGAACCGAACCGCTGGCCGCGACCGCTTCTGCTGCTGGCCTGCGCGCTTGTGCTGCTCGGTGCACTGGCTTCGGTCGCAGTCATCCATCGCTTCCTGCATCCCGACCTTCGCAGCGCCTTCTGGAGCAGCCTTTTTCCACCCGACGGCCGCACCCTCCTCGTTCCGCCCGACAGCGGCCTGAACATCGCCGAAGACATCGCGGGCAAGCCCGTTCCGCTGGCCGACTATGCCAGCGAATCCCCGCTGCCCATGGCCCTCGGCGGTCTTGCACAGCAGGCCCGCCGCGACCTGCTCACCCAGCGCTATCTCGACTTTGAAAGCCTTCGCATCCTCGAGAAGCTGGAGCAGATTCCGCAGTCGTCCCCGCAGCGCGTCCAGCTTCGTTTCCCCCGCGATCTCACCCTCGACGACCTCAAATCCGGCAATGCCATCCTGCTCGGCTCCATCACCTCCAACCCCTGGGCCGAGCTGAGTGATGCCTCCTCCGACTTCCGCGTTGTCGCAAACCCGGAGATGTCCCAAGCCTGGATCGTCAACCTCCATCCGCAGCCCGGTGAAAGCGCCACCTACCAGAGCCACTGGAACGAACCCGCACACACCTCCTACGCGCTGGTCAAGTACCTGCCCAACCTCAGCGGCAACGGCAACATCCTCTTTCTCGAAGGCCTCGATGTCGCCGGTACCGAGGCAGCCGCCGAGGAGATTCTCAGCGATCCGGACTTCACCCAGGTCCTGCGCCGCGCCGCGCTGCCCAATGGACGCTTCCGGCCCTTTGAGCTGCTCCTGCAGACCACCAGCCTGCGCTCCAAATCCGTGCACGCGCAACTGCTGGCCACGCGCATCCACGCCGCCGCCCATCCCTGAAAACTCTTACGGACAGGGCATCTCACGCACGCATCCAAAAGCAAGGGCTGCCCATCCGGGGCAGCCCTTGCCAGCATTCCAACCGTTTGTGCTTGCTTTCCTCGTCAGCGTCGTGCCGGTGCTGCCGCCGGAGCCTCCGGTGCAGTGCTTGAGACATACGCCGCCGTCACATCCAGCCGCGCCTTCCACGGATCGGTCTCCGCCACCGGACCATGATCCGGCGTAAAGTCCATCACCATGTTTGTTTCCGGCGTAAACCGCGGCCACGCCACCGCATTGCCCGTGCTGGGATCGCCCGTCTTGGCAAACGACACCCAATAGCTCAGCATCGCGCGGGCCGTCGCCTCATCCTGCGGAGCCAGGCTGCTGCCATACTTGGCCGCCACCGTGTCAAAGACAAACGGAATCTCCGTGGCATGCGGCGCGCCCGGCCACTGCTTGCGCATCGACTGCGCCACATAGCCGAAGCGATAGATGTAGGCCGGCTCACCCTCCGAGGCAAAGACGCTGGCCACAAACCGCGCCGGCTCCACCATGAAGCGATCCATGTTCACCATGTAGCGCACCGCCGCCAGGCTGCCCTTGCCGGTCGGATCATACGCTTCCATCGCCTTCTCGCGATTGGCTCCAAACCCGGCAAACAGCGCCTCCTTGCTGGGCTGGAAACCGAAGCCAATATCCAGGCTGTTGGTCCCGATCAGCAGCGGCACATGCCACCCGGCTCCCGACAGATATACCGTCTGCGGATCGGCCACCACCACGCGCCCGTCGATCATCGGACCGGCATATCCGGGCTGCGACATCGTGGCCATGTTCAGGTTGCCGCGCACAGCTTCCGCAGGCAGTTTGCGCAGTGCCTCCAGCGCCGCCTTTCCGGTTCCCTGAATGCCCACGCTCCGCGCAAACTCCACACCAATCGACTCCGCAGAAGCCGGTCCGTTGGGCAGTGCCGTGCTCACATACCGTTCTCCGCCCAGATTCGTCCGTCCGCCGCCGGACTCAATAATCGCCTTCGTAAACAGCCCCTTGCTCAGCGGCGACGTCAGCAGCATATGCACGGAGAATCCGCCCGCAGACTCGCCCAGCACCGTCACGTTCGCGGCATCCCCGCCAAAGGCTGCAATATTCCGCTGCACCCACTGCAATGCGGCAATCTGGTCCATGAACCCATAGTTGCCCAGCATCCCGTCGGGATTCTCCCGCGTCAGTTGAGGAAACGCAAAAAATCCAAACCGCCCCAGCCGGTAGTTCGCGCTCACAAACACCACGCCCTTGGCAGCGAACCTGCTTCCGTCATAGACCTCCGGCGAACTGCCTCCATTTACAAATCCCCCGCCATAGATCCAGAACATCACCGGCAGCTTGTCGCCGGCATGCGTTCCCGCCGGCCGCCACACATTCAGGTACAGGCAGTCCTCCGACGGCTTGGTTCCCAGCGGTGCCGCATCGCTCGGGAATGGCACCTGCATGCAGTCCGACGAATATGCATTCGCCATCCGCACCCCGCTCCACGCCTTCACCGGCTGCGGTGCCCGCCAGCGCAGATCGCCCACCGGCGGCGCTGCAAACGATACACCCTTGAACGACTCAATCCCCTGCGCCACCACGCCGCGCACACTGCCGGCATCCGTCTTCACCACGCCGCTCTGCCCATGCGCCACCACGGTTCCCAGCGCCACCATCGCAGCCAGCAACATCCTCATCTTTCCTTGCATTCCATGCCTCCATAAACGCCATATCGAATATCGCAGCCGACTATATCAACCCGCAGCCGCATCTGTACAATGCATCGTTTCGAATCCATCGATCACGATTTACGATGATTCTTTCTGCCGGTTCCCGTGCTCGCGCGCCGTCCAGGCTTGCCTCCCTGGAAATGCCGCTGCAGATGCCTTACAAAACTCTCCGCAGCCGGGGAGGGGGACAGGTCGCGCCGCTCCAGCAGTTCAATCTGCCGGAACGTAAACCGGTTGTGGATCGGAATCCGCACAAAATCCCCCGACCCCGGCTCCGCAGCCGATTCCGGCAGAATCGCAACCCCCAATCCCGCCCGCACAAAGGCCAGCACCGTGGCCATCGAGTTCATCTCATACTGCGGCTCCAGCGCAATCCGCTCGCGATGTGCAATCGCCTCCATCGCCGCACGCACGCTGCTGGCTCGCGCCGGCAGAATCAGCGCGTAGCCACTTGCCTCCCGCAGCGTTACCGACGTTCGCTTGGCCAGCGGATGGCTCGGCGGCACAAACACAAACAGCCGGTCCTGAAACAGCGATGTCGCCTTCAGGTCCGCATCTCGGCCCAGCCGTGTGCCAATGCCAAGATCCACCTGCCGACGCCGCACCGCCTCCCGCACCTGCTCGGCAATCATGTCGCTCACCTGCACCCGTACCCCGGGATGACTCTGCAGAAACGACTGCAGGATCTCCGGCAGCACAGTCGTGCACACCGTCGGCAGCGCTGCAATCGCCACAAAGCCCGCCGATGCCGACCCAATCTCATGCGCATGGTCCACAATCGACTGCGCATCGTGATACAGCCGCTGCAGCGGCGCAAACACGTCCTGCCCGGCTGCCGTCAGCGTCACCCCACGCTTGTTGCGATCAAAGAGCTGCATGCCAAGACTGGCCTCCAGCTGCTGCACCTGCACCGTCAGCGCAGACTGCGAAATGTGCAGTTCGCTGGCCGCACGCGTAAAGTTGCGCGTTTCGGCAATCTTCAGGAACGCCCGAATGTGGCGCAGTTCATGCATCATCGCGAATTCCAATCATCCTGTTCTGAATTATGCAATGTACAGATCGTGATTCCGGTTCTTATACTCGCATAATTCGGCAGCCGATGCATGCGTCATCTGCCCGCCGATGTACACTCACCTGCCATCGTGCCCGGCACGCGGCAGGCTCGCGGACTTCGCCATGCTCGCCCTCTGGGGACTGATCACCATCGTCGGCATGATTCTGGCCATTGCCAGCCGTCGCGTCTCGCCCTTGGTCGCGCTGCTGCTCTTTCCCGTTGCCACGGCCATTGCCTCCGGCTTCGGCCTTCATACCGGAGCCTTTGCCATCGCCGGGCTTCGCGCCATCGCTCCCGTGGTGGCCATGTTCCTCTTTGCCATTCTCTTCTTCGGTGTGCTCACGGAGATTGGCCTCATCCAGCCGCTGCTTCGTCTGCTGCTGCGCCGCATCGGTCGCAATCCCCGGCTCATCGTTCCCGGCTCTGTCCTGCTGGCGTTGCTGCTCCATCTGGACGGCTCCGGCGCGGTGGTCTTTCTCGTTGCCATTCCCGCTTTGCTGCCGCTCTATCAGGAGCTCGGCATGGACAGCCGCATCCTCGCCTGCGCCGTCTCGCTGGCTGCCGGCGTCAACTTCCTGCCCTGGACAGGGCCGGTCCTGCGCGCCGCCACTGTCCTCCACACCAGTCCTGCCGCACTCTTTCGCCCGCTCATTCCGGTGCAGCTCGTCGGCCTCGTCTACATCTTTGCCGTCGCCTTCTATCTCGGCCATCGGGAGCATCGCCGCCTCGGCAGCCGACCCTCGTTGTCGCCCACCGTGCCAACGCACTCCCACCCTTCACTGCAGCGTTGGCGACTGCTGCTCAATCTGCTTCTGGTTCTTCTTGTCCTCGGCTCGGTCATCTCCGGTCTTGTCCAGCCGGCGCTGTCCTTCATGCTCGGCACCTCGCTGGCGCTGCTGCTCAACTTCCGCTCCATCCGCGATCAGGGAAACGTCCTCGACCGGCACGCCCGCGAGGCCATCACCATGTGCGCGGTGCTCTGTGCTGCCGGCGTCTTCAGCGGCATCCTCAAGGGCACCGGCATGCTCACCGCCATGGCCCATGCGACGCTGGGCCACATCCCTGCAGCCTTTGCGCCCCACATTCCCTTTGCGCTCGGCCTGCTCGCCATGCCGCTCAGCCTGCTCTTCGATCCCGACTCGTTTTACTTCGGCGTCCTGCCGGTTCTCATCGCAGCGGCGCAGGGCTTTGGACTGCCTCCGGCCAGTGTTGCCCAGGCCGCATTGCTTGGGCAGATGACGACCGGCTTTCCCGTCAGCCCGCTCACACCGGCAACCTTTCTCGTTACCGGTCTCAGTGATGTTGAGCTGGGCACGCATCAGCGTTTCGCCGGACCCTGGCTGCTCGGAGCCTCGGTGCTCATGACCTTCACCGCAGCCCTGCTGCACCTGTTCCCCTTTTAGAGGCCCACCCGCATGCTGCCTGCCGTCGCTATCCAGACTCGCCGCACCGGCCATCCGCGCACCAGCCATCCGCGCACCGGGCATCCACGCATCGCCGTGCACCTCCGGAGGCAGCTGCCATGAGGACAGTCCGCATCGGAGCCGGTGCCGGCTTCGCCTCCGACCGCATCGACCCAGCCGTCGATCTGGCCCAGCGCGGCCAGCTCGACTATCTCGTCTTCGAGTGCCTGGCCGAGCGCACCATCGCCCTCAGCCAGTTGCGCAAGCGCCAGAATCCTGCCCTTGGCTACGATCCCATGCTTGAGCCGCGCATGCGCGCCGTCCTGCCAGCCTGCCGCAAACACGGTACGCGCATCCTCAGCAACATGGGGGCAGCCAATCCCCGCGCCGCCGCCCAGCGGACCATCGAAATTGCGCAGCAGCTCGGCCTGCGCGGCCTGCGCGTGGCCTGTCTGGAGGGCGACGATGTCCTTGCGCACGCGCCATCCTTTCTGCCCTTCGACGACGAACCGCTTCCGGATTCGACCCAGATCCTGACCGCCAACGCCTACCTCGGCGCCGATGCCATCGCGCAGGCTCTGGCCACCGGGGCTGACGTCGTGCTCACCGGCCGCGTTGCCGATCCCTCCCTCTTTGTCGGAGCCTTTCTCCACACCTTCAGCTGGTCGCAGCAGGACTGGAACCGCCTCGGCCAGGCCACTGCCGTCGGCCATCTGCTGGAGTGTGCCGGCCAGCTCACCGGCGGCTATTTTGCCGATCCCGGCTTCAAGGATGTGCCGCATCTGGAGCGCCTCGGCTTTCCGCTCGCCCAGGTCAGCGAAGATGCTTCCGCCCAGCTCAGCAAGCTTCCCGGAACCGGCGGCGTGCTCGATCTGCAAACCTGCCGCGAACAGATTCTCTATGAGGTCATGGACCCATCCGCCTACCTCACGCCCGACGTCGCCGCCGACTTCACCACGCTCCGGTTCACGCAGCAGGAGCAGGATCGCGTGCACGTCTGCGGCGCCACCGGCAGGCCGCGACCGGACCACTACAAGCTCTCCATCGGAGTCGAGGACGGCTATCTGGCGGAGGCACAGATCTCCTACGCCGGTCCCGGTGCGCTCGCCCGCGCCCGTCTTGCCTCCAGCATCCTGCGCAGCCGCCTGGAACACCTGCACCCCGAACAGTTGCGCCTCGATCTGCACGGCGTCCAGGCCATCTTCGGCGAATCCGCATCGCCGGATGGCACCCCTGCAGCATCCACAGCCGAACCATCCGAGATTCGCCTTCGCGCCGCCGCCCGCTTTCGCGATCCCGCGCATCCGGCTCTGGCCGAGCAGCGCGCCGCCGAACTCACCCGCGAAGTCGAAAGCCTCTACCTCAACGGACCGGCCGGCGGCTGCGGCATCACCTCCTCGGTCCGCCACAACATCGCCATCGTCCCCGGGCTCATCCCCAGGGATTGCGTCCGCACCACCGTCATCCTGCTGGAGGTTCCATGATCCTGCGCCAGATCGCCCACGCACGCGCCGGAGACAAAGGCCGTCTCGTCAACATCTCCGTCATCGCCTACCTTGCCCAGGACTATCCGCTGCTGGTTCACCAGCTCACCGTCGAGCGTGTCACCGCACTTTTTGCCGCCGACCTCACCCAGTCCGTCACGCGCTACTGCATCCCCGGCTTGCAGGCGCTCAACTTCGTCCTCCACCGCCGTCCCGAGGACAGCGTCACCCGCTCGCTGCGCATCGATGCCCACGGCAAAAGCCTCAGCTTTCGCCTGCTTTCGCTTCCCCTCCATCCCGCCGATCCGGAATAGAGCCACCTGTCCGCAACTTCTGCTTGAGGAAATCCCGCAGCACCTGCAGATGGCTCTGTTCCACATCGCGCGTGGCCGTCAGCAGCGTCACGTTTTCCCGCACTGCCAGCGCCACCGTCTCCTGCCACGGTGCAGCCTCCAGTTCCTGCCAATACTCCATCCGGAATGTATCCCGGTCGATCCTCCCGCCATGCAGCCTGCGTCGAAGCAAATCGCTCGGTGCCAGTTCTCTGGCCCATCGCAGTAACGCTCCCTCGCTTTTGCGCAAGCCGCGCGGCCACAGACGGTCCACCAGCAGCCGTGCCCCGTCTTCGGCCTCCGCTGCTTCGTAGATACGCCGGATTCGGATCATTGTCTTCCTCGCGCTGCCGTTGTGCAGCCAGGGTCGCGTCCATGCATCTGCGCGACCCCGCCTGCAGCCATCCTCTTCAGCGATTCGCCTTCTGATCAGCAAACGAGTGGCCAGTCAGCAGCCCCAGCACAAACCAGCCGAACAGCAGGGCACCCAGCGCGAACAGAATATCGCCCGGAACCCGCATCCAGCGCAGCGTCTGCATGGTGTTCGTCTGCAGAAACTCCGCGGATCGCGCATACCAGGTTCCCCGTTCCACCGCAGCCCAGGCCTGCAGCAGGCCAATCGGCAGCAGACTCAGGAAGGCCATCATGCCCAGCCCCACATTCAGGCACCAGAAGGATGCCCGCAGTGCGCCCTGCTTCCATCGCCGTTCCGGTTTCAGCGCCCGCAGGCAGAACAGCGTCAGGCCCAGGCCCAGCATTCCATAGACTCCAAACAGTGCCGTGTGTCCATGCAATGGTGTCAGATTCAGACCCTGCACATAATAGAGCGAGATTGGCGGATTGATCAGGAAGCCGAAGATTCCCGCGCCCACCATGTTCCAGAAGGCCACTGCCACAAAGAAATAGATCGGCCACTTGTAATTGCCAATCCATCTGGCTTTTTCCGTCGCATGCGTCAGTCGCAGATTCTCCCACGCCTCATATCCCACAAGC
Organism: Acidobacteriota bacterium; assembly: GCA_021804965.1. Lineage (GTDB taxonomy): Bacteria > Acidobacteriota > Terriglobia > Terriglobales > Acidobacteriaceae > Acidicapsa. The sequence continues at coordinate 22,876 of JAJZGG010000004.1, forward strand.
GTCAGTGGAACCACCTCCAGCGCGCTGAACACTGCACCAAAACCAATCACAGCCGCCGTCGATCCGGCAAAGTACAGATGATGGAAGGTGCCAATGATCCCTCCGGACAGAAAGACGATTGTGGAGAACATCACCGCCCGTGTCGCGCTGCGAATCTCCAGCAGTTGCAGCCGTGTAAACAGGAAGGCGATCACCACCGTGGCAAACACCTCAAAGAACCCTTCCACCCAGAGATGCACCACCCACCAGCGCCAGTACTCCGCCGTCACCAGGTTGCTTCGCTGCCCATACATCAGCCCTGCTGCATAGAACAGCGGGATGGCAATGCTGGATACCAGAAACAGGATCAGCAGCGTGCGGTCTTCCTTGCTCTGCCGGAAGGCCGGGCGCAGTGCGCGCACCATCAGCACCAGCCACAGCAGCAGCCCCACAAACAGCAACAGTTGCCAGAAGCGGCCCAGATCCACATACTCGAATCCCTGGCTTCCGAACCAGAACCACAGATTGCCCAGCTTCTGCTGGATTCCCAGCCATTCGCCGGCCATCGATCCGCCCACCACAACCACCAGCGCGCCCAGCAGCACATGCACGCCCAGGCGCTGATACTTCGGCTCGTGTCCGCTCACCGCCGGCCCCACATACAACCCCGTCGCCAGCCATGACGTCGCAATCCAGAAGATCGCCAGTTGCAGGTGCCACGTCCGCGCAATGGCATACGGCAGATACCGGTCCAGCGGAATCCCATAGAATCCGTTGCCTTCCACCCCGTAATGAGCCACCACCACGCCCATTCCAATCTGCACCGCCCACAGCGCCACCACCACCAGAAAATACGGAATCGTGGCCCGCTGCGAGGGCGTCGGCTTCTGCCCCACAAACGGATCCAGCGCAGGATACGGCCCCTGCGGCAGCAGCTTTTCCTGCGACCCATACCACCAGACCAGCCCTCCGATTCCGGCCAGCAGCAGCACAAAGCTCACCACGCTCCACATCACCGCCCCGGTTGTAGGCACGTTGGCAATCAGCGGCTCATGCGGCCAGTTGTTGGTATACGTCACCGCCAATCCCGGCCGATTCGTCCCCGCCGCCCACGCCGTCCACCAGAAGAACGCGGCCATCTGCTGCGCCTTATGCGCATTCACCAGCGCACCGGCTGGAATCGCATACGGCGCATACCCCCGAGCAAACAGCCCTGCGTAGTACGCTGCCAGCTCGTGAAAGACTGCCGCGCGATCTGCATCCAGCACCACCCGGTTGGTTGCCGCGTCATAGGTGTTCGTACGCATCACGCGCACCAGCCGGGCCCGCAACACTGCCTGCCGATCCGCATCCAGCGCCGCAAAACTCGCCGCACCACTCTGCTGCGCCCATCGCTCCAGCAGCGCCTCGGATTCCCGATGCAGCCAGTCTGCGCTCCAGTCCGGCGCCACATACGCTCCATGGCCCCACACCGTGCCAATCTCCTGGCCGCCCACCGACTGCCAGACTCCCTGTCCCTCCGTAATCGTTGTGCCGGCAAACAGCAGACTGCCATCCGCGCCATACACATCCGGCAACGGCGGCACCTGCCGGATCATCCTGCGCCCCACCGTGCCCAGCACGGCAAATGAGCACACCAGAACCACGACCAGCGCAATCCAGTAGCGTCGATAACTCATGTCTTCCTCTCTCAGGGGGAATATTTTTCTTCCCGCATCGAACGCTATTCCTGCCCACGCACGCTTGCAGGGACTTTGGTCACACCTGCCCGATCGCCATCCCACCGGATGGCTAACCCTCCGGACCATGTCCCGTATCAGAGCAAAGAAAAAGGCCCGAATCCACTCTGGATTCGGGCCTTGCCGCCGTTGGATTCAGCTCATTGCTGCTTGCCCAGCCGGATCGTCACCGCTTCTCCGGTATACACAATCCGCGCATCGGCATCGTCGGTCACCGTCGCTCCCGTTCCGTGGCCTGCCCGCACCAGCACCACGCGGAAGACGCGACGCGCAGCCATGCCCGGGAAGTTTCCCTGCCGCGCATCGAGCGTCAGTGTCCCTGCCGCATCCTTCCAGTGCATCGCAATCGTTGCATGCTCGCCGTGTTCGTAGCCGTAGCCATCCCCGGCGTCATCATAGAGCGTAAAGCTGCCGTCGGCTCCGCCATAGACGCGCAGTTCCACCGTACCTTCCGGCTTCTGGTCGGCATACTCCACGTTCTCGCCCATCGGCAAAATCGATCCGGCGCGCACATACACCGGCAGATGCTCCAGCGGTGCTGCCGCTTCCAGCTCTTCGCCGCCCTTCTGCGCCGCTCCGGTCCAGAAGTCGTACCATCGCGCAGTCGCCGGCAGATACACCCGCCGATGCGTCACGCCCGCCTCCAGCACCGGGTTCACCAGCAGCTCCGGCCCGAACAGAAAGGCATTGCCCAGATCCCAGGTCTTCGGATCGCTGCGCCAGTCCATCACCAGCGGCCGCTGAATCGTGTAATCCTCGCTCGTCACCTTCCATGCCAGCGAGTAGATGTAGGGCAGCAGCCGATAGCGCAGCCGGTCATTGGCCACCAGAATCGGCTCCACCTTCGCATAGGACCAGATCTCGTTCTCCGGCCGATGTCCATGGGTCCGGAAGATCGGGCAGAAGACGCCAAACTCGAACCAGCGCGTATACAGCTCCTCATACGCCGGATCGTTCGTCGGATTCTGCTCCGGCGGCCAGTATCCGCCAATATCCGTCGTCCAGTACGGATAGCCGGAAAGCGCAAAGTTCAGCCCTGCCGGCACCTGTCGGCTCAGTCCCCAGAAGCTGCCATACACATCGCCCGACCAGACCGTCGCGCCCACCCGCTGCTGGCCCAGGAACGCCGAGCGCGTCAGCAGGAAGACCCGCTTGTCCGGCATTGCCTGTTTCCAGTGCTCCTGCACGCCCAGCGTATGCAGAAACGGAAACAGGTTCGTATACTCGGCTCCGTTGCCTATCGCCAGTTTCTTGTACTGCAGGATCGCGTCGCCCATGTGCGGCCAGTATTCCTCCGGCTCGGCGCTGTCCAGCCAGAAGGCATCCCAGCCCATCTGCTGCAGCTTGCCCGGCAGCCGCTGCCAATAAAGATCGCGCGCCTCCGCGCTGCTTGCGTCATACACATGCGCACCCGGAATCAGCAGATGCCTCGCATCCAGCTCCTGATAGCTCTTCGACTCCGGATCCATCAATCCCCACACCGAGATCATCGTGTGCACATGCTCGGCATGCAGTGCCTTCAGATCCCCCGGCACGTCCTGGTAGTTCGCATTGAACTCCGGATCGCCCTCATGCTTCCACCAGAACCAGTCCTGCACCATCGCATCCATCGGAATATGCAGCTTCCGATACCGGTCCGCAATCGACCGGATCTGCTGCAGGGAAACATAGCGATCCTTCGACTGGAAGAATCCATACGCCCACCGCGGCAGCATCGGCGCATGCCCGGTCATCGTCCGGTACCGATGCACAATCGCATCCATCTCCGGACCATACACAAAGTAGTAGTCAATGCTGTGCCCGGCCAGTGCGCTCAGCTTCATATCCAGCGGAAACCGGTTGTCAAAGTAGGTCAGCGATGCGGTGTTCCACAGCAGCGCATAGCCACGGCTCGATACCAGCAGCGGAATCGCCACGTCGGTGTTGTTCTGCCCCAGCTCCACCGTGGCCCCGCGATAGTCAAACATTCCGTTCTGGTGCTGTCCCAGCCCATAGATCGCCTCGCCGAACACGGGCGAGAATCGGTCCGTCACCCGATACGTATGCTCGCCATTCTTCACCTCCGGCTCAAAAGTGCGCGGCAGGCTCCATCCCTCCTGCAGCAGTCCGCTGCCATCGGCCGTGCGAAAGCTCAGGTTGCCCCGCGCCACGCTCAGCACCACCTGCAGCTGTGCCGTCTTCACCGTCGCCCATTTGCCGTCCGTGGAAAAGCTGCTCGCCACCCCGGGGCAGGACTGCGCCGCATCCAGCATCCAGGGCTTGGCCGTGGGACGGCTGCTGTCGTCGGCCTGCCGCACCACCACGTGCACCACCGCATCGGTACACGCCGTCACGTCCATCACCTCGTTGCCGGCCACCGCATGCAGTCCATGCGCCGTCGCCGTCACCGTCTCCGGAGTCAGCCCCGGCATCTTCTGGCCGGGCATCTGTGCTGCCGCCATCGGCCCCTGTGCCGCCATCGCCGCGCAGGCCACTGCCACCAGCGCACACCGCTTCCAACACGCAGAACCAGCCATTCGTCGCATCCTTCGTCTCCTCGCCATCCCCGTATCGCCGCCTCAGGCAGCTCTGTGCCAGCCTGCACAGTGTCACGCCGCGCTCACACCTTCCAGTACACGCTGTAGCGCTGCGCCGCCACCTTGTAGAGCGGCAGCACCGCAACCGTTCCCTGGCTCGTCTGCGCGCGGAAGCCATCCGCGCTTCCCGCCGCCGCCTCCACCGATGCGCCTTTCAGCTCCGGCAGCGGCATCGCCGCCGGCAACTTCGCCGGCACCGTGGCACCGCTGTCAATCACCCGCATCGGCTCCGGCACCGCTGCATCTCCCAGGTCCGCCGCCAGCACCGTTGGCCCGTGCAGGAATGCCGCCACTGAACCATCCCCGGCCAGCACTTCGCGCCGCACCGCCATCGGCAGCGCCAGCGTCAGCGTATCGCCGTCCTGCCACCGTCGCCGCACCGCCACATGGCTGCCGGGATCGGCCGTGGCCTCCAGCAGTCTTCCATTCACGCGAATCTCCGCACGCCCGGCCACCCAGCCCGGAATCCGCAGATGGATCGTGCGTTCGCTTGGCTGCTCCAGATGCAGCGTCAGCGTTGTCCCCTGCTCCTCCGGAAAGCCGGTGCGCTGGGTCAGCCGCAGACCTGCCTCCTTCCACGTCAGCGTCGAGGACAGATACTGGTTCACCACAATCGCATCCCCGCGCCGGAAATAGATCGTATCCGCAAACTTGGCAAACTCCTCGGCGCCTGTCCCGGTGCAGCACCAGAACGAGTGCTCCGCCGAGTTGTACGCGCGCCAGTACCCGGCCGCCAGCGGGAAAAAGTACTGCTTCAACCCCGCCGCATTCTGCGTGCCCAGCCGGCAGTTGAAGAGCGACCGCTCATAGGCGTCCATCCATCGCGCATCGCCGCTCCAGCCATACACCAGCCGCTCCAGCTTCATCAGGTTATAGGCCACGCAGCACTCCGCATTCGTCCATCCCAGCGTGCCCTTCAGGTCTTCGGCCGGCGACTTCCAGTGCTCATCCAGACTCGTGTTGCCAATCGCGTAGCTGCGCGCCGTCAGCACCTCTTCCAGAAAGTACTCCGCAATCTCCCGGTACCGTCGCTCCCCGGTCACCTCATACATCCGCGCAGCACCAATGATCTTCGGCACATTCGTATTCGCATGCAGCCCCTGCAGCGCATCCCGCCGCGCCGCCAGCGGATTCAGAAACGACGGCTGCTCAAACAGGTGCGCCGTCTCCAGATACCGGCTTTTCCCTGTCGTTGCCGCCAGATTCACCAGCACCTCGTTCATCCCGCCATACTCGGTCCGCAGCATCGTCTGTCGTTGATCCTCGCCGATGCCCACGAAGTACTGACTCACCCACTGCGCCATCCCCTCGGCCACCTGCAGCGCATCCGTGTTCCCCGCCAGCAGATACATGTCCAGCAACCCGGCCATGATCTTGTGCCAGGTATAGAACGGAGCCCACACCGGCTTGTCCGCAGCCAGCCGTGCAAACAGCTCCGGCGGAAACGCGCTCAGATATCCGTTCCCGTGCTTCTTCTGGCACTGCGCCAGCCCATCCACCAGTGCATTGCCCTTGTCGCGCAGGACTGCGTTGCCCGCCCCGGCCCAGGCCAGCGCACAGGCAGAAAGCATATGCCCGCCCGTGAAGTGCCCGCGCAGTTCCACGCTCGGAGCCTCCCATCCGCCCAGCGGCTCCGCGCTTGTCGGCAGTGCCGCCGTCAGCCGGAAACAGTGCAGCATCCGGTCCACATTCAGGCTGTCCAGATAGCGCGCATTGATCTCCTGCTGCCGCTCGAAGATCCCCGTCTCCAGCCGCACCGCATGCAGCGGAAACGGCTCCAGCAGCCCGCTCACCGGGGCCAGAGGCTCCGCCGTTGCCAGCTGCCGCAGCGGCAGCGCACAGGCCGCTGCTCCGGCCTGCAGAAAATCACGTCGCGACCAGTGCCGCATCTCATCCCTCCCCGGCGCATCCGGCGCCACCTGCCTGTTTACTGGCAATCCTTCTGGAAGCACAGGTTCTTGCTGAAGAACGGCATCACATGATTCTGGAACCGGTCTGCCACCGCGCTGGTATGCGTGCCGGGATAGATCGTGAAGCTGTTCGCAATCCCATAGTCATCCATCATCGTGTGCAGCTTCGCCGCATCAAAGCGCAGCCCATCCTGGTCGCCCACGTCCATCGCAATCGCCCGATACCGCTTCAGCTGATCCATATACTGGTCGGCAAAGGACAGCGGAGCATTCGCCGCCCACTTGGCCACAATATCCGGCTGCACCACGCCGTTCTTCGTCGGCAGGTCAAAGTACATCGGCGGATTCTTCGGGTCCGGCGACCAGGCTGCCGCCACGGCCAGTTGCGCCCGCACAAAAAACGACAGCGAGGCCGAGTCCTGAGGTCCTTTCATTCCGGCCACCACCTTTTCCAAACCCGCATCGCGCTCGCTCACCGGCCGTGCCGACATGCAGCACGGGCTCATGATGTAGAGCGCCCCAAAGACATCCGCATGCTTCATCCCGATCCGCGATGCCCCATATCCGCCCATCGAATGACCCACCAGTCCGCGGCTGTTCCGCTCGGGAATCGTCCGATAGTGCGCATCGATGTACGACACCACATCCTGCGCGATAAAGTTCTCGAAGTCTCCGGTCGTGATCGAGCTCGAATACATGGAGCCATTGTGCATCGTCTTCGAATCCGGAAACACCAGGATCATCTCCTTCGATCCCAGCGCATAGGCACCCTCCACCGTCTGCGGCACATGGATTTCATGCGTCCACTGCTCGGCGCCAATCGAGTAGCCATGCAACGCATACACCACCGGATAGCGCCGATGCTTCTCCCGCGCATAGCTCGGCGGCAGCATCACGATCACGTCGCGATCCACCGCATCCCCCTCCAGATTGCCTTCCAGGTGCTTGCCATGAATCTTGATATGCTCCACCGTCACCGGCTTTGCATTCGGAACCACAGGCGGCACAATCGTCTGCACCTGCGCGCCCAGCGTGGCCGCTGCCATCACCAGCACCGCCGCCGCGCTCATCCACTTCCACATCGGTTTCCTGTCCATCCTCATTCGCCTTTCCGGGCATCGCGTGCCCGCGTCCATCTCTTGCGGTCTTCGTCGTCTTGCTGCCTTCGTCGATCTATTGCAGCCGCATCACCGTCACCGACAGCGGTGGCAGCGTCATCTGCAGGTGTCCTGCGTGCAGGCTTCCATGCACGGGTTTCGGCATCACCGCATGCGGATTGTCAAAGCTGTTGATGCTGTCCACGGCTGCAGCCGTCAGCGTCTGGCCGTCAACCTCCGCGTCCGCCTTCAGGTCTCCGGCGCTCAGCCCTGCATCGATCGTCACCGCCTGCTTCGGATCCACATTCGTCATCTCCAGCCACAGCCGGCCCTTGCTGTCCCGCGCCGCCAGCGCATCCACGCGCGGCAGCGTCACGCTGTCTTCGGTAAAGCTGCCACCATCCAGCCGCACCGGCACAAACGTCGCATCCTGGAACGGCACATACAGCTGATAAACGTAGTAGGTCGGCGTCAGCACCATCTTCGGTCCGTCGGTCAGGATCATCGCCTGCAGCACATTCATCATCTGCGCAATGTTGGTCATCCGCACCCGGTCCGCATGCCGCGCAAAGATGTTCAGCTGCATCGCGGCCAGAATCGCGTCCCGCATGCTGTTCTGCTGCATCAGAAACGCAGGATTTGTCCCCTTCAGCGGCGCATGCCAGGCGCCCCACTCGTCCACCACCAGGGCCACCTTCTTCTCCGGGTCATACTTGTCCATCACCGCTTCCTGCTTGCGCAGCAGCCCATCCATGCCCATCCCCGACTGGATCGTCCGCACATAATCCTTCAACCCGAATCCGGTCGATGGCGTCGATGGCGGCCACCCATTCGGCACCGTGTACCAGTGCAGCGACATCCCCTGAATATCCCAGCTCCAGTCATGCTGTTTCCACGCCTGCATCACCGCCTCGGTCCACTTCGTATCCGCCGTTCCCGGACCCACGGCGATCTTCCACATCTGGTCGTCATGCTGCTGCGCCGGGTTCATGTTGTTCACAAACCGGCTGTAGCGCTTCATCTGGCTCACATAGAACTCCGGCGACATATCCCCGCCGCAGCTCCAGCTCTCGTTGCCCAATCCCAGAAAACCCACCCGATACGCGGCCGCATGTCCGTTGGCCGCGCGTTCCCTGGCCAGTGCCGTCGGTGCCGCCGCCGTCATGTATTCCACCCAGTCGGCTGCCTCCTCCACCGTCCCCGATCCCACATTCACCGAGACATAGGGTGCGCTGCCAATCTGCTGCATAAAGTCCAGAAACTCGTCCGTGCCAAAGGCATTCGTATCCACCACATTGCCCCAGGCCGCATTCAGCGTCGCCGGACGCTGCGCCGCCGGGCCAATCCCCTTGCGCCAGTGGTACTGGTCGGCAAAGCAGCCGCCCGGCCAGCGCACATCCGGCACATGGATCGCCCGCAGCGCCTCCACCACATCCTTGCGTATCCCGCGCGTATTCGGAATCGCCGAATCCGGTCCCACCCAGATCCCGCCATAGAGCCCATGGCCCAGATTCTCGGCGAACTGGCCAAACAGGTAGCGGCTGATCTTCGTCCCCGCATGCGCTCCATCCCCGGTTGCCGCTCCCTGGCTCACGTCCACCGTGATGGCCACCGTCGACGGCTGCTGCGCTCCGGCAGCCGGCAGCAGCAGCAGCGCCAGTCCGGCACACACCCCCTGCCGCAGCAGCAGGCCAGCCATGCCGCCACTCCGCTTCCAACTCCAACCCTGCCGCAACCCCGCTGCCATCCCCTGCCGAACGACCTGTTCCATCTGCTCTCGCATCCTTCCGCCTCACCTGCTCCATCTGCTTCAGCCGCCATCGGCGCTGCCGTCTGGCGCATTGCACCGCATGGCCTCGCACGCTCATCCCCTGCCTCCGCAGCATGCATCTTCCGCGAAAACGCTTTCGCAACCGGCCTTTCCTGAGCCCACAAAACATAACAAACCCTCACCACCCCGCGCAAGAAAATAAATCGATACAGTAGACGATTTCTGAGACTATCCACCCCGCTCTTCCGTCGTGTATAGTGCCGCTGTTGGCCGCTTTTTCCTGCTTCGGCTCGGCAACTGTCGGCATGCAAACCCATTTCCAGCACCTCACCCTTGCACCCAGCCATCGGAGTCTGTTCATGAAACCTGCTGCTCTCGTTCTGCTACTCGCCGCAGCTCTGCCCGTCCTCGCGCAGCCCACGCCGGGCATCTTTCGGATGAAGCCCATCGACCCCCATTCCCAGCCCTTCGTCAGCACCCTCTTTGCCGACAACATGGTCCTGCAGCGCGGCAAGCCGGATGTCCTCTGGGGCTGGTCGGAACCGGGCGACACCATCCACGTCACCCTCGGCGACCACACTGCCACGGCCGTTGCCGCTGCCGATCACCGCTGGCAGCTTTCCATCCAGCCGCCGCCCGTCGGCGGGCCATATACGCTCCAGATCACCGGCGACCACCAGTCCGTCCAGCTTCACAACATCCTCATCGGAGACGTCTGGCTCTGCAGCGGGCAATCCAACATGCAGCTGCCGCTGCGCATGGTCAAGGATGGTGAGGCCGAGGTCAAGGCAGCCGACGACCCCCAGGTCCGCTTCTTCAACGTCATGCCCCACACCGCCTACCGGCCCGTCAACGTCGTGCAGGGCAACTGGCAGCCCGTCACCCCGCAGAACGCCACCTGGATGTCGGCCGTCGCCTGGTTCTTCGCCCGTGATCTCCGCCAGCACACCCACGTTCCCATCGGCCTCATCATTGACGCCGTCGGTGGCACTCCGGCTGAATCCTGGACCGGCGCAGCAGCCCTGGCCCGCATCCACGACTTCGATGTCCCGCTGGCCGAGCTTGCCCGTCTTCGCGACCAGAATGCCCCCGAATACGGCAACTACATCGAGCACTGGTACGACCGCTACGACATCGGCCAGCAGCAGCACTGGCAGTCGCCCACCCTCGACGATGCCTCCTGGGCCCCGGTCACCATTCCCGGCGGCTTTGCCCAGCTTGGCGTGCCCACCACACCGGCCGTTGCCTGGTTCCGGCGTCAGATCACCCTGCCGGACCCGCTCCCAGCCGGTCGCGCCGCCATCTACCTCGGCTCCATCGAGCGCATGGACACCGTCTACATCAACGGACAGATGGTCGGTGCCAGCTCCTGGGTTGAGAACCCGCGCGTCTACTTCCTGCGTCCCGGCGTCCTGCATCCGGGCACCAACTCCATCGTCATTCGCGTCTTCAAAACCAAGCCCGACGGCGGCTTTCTCGCCAAGCCGGCCGATCTCTACCTGAAGCTCGGCGACAACACATCCATCCCGCTGGCCGGCACCTGGAAGGGCAAGCTCAGCGTCGATGCCCGTCCGCCCCAGCCCATGCCGCTCACCTATGAGAACTGGCCCGTCATGCCCACCGTCCTCTACCAGGGCATGCTCAAGCCCATCGCGCCCGTCTCCCTCGCCGGAGCCATCTGGTATCAGGGCGAGCAGAACTCACCCCGCGGCTACGCCTACCGCCGCCTGCTTCCGGCCATGATTGCCGACTGGCGCCAGCTCTTCCAGCAGGGCAACTTCCCCTTCTACATCGTCAGTCTGCCCGCCTTCATGCCACGCAGTGCCACGCCCGTCAATGGCGATGACTGGACCGAAACCCGCGAGTCCCAGGCCATCACCGTTGCCACCGTGCCCAACACCTGCCTGGCCGTCACCATTGACACCGGAGACGCGGACAACATTCACTCCAAGGACAAGGTCCCCGTCGGCGATCGCCTGGCCCGCTGCGCCCTGCGCGGCTATTACCACCAGAAGGTCGTCGATCAGGGTCCCACCTACACCCACATGAAGATCAGCGGCAACCGTCTGCGCGTCTACTTTGCCCACACCCACGGCGGTCTGGTCGCCAAAGGGGGCAAGGCCGAGGAGTTTTCTCTCGCCGGTGCCGATCACACATGGTACTGGGCCGATGCCAGCATTCACGGCAACTCCATCGTGCTCACCTCGCCCCAGGTGCCGCATCCGGTTGCCGCGCGCTACGCCTGGCAGTCCAACCCGCGCGCCACGCTCTACAACGGCGCCGGTCTACCCGCCGTGCCCTTCCGCACCGACGACTGGACCGAGCACACGCAGAACGCGCGTCCCTATTAGCGCCTGTTCCCGCTTCCGGGTACAGATCCTGACCCCAACCGCCATCCGGCCGCAGGCATTTCGCTTGCGCCCGGATGGCGCAGTACTTTATGCCGCCGGCAGCGTGAAGGAAAACACCGATCCATGACCCACCTGGCTGGTGCAGCGAATCGTTCCCCGATGCGCCTCCAGAATCGCCCGCACAATCGGCAGCCCCATTCCGGTTCCCGACACCAGCCCGCGCCGTGACCGTCCGCGATAGAACTTGTCAAAGATCATCGACTGTTCCAGCTCGTCGATCCCGGCTCCGCGGTCGGCCACATGCACCGTCACCACTCCCGCCTCGCACTCGGCGCTCACGTGGATCGGGCTGCCCGGCTCGGAGTACTTGATCGCATTCTCCAGCAGGTGATGCATCGCCTTCGTGATGTACGCCAGGTCCATCTTCGCCAGCGGCAGGCTCTGCGGAATCCGCAGCTCCACCGGATGCTCGGCCAGCGCCTCGGCCACCTCCGCCATCGCCTGCTCCACGGCCGCCCGCACCGGATGCGGCTGCAGATCCAGCTTCACCTCGCGCGCGTCCAGTTGTGCCATCTCCACAGCTTCGGCAATCAGCCGGTTCAGCCGGTCCGTCTCCTCTTCAATCACCGCCAGCAGCTCTTCCCTCTGCTCCGCGTCCAGATTCGGCATCTGCCGCACGCTCGTGATCGATGCCTTGATCGACGTCAGCGGTGTCCGCAGATCATGTGTGATCGAGTCCAGCAGCGCCGTCCGCAGCCGTTCGTTCTCCCGTGCCGCCTCTGCGCGGGTCAGCTTCTCCAGCGCCACGGCGCGCTCCACGGCAATGGCCACCAGCCCGGCCAGCGCCTCGGTTGTCTCCCGCGAGGGCAGCGTGCCCCGCAGCGCCACCGCGCCCGTCGAGCGCATGCCCATCATCAGCGGAGCATAGAGCACCCGCTCGCCATCCGTTTGCATATCGCGGCTCACCGCCGCCTCGCGCAGCCGCTCCGCCGGCAGGTCCATCGCATTCCCGCTGGAGCGATAGATCCGGTTCCGGCTGCTGGCATAGAGCGCCACTTCCTCCAGCCCAAACAGCAGCGTGATGTCACCCGGTATCCGCGTCAGCAGTTCCGTTGTATTCTCCGTAATCAGCAGTTGCTGGCTCAGGTTATAGAGCTGTTCCACCTCGTGCCGTCGCTGGTTGGCCGTCTCCGCCTGGCTTCGCGCGCGCTCCGCCAGCTGGCTGGCGATGATCGCCGTCATCAGAAAGGCAAACAGCGCCACCCAGTTCCGCGTGTCGGCCACTGTCAGCGTGTAGATCGGCGGCAGAAAAAAGTAATTGAACGCCAGCGTTGCCAGCAGCGACGTAAAGATCGCGGGACGCAATCCCGCCCTCGCCGCCGTCACCAGCACCACCAGCAGGAACGAGAGCGAAACCGTGCTCAGGTTCGCATGCAGCAGCCGGAAATTCACCGCCGTAACAACCACCACCGCCAGGCTGCCCAGCCCATACGGCATCCATCGCAAGATTCCATTCCGTCGCATGCGTAGTATTGTACGAAGTATTGAGGTTTGCGCATGCCCGCCAACGAGGAAGATCGTCTTTCCCAAAAAACTCCCGAAGAGTGGCTGGAGAAAGCCGCCGAGGAAAAGACCGTCGGCATCTTCAAAATCTTCCTCGGCTACGCTCCCGGAGTCGGCAAAACCTACAGCATGCTCAGCGAGGCCCAGCGCCGCTCCAGCCGCGGCGAGGACATCGTCGCCGGCATCATCGAAACCCACGGCCGCAAGGGCGTCGTCGAGCTTGCCGGGCAGATCGAATGCATCCCCCGCCGCCAGCTTGAGTACAAGGGCGCCATCTTCGAGGAGATGGACGTCGATGCCATCCTCGCCCGCAGGCCCGCCGTCGTCCTCGTCGACGAGCTGGCCCACACCAACGTCATCGGCAGCCGCAACCGCAAGCGCTACGAGGATGTACTTGAACTGCTCGCCGCCGGCATCGACGTCCTCACCACCGTCAACATCCAGCACGTCGAAAGCCTCGGGCCCACCATTCAGGGCATCACCGGCATCTCCGTCCGCGAAACCGTCCCCGACTGGGTGCTCGAGCGCGCCGACCAGGTCGTCATGGCCGACCTCACGCCCGAGGCGCTCCAGACCCGCATGCAGCGCGGCGACATCTATCCCCAGGACCGCGTCGATCGCGCTCTCGGCAACTTCTTCCGCCGCGGCAACCTGATGGCTCTGCGCGAACTGGCCCTGCGCCAGGTCGCCCGCACCGTCGATCGCAGCCTCGATGCCTATCTCCGTCGCAAGCGATTCGGAGATCACTGGCAGGTGCAGGAGCGCGTCGCCGTCTGCATGAGCGCCAGTCCCTCCGCCCAGCAGCTCATCGCCCGTGGCGCCCGCATCGCCGAGGGCATCGATGCCGAACTCTTCGTCCTCCACGTCAGCGACAGCGAGGAACTCGATCCCGAGGAGCGTCGCAGCCTCCAGGCCAACATCCGCTTTGCGGAAAACCTCTCCGCACAGGTCGTCTTCCTCAAGGGCAAGACCGTCGCCAGTTCCGTCGCCGCCTTCGCCCGGGAAAAACGCATCACCCAGATCATCGTGGGACGAAAATCCGTCCACGGCTTCCGCAAATATCTCTACTACTCCGCCATCCAAAGCCTGCTCAAGGGCGCTCCGCAGGTCGATGTCCACATCGTCACCCAGGACGCACGCTAGCCACCGAGATCACTCCCCGCGCCCACCACCGACCCTCCCACTTTGGGAGGGATTTTTTCTCCCCGCCTGCCCGTCTTTATGGGATTTTTATTCCTCCTGTCGCACACTCGGTCTTGGGATGCTCCCGGTGCCAGGCTGCTTCGGGTGCCCATGCATCCCGCCAGCGCCGGAGTGCCTTCTCCGCAGCACGCATCGGAGACAAATCCAGGCACACGCGTGGAGTTCGTGCCTTGCCAGGGGGTCTTGCCATGTCGGATCTGTTCGCCGTCTTCGTCTCCGTCCTGTTCTTTGCCCTGGCCTTTGGCTATCTCCATGCCTGCCGGCGATTGAGGTAAATCCCATGTCCCTGGAAACCGCAGTCGTTCTCGCACTTTCCATCCTCCTGATGGTCTATCTCGTCTACGCGCTTCTGCGCCCGGAGAAGTTCTGATGTCGGCCAACGGCTGGTTGCAGATTCTGTTGCTCTTTGCCATCCTGCTCCTGCTCACCCGTCCGCTCGGTCACTATCTGGCGCGGGTCTTCGAGCGGGAATCGACCATTCTCGATCCCGTCTTCTCGCCCGTCGAGCGGCTGCTCTACCGGCTCTGCGGCATCGACGCCCAGGCGGAGATGACATGGATCGAATACGGACTGGCACTGCTCGCCTTCAGCCTCGTCTCCATGCTGCTGCTCTACCTGCTGCAGCGCCTCCAGCTCTGGCTGCCGCTCAATCCCGAGCACCTGCCCGCCGTCCCCGGCCTGCTCGCGCTGAACACCGCCGCATCCTTCACCACCAACACCAACTGGCAGGCCTACACGCCGGAGACGACCATGAGCTATCTCACCCAGATGGCCGGTCTCGCCTACCATAACTTCGCCTCGGCCGCTGTCGGGCTGGCTGTCGCCGCTGCCGTCATCCGCGGCATCGCCCGCCGCGAGCAGCAGACGCTTGGCAACTTCTGGGTCGATCTCACCCGCGTCACCTTCCGCGTGCTGCTTCCCGGCGCCTTCGTTCTTGCCCTCATCCTCGTCAGCCAGGGCGTGGTTCAGAATCTCCGCCCCTATGACACCGCGCACCTGGTCCAGCCCACCGCAGCGCAATCCACCCAGCGCATCGCGCAGGGTCCGGTCGCCTCGCAGGAGGCCATCAAGGAGCTGGGTACCAACGGCGGCGGATTCTTCAACGCCAACAGCGCCCACCCCTTTGAAAATCCCACCCCGCTGACCAACTTCCTCGAGATCCTTGCCATCCTCCTGCTGCCTGCCGCGCTCACCGCCACGCTCGGCCGCATCACCGGCTCCCCGCGCCATGGCTGGGCCGTCTTTGCCGCCATGTCCGTCTTCTTCTTCGCCGGCATCCTCGTTGCCTACTGGGCGGAATCCGCGCCCAATCCCCTCTGGCACTCGGTCAGCCAGCATGCTTCCGTCTCGCAGTCCGGCGGCAACATGGAGGGCAAGGAGGTCCGCTTCGGCATCGCCAACTCCTCGCTCTTTGCCGTCGCCACCACAGACACCAGCTGCGGCGCCGTCAACTCCATGCATGACTCCTTCACCCCGCTCGGCGGCCTTGTCGTCCTCACCAACATGCTGCTCGGCGAAGTCGTCTTCGGCGGCGTCGGCAGCGGCATCTACGGCATGATCATCTTCGTCGTCCTGGCCGTCTTCATCGCCGGACTCATGGTCGGCCGCACTCCCGAGTATCTGGGCAAAAAGATCGAGGCCTATGACGTCAAGATGGCCATGCTCTACACGCTCATCTTTCCCCTCATCGTGCTCACCTCTGCCGCCATCTCCCTGCTGCTGCCGCATCTGGGCCTCTCCAGCCTGAACAACTCCGGACCGCACGGTCTCACCGAGATTCTCTACGCCTACACCTCGGCTGCAGCCAACAACGGCTCCGCCTTTGCCGGACTCAACGCCAACACCGACTGGTACAACCTCACGCTGGCCTTCGCCATGCTTGCCGGTCGTTTTCTCATGATCGTTCCCGTCCTTGCCCTGGCCGGCAACCTGGCCTCCAAGCGCTACACGCCGCCCTCCCAGGGAACCTTCCCGGTCACCACGCCGCTGTTTGCCGTCCTGCTCGTCAGCGTCATTCTCATCGTCGTGGCCCTCACCTTTTTCCCTGCACTCAGCCTCGGTCCGGTCCTCGAGCACCTGCTGCTCCACGCCGGCCACAGCTTCTGAGGAGATTGCCGCCCATGATGTCCGCCGACAGCAACCGCAAGCACTCGCCCCGTAAAAAATCCCTCTGGGATCGCCGCATCGTCTCCACCGCCTCCGTCGATGCCCTGCGCAAGCTCGATCCGCGCCTGATGGCCCGCAACCCCGTCATGTTCGTCGTGGAAGTCGGTTGCGTGCTCACCACCGTGCTCGTGCTTCGCGACATCCTCGCCCATCGTCCGGCCATTGGCTTCGATCTCCAGATCACCCTCTGGCTCTGGTTCACCGTCCTCTTCGCCAACTTCGCCGAAGCCATGGCAGAAGGCCGCGGCAAGGCCCAGGCCGATGCGCTGCGCCGCGCCAAATCCGAAACCATCGCCCATCGCATCGCCGACAACGGCGAGCTTGAGGATGTTCCCAGCACGAAGCTGCGCATGGACGATCTCGTGCTCGTTATCGCCGGCCAGCTCATCCCCGGCGACGGCGAAGTCATCGAGGGCGTCGCCTCCGTCGATGAGTCGGCCATCACCGGCGAATCGGCTCCCGTCATCCGCGAGGCCGGCGGCGACCGCTCGGCCGTCACCGGCGGCACGCGTGTGCTCTCCGATCAGCTCCGCATCCGCATCACCTCCAACCCCGGCGAAACCTTCCTCGACCGCATGATCGCCCTCGTCGAAGGGGCCGAACGCCAGAAGACCCCCAACGAAATCGCCCTCAACATCC
The DNA here is from genome assembly GCA_021804965.1 of Acidobacteriota bacterium. Lineage (GTDB taxonomy): Bacteria > Acidobacteriota > Terriglobia > Terriglobales > Acidobacteriaceae > Acidicapsa. The sequence goes on from JAJZGG010000004.1 coordinate 39,870, forward strand.
TGCTCGCCGGCCTCACGCTCATCTTTCTGCTCGCCGTCGTCACCCTCCAGCCCTTTGCCATCTACTCCGGAGCACCGCAAAGCGTCTTCGTGCTCGTCTCGCTGCTGGTCTGCCTCATCCCCACCACCATCGGCGGCCTGCTTTCGGCCATCGGCATCGCCGGCATGGACCGCCTCGTGCAGCACAACGTCCTGGCCATGTCCGGCCGCGCCGTCGAGGCTGCCGGGGACGTGAACACCCTGCTGCTCGACAAGACCGGAACCATCACCCTCGGCAACCGCGAAGCCGCCGAATTCCTGCCCGCTCCCGGCATCACCCCCGACCAGCTGGCCGACGCCGCTCAGCTCTCCTCGCTCGCCGATGAAACCCCTGAAGGCCGCTCCATCGTCGTTCTGGCCAAGGAGCGCCACGGCCTGCGTGGCCGCGAAATGGCTCCCTCCCACGCCGAGTTCATCCCCTTCAGCGCCGTCACCCGCATGTCCGGCGTCAACCTCGGCAACCGCATCATCCGCAAAGGCTCCGCAGACGCCATCGCACGCCACCTCACCGAGGCCGGCGGCCAGATGCCCGACGGCGTCCGGCAGATCGTCGAAACCATCGCCCGCTCCGGTGGAACCCCGCTCGTCGTCGCGGAAAATGACACCGCACTCGGCGTCATCCACCTCAAGGACATCGTCAAGGGCGGCATGAAGGAGCGCTTCGCCCAGCTGCGCAGCATGGGCATCCGCACCGTCATGATCACCGGCGACAACCCCCTCACCGCCGCCGCCATCGCCCGCGAGGCCGGCGTGGACGACTTCCTCGCCGAGGCCAAGCCCAAGGACAAGATGGACCTCATCCGCCGCGAGCAGCAGGGCGGCAAACTCGTCGCCATGACCGGCGATGGCACCAACGACGCTCCCGCTCTGGCTCAGGCCGACGTCGGCGTTGCCATGAACACCGGCACCCAGGCCGCCAAGGAAGCCGGCAACATGGTCGATCTCGACTCCAACCCCACCAAGCTCATCGAAATCGTCGAAATCGGCAAGCAGCTCCTCATGACCCGCGGCGCGCTCACCACCTTTTCCATCGCCAATGACGTTGCCAAATACTTCGCCATTCTGCCCGCCATGTTTGCCGTCGCCTTCCCGGTCATGAACGCGCTCAACATCATGCGCCTTCACTCGCCGCAGTCGGCCATCCTCTCCGCCGTCATCTTCAACGCGCTCATCATCGTCTTCCTCATCCCGCTGGCGCTCAAGGGCGTCCGCTACCGTGCCATGAGCGCCGAGGCTCTGCTGCGGCGCAACCTGCTCCTCTACGGATTCGGCGGACTCATTGCACCCTTCATCGGCATCAAGATCATCGACCTGCTGATCACGGCACTGCATCTGGCTTAACCCGGCACCAGCCCACATCGGAGACATCCATCATGGGAAAACAGCTCGCCATCGCACTCCGCTTCACCCTCCTCACCACGCTGCTGCTCGGCCTCGGCTATCCGCTGCTGGTCACCGTCCTGGCCCAGACCTTCTGGAAGCAGCAGGCCAACGGCGAACTGCTCCTGCAGCACGGAACCCTCGTCGGCTCCCGCTGGATCGGCCAGCCCTTTCACGGCGCAGCCTACTTCCACAGCCGCCCCTCGGCTGCCGGCAGCGGCTATGACGCCACCTCCTCCGGCGGCTCCAACTGGTCGCCCTCCAGCGCCCGGCTCGCCGACCGCGTGCAGGCCTCCGTCGCCGCCGAGCAGGCGGAAACCTCCACCGCTCCCGTGCCCGTCGATCTGGTCACCGCCTCCGGCTCCGGCCTCGATCCGGACATCACGCCCGCAGCCGCCGACTTCCAGGCGGCCCGTGTGGCCCGTGCCCGCCATGCCACCCTGTCGCAGGTGCAGCAGCTCATCGACCGCAACACCGACCAGCGCCAGTTCGGTCTGCTGGGCGAGCCGCGCGTCCACGTCCTGGCCCTCAACCTCGACCTTGACCGCCAGTTTCCGCTGCCCCAGCCGCGCCCATAACGGCCACTGCCGCGCCGTCACCCCCGGCTGCAACTGCTCCACCCTAGGGCCTGCTCCCTCGCGCACGTCATCACGACGTGCGCAATTTTCTGCATCGTCTGCCCCGGATTCCGACTCTAATAGCCACAGACCCGCGTCCGTACCCCTGCATGCGCTGCATTGGGCTCAAGCTGACCCGCCAGAAGGTCCGCCATCCCCACCCAGAGCAGGCAGAGCCGCAAGCGGGCAACGCAGCCTCGGCTTCCAGCCCGGCAGCGCAACCGCCACGCAATGCGGGCATGTAGCAACCTGTAAGATAAAGGCACCGCAGACCTCCGTCGCACGCATTCATTCGGGAGCGCCCTGAAACATGTGGATTGTCCGGCTTGCATTACGGCGACCCTATACGTTCGTCGTCTTTTCGCTGATGCTTCTCATCCTCGGCGTCGTCAGCATCCTGACGATGCCCACGGACATCTTTCCTGACATCAACGTTCCCGTCGTCAGCGTCGTCTGGCAGTTCACCGGCCTGTCCGCCGATCAGATGGCCACCCGCATCGTCTACAACAACGAGCGCGGCATCACCACCACCGTCAACGACATCGACCACATTGAGTCGCAGTCGCTCAACGGCATCGCCGTCATCAAGATCTTCTTTCATCCCCATGTGAACATCGGCGCCGCCGTCGCCGAGGTCACCGCCATCTGCGAGACCCAGCTGCGCTCGCTGCCGCCCGGCACCGTCCCGCCCTTCATCATCCAGTACAACGCCTCCACCGTGCCCGTCCTCCAGCTTGGACTTAGCGGCCAGGGGCTCACCGAGCAGCAGCTCTTCGATCTTGGCACCAACTTCATCCGCACCCAGCTGGCCACAGTCGAAGGCGCGTCCATCCCTTATCCCTACGGCGGCAAACAGCGCCAGATTCAGGTCGATCTCGACACCCACGCCATGCAGGCCCGCGGCATCTCCCCGGCCGATGTCGTCAATGCCGTCAGCGCCCAGAACATCATCGCCCCGGCCGGCACCATCAAGATTCACAAGCTCGAATACGCCGTCGAATCCAACGCCGCCCCGCTCACCATCCAGGAGCTCAACGACCTTCCCATCAAGTCCATCAACGGCACCGTCGTCTACATGCATGACGTGGCCCACGTCCGCGACGGCTTCCCGCCCCAGACCAACATCGTCCGCGTCGACGGCCAGCGCGCCTCGCTGATGCTCATCATGAAGACCGGCTCCTCGTCCACGCTCAAGATCATCCAGAGCGTCATGGACAAGCTGCCGCTCATCCACTCCGAGCTGCCCCGCCAGCTCCGCATCACCCCGCTCTCCGACCAGTCCATCTTCGTCCGCTCGGCCATCAGCGGGGTCGTCCGTGAGGCCATCATCGCCGCCTGCCTCACGGCCGTCATGATCCTGGTATTTCTCGGCAGCTGGCGCTCCACGCTCATCATCGCCGTCTCCATTCCGCTGTCCATCCTCACCTCGCTCATCGTCCTCTCGGCCCTCGGCGAGACCATCAACATCATGACCCTCGGCGGACTCGCGCTCGCCGTCGGCATCCTCGTCGATGACGCCACCGTCGAGATTGAAAACATCAACCGCAATCTCGAGGAGGGCAAGGAGATCGAGCAGGCCATCCTTGACGGCGCCGCGCAGATCGCCGTCCCCGCCTTCGTCTCCACGCTCTCCATCTGCATCGTCTTCGTGCCGATGTTCTTCCTCTCCGGCGTCTCCCGCTATCTCTTCGTCCCGCTGGCCGAATCCGTCGTCTTCGCCATGCTGGCCAGCTATCTGCTCTCGCGCACCATCGTGCCCACCATGGCCAAGTACCTGCTGCGCGAGCACGATGACGCGGCCATTGCGCGCCGCCAGACCAGCCGCAATCCCTTCCTCGTCTTTCAGCGCCTCTTTGAGTCCCTCTTCGAGCGTCTTCGCCTCGGCTATCTCAGCCTGCTCACCTTCTGCGTCGATCACGCACGCGCATTTATCGCCTGCTTCCTGCTCCTCTGTCTGGCCTCGCTTGCGCTCATCCCCTGGCTCGGTCAGGACTTCTTCCCCGACAGCGATGCCGGCGCCATCAAGATCCACGTCCGCGCCCACACCAGCCTCCGCATCGAGGAAACCGCCGCGCTCTGCGACCAGATCGACCAGGCCATCCGCCGCGTCATTCCCGCCGACGAGGTCAGCACCATCATCGACAACATCGGCCTGCCCTACTCCAGCTATGCGCTCACCTACTCCACCTCCAATCCGGTGGGCACCGCCGACGCCGACATCTACGTCCAGCTCAAGCCGCACCACCACTCCTCACGCCACTACACCGATCTGCTGCGCGAGAAACTCCACACCCAGTTCCCCGGCGTCATGTTTTACGCCCTGCCCACCGACATCGTCACCCAGATCCTCAACTTCGGTCTCGGCGCTCCCATTGACGTGCAGGTCATCGGCCACAATCTTGAAGCCAACCGCGCCTTTGCCGACAAGCTGCTCAGCCAGATCGCCTACGTCCCCGGCACCGTCGATGCCCGCATCCAGCAGCCCTTCAACGCCCCCGAGCTCACCGTCAACGTCGATCGCACCCGCGCCGCGCTCGTCGGACTCAAGGAGCGCGACGTCATCGGCAGCGTCCTCGTCTCGCTCAGCGGCAGCTTCCAGACCACCCCCAACTTCTACCTCGATCCGCGCAACGGCGTCTCCTACAACATCGCCGTCCAGTCCCCGCAGTACGACCTGGAAACCATCCCCGAGCTGCAGAGCATTCCCATCACCGTCGCCCAGGGCACCGCGCCCACGCTCGACACTCCCGCACCGTCGCCGGCCGGCGCTCCCGGCATCACCGGCTCCACTCCCGGCGCGGCCACCACGGCTGCACCCGGCAGCCTTGCATCCACCCAGATCCTCGGCAACCTGGCCTCCATCGACCCCGGCGTCGAGATGGGCACCGAAAGCCATTACGACGTCCAGCCCGTCCTCGACATCTTCACCAACGTCGAAGGCACCGACCTCGGCAGCGTCACCCGCCGCATCCAGCAGATCGTCGCCCAGGACCAGAAGCTCGCTCCGCGCGGCACCCAGGTCGTCCTTCGCGGCCAGAGTGAGACCATGCAGCAGTCCTACGTCGGCCTGCTCTCCGGCCTGGCCTTCTCCATCCTGCTGGTCTACCTGCTCATCGTCGTCAACTTCCAGTCCTGGCTCGATCCGTTCCTCATCATCAGCGCTCTTCCGGCCGCCATTGCCGGCATCGTCTGGTTCCTGTTCCTCACCCACACCCATCTCAGCGTCCCGGCCCTCACTGGAACCATCATGTGCATGGGCGTGGCCACGGCCAACTCCATCCTCGTCGTCAGCTTTGCCCGCGAACAGCTCACCGCACTGGTCGGCGATGCCCGGCAGGCCGCGCTCAACGCCGGCTTCGTCCGCTTTCGCCCGGTCCTCATGACCGCCCTGGCCATGATCATCGGCATGGTTCCCATGGCGCTCGGCCTGGGCGATGGCGGCGAGCAGAATGCCCCCCTCGGTCGCGCCGTCATCGGCGGACTTCTGCTGGCCACCGTGGCCACGCTGCTCTTTGTCCCCACCTTTTTTGCCGCCCTCCACGGCTGGCTGGAACGCCGCAAACTGCGCACCAGCTCCCCCGGGCAGGGCATCGACTACGAAGAATTTCCGGAGTCCCTATGAGCCATACTCCTTCGTCTGCCAACCCTCCGGCCCACGGCCACACCGATCAGGCACCTGAGCGCCGGCCCATCTCTTCAGCCCAGGCCATCGCCGGGCTGCTCGGCATCGTCCTGCTGCTGGCCGTCCTCGCCGTCGTCGGCATCCTGCCCCGCATCCATGCCCAGGCAGCGCTCGCCCGCCGCACCGCGGATCTCGCCCGACCTGCCGTCATCGTCGCGCCGCCGGTTCCCGGCAAGCCGCTGGTCGATCTCGTCCTCCCCGGCAACGTCACCGCATACACCGATTCGCCCATCTACTCCCGCACACCCGGCTACCTCACCCACTGGTACTACGACATTGGTGCCCGCGTGAAAAAAGGCGCACTGCTGGCCCGCATCGCCACCCCCGAGGTCGATCAGCAGCTGGTCCAGGCCGAAGCCGATCTGAAGACCGCCGAAGCCAACGCCAGCAACGCCAAAATCCAGAGCGACCGCTACAACAGCCTCATCGCCACCCACGCCGTCTCCCAGCAGAACACCGACATCCTCGCCTACCAGGCCCAGTCCACCGCGGCCCAGGTTGCCTCCGCCCGCGCCAACGTCCAGCGCCTGCGCGAGCTCACCTCCTTTGAAAGCATCTACGCCCCCTTTGACGGCGTCGTCACCGCACGCAACGTGGACATCGGCCAGCTCATCAACGTCGGCGCCGGCAACGAGCTCTTCCACATGCAGGCCATCCACACCCTGCGCGTCTACTCCAGCGTTCCCCAGGTCTACTCCGACTCCGTCCACCTCGGCGAGTCCGTCGATCTCACCTTCCCCGAGCATCCCGGCAAAACCTTCACCGGCCGCGTCGTCCGCACCGCCAGCGCCATTGATCCGGCCACCCGCACCCTGCTCGTCGAGGTCGATGTCGCCAATCCCTCCGGCGAGCTGCTGGCCGGAACCCTCGCCCAGGCTCACTTCAAGGTCGCTCCCGTCGGCAACGTCTTCGTCCTGCCCGTCTCGGCCCTCATCTTCCGCAGCGCCGGCCTGCAGGTCGGCGTCGTCCGCAACGGCGTCGCCCACCTCGTCCGCGTCACCATCGGCCAGGACGATGGCCGCACCGTGCAGGTGAACACCGGCATCACCGCCGCCGACCGCGTCATCCAGGACCCGCCCGACTCGCTCGTCGATGGCGAGCCGGTCCGCGTCCTCACTCCGGACGAAGTCGCCGCCGCAGCCCGGGGAGGCATCTGATGCGTCCTGCCGCAGCCCTGCGTCTTGCGCTCGTCCCCGCGCTGTCGGCGGCCCTGCTGCTGGCCGGCTGCCATCCCGTCGGGCCGGACTATCAGCGCCCTGCCTACACGCCCGCACCGCTCTACAAGGAGACCGGCGCCGCCACCGTGCTCGCGCCGCCGCCAGCCCCGCAGGGTGGCTCCTGGACCGCCGCCCATCCCTCCGACGGCATGCTGCGCGGCCAGTGGTGGCAGGTCTTCGGTGATCCCCAGCTCAACCAGCTCGAGCAGCGTGTGGCCACCAGCAACTTTGCCGCGCGTCAGGCCATGGACATCTATCAGGCCGCACGCCAGCAGGTCCGCGTCGCCCAGTCCGCCTTTTCGCCCACGCTTTCCGCCGGACCCTCCTTCACCCACAACCAGCTTTCGCAGCATCGCCCCTTCTTCAACGGCTCCGGCGGCTCCAGCTCCTTCAATGACCTCCAGCTCGTCGGCCAGGCCGGCTGGGAGCCCGACTTCTGGGGGCAGATCCGCCGCAGCGTGGAAGCCGCCCGCGCCCAGGCCCAGGCCACAGCCGCCCAGCAGGCCGGCGTCGTGCTCAGCCTCCAGGCGCAGCTTGCCGCCTCCTACCTCCAGATGCGTGGCCTCGACCTCGAAGCCAGTCTCCTGCAGATGGATGTCCAGGAGCTCACACGCCAGCTCGCCCTCACCCAGCAGCGCCTCGACCAGGGCCTCGACACCGCCGCCGACGTCGCCCTCGCCCAGACGCAGCTGGAAAGCACGCGCGCCCAGCTCATTGACGTCGGCGTCGTCCGCGCCCAGATGGAGCACATCGTCGGCACCATCGCCGTCTACCCGCTCTCCAGCTTCCATCTGCCGCCGGCCCCGCTCGATCTCCGCCTGCCGGCCATCCCTCTCGGCGTTCCCTCGCAGCTGCTCCAGCGCCGGCCGGACATTGCCGTCGCCGAGCGTCAGGCCGCTGCCGCCAACGCCCAGATCGGCATCGCCATCAGCGCCTTCTATCCCACCGTCACCCTCGGTGGCACCGGCGGCTTTGAAAGCACCCACGGCGGCACCTGGCTGCAGGGCCCCAGCTCGCTCTGGACCCTCGGAGCCTCCGCCGCCGAGCTGCTCGTCGATGGCGGCAGGCGCCACGCCTACACCGCACAGGCACGCGACAACTTCCAGGCCGCCGCCGACAACTACAAAAACACCATCTTCCTCGCCTTCAACGAGGTCGAGGACGACCTGTCCAACCTTCGCATCCTCGAGCAGGAGGACGTCGCACAGCGCGCCGCCGTGGCCAGCGCCCAGACCGCACTCCAGATCACCCGTCAGCAGTACCAGGGCGGCGTCGTCAACGAGCTCCAGGTGCTGATCGCGGAAAACGCCCTCATCCAGAACCAGCGCGCCCTGGCCACCCTCCAAACCGCCGAATTCACCAGCAGCGTCCAGCTCATCGCCGCCCTCGGCGGCGGCTGGGACACCACCCAGCTCCCGCACTAGCGCCTGATTTCCGCTGCGCGCATATTTTTTCCCGCCCCTCCACCTTTCGATGGAATACCCATGGGGGGCATGGGCATGTATACTCGAGGCAGACAGGAGGAACACCCCATGGAATCCATTCAGCTTCAGATTGAAGGCATGCACTGCGGTGCCTGCGTCCGTCGTGTCACCCAGGCTCTCGAAGCGCTGCCCGGCATCCGCCTGGAGTCCGTCGAGGTCGGCTCGGCCCGTCTTCAGTACGACGCCGCACTCATCGCCCGGGAGCGCATCCCTGCCGCCATCGACGGCATCGGCTTCCCGGCTCGCATCGCCGACTGACCCCGGCCGCAACGCCTGCCAGGAGCATCGCATGGAATCCCGCACCCCGCATCCACCCGCATCCGCAGCGGTCGCCGCTGCCCCCAACCCGCCATCGCCCGACGCGCCGGCAACAGGCCCGCAATCGGCAGCCCCGCAATCGACTGGCCCGGCCGTCGCCCGTCTGGAGCGGGTCACGCTCCCGGTCACCGGCATGAGCTGTGCCGCCTGCCAGTCCTTCGTCCAGCGCACCCTCCGCTCCACCAGCGGTGTTGCCGACGCCACCGTCAACCTCATGCTCCACAACGCCACCGTCACCTTTGACCCCGCCGAGGCCACCATCCCCGCGCTGGTCGACGCCGTGCGCAGTGCCGGCTACGGCTCCGATCTGCCCACCCCCTCGGCCAGCGTCCTCGAGGAGCAGGAAAATCAGGATGCCCTTGCCCGCCGGGAGTATCACGAGCTGCGTCGCAAGGCCCTCATCACCGTCCCCGCCGGTCTGCTCGCCATGCTGCTCTCGATGCCGCTCATGTCCGGCCCGGCCACTCCTGCCGATCGCTTCCTCGGCTCGCTGCTGCATGCGCCGCTGCTGCACCGCGCCCTGCCCTGGCTCTTTGCCCTCAGCGCCAACACCCTGCGCTGGTCGCTGCTTCTGCTCTCGGCCCTCATCGTCAGCTGGTCCGGCCGCCGCTTTTACACCAAGGCCTGGTCGGCCTTCCGCCACCGCACCTCGGACATGAACACGCTGGTCGCCCTCGGCACCGGTGCTGCATTCCTTTACTCGGCCATCGTCACTCTCGCGCCGGACTTTTTCCTGCGCCACGGCATCCAGCCCCAGGTCTACTTCGATGCCGGCCTGCTGATCCTCGGCCTTGTCCTCAGTGGAAACGCGCTCGAGAGCCGTGCCCGTGGACGCACCGCGCTTGCCCTGCGCCGCCTCACCCAGCTTCAGCCCCGTCTGGCGCGCATCCAGCGGGACGGCCAAGAGTTCGATCTGCCCGCCGAAGCCATCCAGCAGGGCGACATCCTCGTCATCCGCCCCGGCGAGCGCATCCCCACCGACGCCGAGGTCGTCTTCGGCCGCAGCGCTGTGGATGAGTCCATGCTCACCGGCGAATCCCTTCCCATCGAGAAATCGCCCGGCGACCGCCTGCTCGGCGGCACGCTCAACCAGCGCGGCCTGCTCCACGCCCGCGCCACCGCTCTCGGCAGCCAGGGCACGCTGGCCCAGATCGTCCGTCTCCTTCGCCAGGCGCAGGGAACGCGCGCGCCCATCCAGCATCTGGCCGACCGCGTCAGTGCCATCTTCGTGCCCACCGTACTGCTGCTGGCCGTGGCCACGCTTGCGCTCTGGATCCTCTTTGCCGGGCCCCACGCGCTGCTGCAGGCCTTTGCCGCCTCTGTCGCCGTGCTCGTCATCGCCTGCCCCTGCGCCATGGGACTGGCCGTTCCCACCGCCGTCATGGTTGCCACCGGCCGTGGTGCCGCCGCAGGACTGCTGATGAAAAGCGGCGAAGCCCTCGAACGCCTGCAATCCATGGACACCATCGTCTTTGACAAGACCGGAACCCTCACCGAAGGTCATCCCGTCGTCCTCGCCACCGAGCCTGCGCCCGGGTTTGCTCACGACCGCCTGCTCCAGTTTGCCGCCTCGCTGGAGCGGGCCAGCGAGCATCCGCTCGGTGAGGCCGTCGTCGCAGCAGCCCGCACCGCCGGTCTGCCGCTGCTGGACCCCATCGATGTCCTCGCCCATCCCGGTCTGGGCATTGAAGGCCGCATCCCCCACGCCGCTGTCGCCCTTGACGCAGTTGACGCCCGAGACGCCCAGCCCGGCGCAGCCCGCGTCCTCATCGGCAACGCTCCATTCCTGCAGCAGAACGCCATCCCCACCGCTCCGCTCGAAGCCCGCGCCACACAGGCCGCCGCACAGGCTCAGACGCCGCTCTGGGTTGCCATCGATGGTCGGCTTGCCGGTCTCATCCTCGTTGCCGACCCCGTCAAACCCACCTCCCGCGCCGTCGTCCAGCAGCTCCGCAGCCGCGGCCTGCGCGTCGCCATGCTCACCGGAGACAACCCCCACGTTGCCGCCGCCATCGCCAGCCAGCTTGGCATCGACGAGGTCTTCGCCGGTCTGCTGCCGCAGGGCAAGCTCGACACCATCGCCCGGCTCCAGTCCCAGGGCCGCACCGTCGCCATGGTCGGCGATGGCGTCAACGATGCTCCCGCGCTGGCCCGCGCCCATGTCGGCATCGCCATGGCCAGCGGTTCGGACGTCGCCATGGAGGCCGGCGACATCACCCTCATGCGCAGTGACCTGCACGGCGTCCTCGATGCCATCCTGCTTTCGGCCGCCACCATGCGCGTCATGCGTCAGAATCTCTTCTGGGCCTTTGCCTACAACGTCTTCATGATTCCCCTCGCTGCCGGCGCGCTCTATCCCCACTGGGGCATTCTGCTCAGCCCCGTGCTGGCCAGTGCCGCCATGGCCCTCAGCTCGGTCAGCGTCGTCACCAACAGTCTTCGCCTCAGCCGGCTGCGGCTTTCCGCCGCCCCATCCCGACCTCGGAGCTCCCAATGAACCCGCGCCCTGCCACGCCCGCCTGCCCACTTCCCGACGCCACAGACCGCCACGCCGTCGGTGTTGACCCCGCGCTCAAGCAGTCCAATCTCCGCCGCCTCAGCCGCATTGAAGGCCAGTTGCGCGGCATCCAGCGCATGATCGAGGACGATCGCTACTGCCCGGACATCCTCACCCAGGTCTCCTCCGCGCAGCAGGCCCTGCGTGCCGTTGCCCGCTCGCTCATGCGCAACCATCTGGAGCACTGCGCCACCCAGGCCATCCGCAACGGCTCCACGGACCAGCGCCAGGCCATGTACGACGAGCTGCTCGACATGATCTACAAAAACGCCCGCTAGCCTCAGCGTCCGCCCCACGCTCCATCGCCCGTCCTAGAAGCTGGCCGCCATCACCACCACCGCCGTCGCCGCCGCCAGCCCCACGCTCACCCGGTCGCGCAGCGTAAACAGCACCGGATCATCCTCCAGCAGCCCGCGCGAGGCCAGCATCCACATCCGCAGCAGCCAGAAGCCCAGCAGCGGCAGCAGCATCCACAGCCGTTCCGGATGCGCATAGAGCGTCGTAGCGCCGGGATCGCGCACATACAGGGCCAGAATCACCAGCGCCGCCACCGCCGCCGCCACGCCCAGGCTGCGGATCAGCTCCAGATCCGTCACCCGGTAGCCGCGCCCCGGAATCACCGCTCCCTCGCGCTGCCGCAGCGTCTCCAGCTCCTGCATCCGCTTCACCAGCGCCAGGGACAGGAAGAAGAAGATCGCAAACGTGCTCAACCAGGCGGAAATCGCCGTCCCCGTCGCCGCACCGCCGGCAAACAGTCGCAGCGTATACAGCCCGGCCAGCACCAGCACATCGGCAATCGCCACCCGCTTCAACCCCAGCGAATACACCGTCGTCACCACCCCGTACCCGCACAGCCACAGCGCAAAGCTGCCCGGCAGCAGCAGGCACAGACCAAACGCCGCCGCCAGCAGAGCCGCCATCAGCATCGCGCCCTCGGGCAGGCCCAGCTCGCCGGCTGCAAACGGACGTCGCCGCTTGCTCCCGTGCCTGCGGTCGCTGTCCACATCCAGCAGATCATTCCACACATAGCAGGCCGAGGCCATGCAGCCAAAGGCCACAAACGCCACCACCGCCGCCAGCCCCTGCGCCAACCCTGCCCGATGGCTCAGCAGCAGCGGCACCACCAGCAGCAGATTCTTCACCCACTGGTGCAGCCGCAGCGCCTGCGGCAGGCTCTGCCGCAGCGGCGCCCGCTCGCTCAGCGTTGCCGCCACGGGCACTCTTCCCGACCTCATCCGCGCCCGCAGCTGCGCCGTCGGATTGGCCACCACCGCCACCCGCGCCGCCTGCAGCAGCACCGCGTCCTCGCCGCTGTTGCCCACATAGTCAAAGCGGCCAAACCGCTGCTGCAGCGCCGCCAGCTTGCGCCGCCCCGTCAGGTTGCGGCCATGCTCGCTGGCCACCACCTCGTCAAAGCAGCCCAGATGCGCCGCCACCTGCTCGGCCACGCGGCGGTCGGCTCCGGTGGCCAGCACCAGCCGCCGTCCCCGGCTCTTTTCCTGCCGCAGATGGCGCAGCACCGCACGATTCCACGGCAGCGACTGCACCTCCAGCCGACGCCCATCCGCGGCATCCTGCTCGGCCAGCATCTGCTTGCCCCGGGCACGGTCGCGCAGCAGCGCCACCAACACCCGCAACAGGCCGCGCCGGTCCCGCCGCAGCAGCCGCAGCAGCCCATCGTGCAGCGTGTCGCACTTCACCAGCGTCCCATCCAGATCCACGCAGAGCGGCACGTCCCTGTCGGGATCGATGCCTGCCAGCGCTTCGGGCCACGGCATCGGCTCCCGCAGCAGGCCGTCGGCCCGCCCGGCCTTTGTCACATCGTCGCTCTGCCCACTCACCCGCATCTCTGGAATCCCCGCAGTCCATCATAGGCGCAGCACATCAACCGGCGCAGAACGGCTGTCGCACCCTCCGTCTCCCTGCCGCCCAACAAAGCCTCACCCGGCCTCGCCCGTCCAGCGCTGTCCAGGATTCCCTGCCATACCAGCAGCAATTCCCGAGGCAATTTACGCAGCAATTCCCGAATCTGCCATCCGGCTTCGCACATCTCATGGGAGCGGTCCCGAAATACGGTCCGAAGCAGGGTCACGCATACGGTCCAGGGAAGCGGTCCGGCTGGCAGGAGAATGCGGCCACCCCACCACTTCCAGTGGAAACATTTTTTGCCTCTTGACCGTCCATAGGGGAAGGCGTAACGCTGGAACCAGTTCCGCCTGCCTCCAGGTGCCAAAGCATTCTGGCATTGCCGCATGGGGCTGCGCCGTACCTTGATGTATAGGTCCCTGTCCGGGCCTGCTTTTCCAGGGGAGTTGCCCGACCATTCTCCGGCACACGCCCTGTCGCTGTTCTCCTTCGGGTGCCATTTTCGGCCCCACACTCTCAATGCCGTACCCTCAAATCTCGCAAGAAATGGATCACTCTCCGTGTCTGAGCCGACGATGACCTCGCATGAACAGGATGCCCCCCGGAAATCCGGCTGGGTACGCCCCGTTGTTTACGTAATTCTGCTGGCACTCATTGCCGCCGGAGTCTGGCGCGTTTACCAGAACCGCAAGCTGGCCGCCCAGCAGATGGCCAGTCAGGCCAATGCGCTGCTCAGCCGGCCGGTGCCCGTGCAGGTCACTCCCGTCGTGCAGAAGCCGATGCCCATCTATCTCTCGGCTCTCGGCACCGTCACGCCCTACTACAGCGTCACGGTCAAGGCGCGCGTCAGCGGCCAGCTCAACCGCGTCAACTTCACCGAAGGCCAGACCGTCCACGAGGGCCAGACCATCCTCGTCGTCGATCCGCTCCCTTACAAAGCTGCGCTCGACCAGGCCAAAGGCACGCTCATCCATGACGAGGCACTGCTCAAGGATGCCCAGGCCGAGTACCGCCGTTACAAGGCGCTCTATGAGGCCGGTGTCGTCTCCAAGGAGCAGCTTGATCTCGAGCTTGCCACCCAGGGCCAGTATGAGGGTGCCATCGCTTCCGACAAGGCCGCCGTTGAAAACGCCCAGCTCCAGTTGAACTGGTGCACCGTCCAGTCGCCCATCACCGGCAAGATCGGCCTTCGTCTGGTCGATCCCGGCAACATCATCACGGCCAACACCACCAATCTCGTCATCATCAACCAGATGCAGCCCATCGCCGTCTACTTCACCCTGCCGGAGAATCAGCTGCCCCAGGTCTTCAGCCTTCTGCGCGACCATCGCACCCTCATCGCCGAGGCCTATGACCGCAGCGACACCACCCGACTGACCAGCGGCCAGCTGCTCACCGCCGACAACCAGATCGACACCACCACCGGCACCGACCGCCTCAAGGCCGTCTTCGCCAACGCGAACGAGCAGTTGTTCCCCAACCAGTTCGTCAACATCCACCTCATCCTCGAGCAGCGCCCGGCGGCTCTGGTCGTGCCTTCGGCCGCCATCCAGACCGGCAATCAGGGTGCCTACGTCTGGACCATCCAGCATGATCCGGCCACCGGCACCGACCACGCCCGCATGACCCCGGTCAAGGTCGCTCTCGCCGAGGGCCAGTCCACCATTCTGGACAGCGGCGTTGCCCCCGGTCAGCCGGTCGTCGTTGACGGAGCCGACCGCCTCCGCGTCGGCTCGCTCGTCGATCTCAGCACACCCCGCGCGGCCCGGCAGGCCGTCTCCGCCGAGGGCAATCCCGACCTCAGCCCCGTCGCGCAGGGCCTGCAGCACAGCACCCAGACCACGCACGGGCATGGCACGCGCACCGGCCACGCCGACCGTAACAAGGGGATGCATCCGTGAATCCATCGCGCCCATTCATCATCCGCCCGGTTGCCACCTCGCTGCTGATGGCCGCGATTGTGCTTGCCGGCGCGGTGGGTTACAAGCAGCTTCCCGTCTCGGCCCTCCCGGAGGTGGACTACCCCATCATCGAGATCCAGACCTTCTATCCCGGTGCCGGCCCGGCCGTCATGAGCTCCTCGGTCACCGCTCCGCTCGAGCGCCAGTTCGGACAGATGCCCGGACTCAAGCAGATGACCTCCGTCAGCTCCGGCGGCGGCTCCATCATCACCCTCGAGTTCGATCTCTCCGAGAACATTGACGTCGCCGAGCAGGAGGTCCAGGCCGCCATCAACGCCGCCACCAACTTCCTGCCCACCGACCTGCCCAATCCGCCCATCTACAGCAAGGTCAACCCTGCCGACGCGCCCGTCATGACCCTGGCGCTCACCTCCGATTCGCTGCCTCTCGATCAGGTCGAGGATGCCGCCGACACCAACCTCGCCCAGAAGATCTCCCAGGTCTCCGGCGTCGGTCTGGTCTCCATCGCCGGCGGGCAGAAGCCCTCCGTCCGCATCCAGGCCAATCCTGCCCAGCTTGCCGCCTACAACCTCAGCCTCGAGGATCTCCGCACCGCCCTGGCCAACGCCAACGTCGATCAGGCCAAGGGCACGCTCAACGGCTCCCGCCAGTCCTTCACCATCGGCGCCAACGACCAGCTCTTTTCCAGCGGCGACTACAAGCCCGTCATCATCGCCTACCGCAACGGAGCACCCGTCCGCACCTCGGACGTCTCCACCGTCGTCGATGCCGCGGAGAATGCCCAGCAGGCCGCTTGGATGGGCCTGCCCGGCGTCGGCAGCCATCCGGCCGTCATCCTCAACATCCAGCGGCAGCCCGGGGCCAACATCATTGCCGTCGTCGACCGCATCAAGACCCTGCTGCCCCAGTTGCAGCTCAGCATGCCGGCCTCCATCCACATCCGCATCCTCACCGACCGCACCAATGTCATCCGCGCCTCGGTTGCCGATGTCCAGTTCTCGCTCATGCTCACCATTGCGCTGGTGGTCATGGTCATCTTCCTGTTCCTGCGCAATCTCTCCGCCACCATCATTCCCTCGGTTGCCGTCCCGCTTTCGCTGGTCGGCACCTTCGGCGTCATGTATCTGCTCGGCTACAGCCTGAACAACCTCACGCTGATGGCCCTCACCATCTCCACCGGCTTCGTCGTCGATGACGCCATCGTGATGATCGAAAACATCTCGCGATTCCTCGAGGAAGGCGACAGCCCCATGCGCGCCGCGCTCAAGGGCAGCGAGCAGATCGGCTTCACCATCGTCTCGCTCACCGTCTCCCTGATCGCCGTCCTCATTCCGCTGCTCTTCATGGGCGATGTCGTCGGCCGGCTCTTCCGTGAGTTTGCCGTCACCCTCGCCGTCACCATTCTCGTCTCGGCCGTCGTCTCGCTCACGCTCACGCCCATGATGTGCGCCCGCATCCTGCGCCACAAGCCGCCCGCGCAGCAGGGAGCCGTCTATCGCGCCTCCGAGCGCGTCTTCGAGTGGGTCATCGACTGGTACGGCAAAACCCTCAAGGTCGTCCTGCGGCACCAGTTCCTCACCCTGCTGGTCACCATCGGCACCCTGGTCGCCACCATCGTCCTCTTCCTCATCGTGCCCAAGGGCTTCTTCCCCGTGCAGGACACCGGCGTCATCCTCGGCATCTCTGAGGCACCCCAGTCCATCGCCTTTGCCGACATGGCCCGCCGCCAGCAGCAGCTTGCCGAAATCGTCCTTCAGGATCCGGCCGTTGAAAGCATCTCCTCGTTCATCGGGGTCGACGGCACCAACATGACCCTCAACAGCGGCCGCATGCAGATCAACCTCAAGCCGCTCAGCGTCCGCAAAGTCTCCGCCACCCAGGTCATCCAGCGCCTGCAGCCGGCCGTCAACCGCGTCCAGGGCATCCAGCTCTTCCTGCAGCCGTCCCAGGACCTCACCGTCGCCGACCGCGTCAGCCGCACCGAATTCCAATACTCGCTCGAGGACCCCAATCCCGACGAGCTGGCCACCTACACCCGCCGCATGGTCGCCGCGCTCCAGCGCCAGCCCGAGCTGCGCGATGTCGCCAGTGACCTGCAGGATCGCGGACTCGGTGCCGAACTGGTCATCGACCGCGACACCGCCTCCCGGCTCGGCATCGCCATGGCCGACATCGACAACACCCTCTACGACGCCTTCGGCCAGCGCCAGATCTCCATCATCTTTACCCAGCTGAACCAGTACCACGTCGTCCTCGAGGTCAGTCCCCAGTTCCAGACCGACCCGGCCGTCCTCAACGATCTCTACGTCAAGTCCGCCAACGGCACCCAGGTTCCGCTCAGCAACCTCGCCCACTGGCAGCAGACCCGCGCCCAGCTTGCCATCGGCCACCAGGGCCAGTTCCCGGCCACCGTCATCAGCTTCAACGTCGCTCCCGGCAAGTCCCTCGGAGACGCCGTCGCCGCCACCCGTCGCGTCGAGCAGCAGATCGGCCTTCCCGCCAGCATCAACGGCGCATTCCAGGGCACCGCCGCTGCCTTCCAGGCCTCCATCGCCAATGAGCCCATCCTCATCCTCGCCGCGCTCATCACCGTCTACATCGTCCTCGGCGTCCTCTACGAGAGCTACGTCCACCCCATCACCATCATCTCCACGCTGCCCTCGGCCGGCGTCGGTGCCATCCTCGCCCTGCTCATCACCCATACCGACTTCAGCATCATCGCCCTCATCGGCGTCATCCTGCTCATCGGCATCGTCAAGAAAAACGCCATCATGATGATCGACTTCGCCCTCGCCGCCGAACGCACCGAGGGCAAGCCGGCCACCGAGGCCATCTTCCAGGCCTGCCTGCTTCGCTTCCGTCCCATCATGATGACCACCATGGCCGCCCTGCTCGGCGGCGTTCCGCTGGCCTTCGGCAACGGTGTCGGCGCGGAGCTCCGCCGACCTCTCGGCATCACCATCGTCGGCGGACTGCTCGTCTCCCAGCTGCTCACCCTCTACACCACGCCGGTCATCTATCTCTACTTCGACCGGCTCGCCCACTGGCGCGACCGCCGCCGCAAGTCCGTCCTCGGCCTTGCACCCATCTCTGCCGACTGAGGGACGTGAATTCGATGCATCTGTCTGCTCCATTCATCCGTCGTCCGGTCGCCACCACCCTGCTCAGCATGGCTCTCCTGCTGGCCGGCTCGGTTGCCTACTCCCTGCTGCCCGTCGCATCCCTGCCCGAGGTTGATCTGCCCACCATCTCCGTCAGTGCCGGCCTTCCCGGCGGCAGCCCGGAGACCATGGCATCCAACGTCGCCGCTCCGCTCGAAAAACAGTTCGGGCGCATCGCCGGCGTCACCCAGATGACCTCCTCCAGCTCGCTCGGCAGCACCTCCGTCACCCTCCAGTTCGACATCTCCCGCAACATCGACGCCGCCGCACGCGACGTCCAGGCCGCCATCAACGCCGCCCGCAGCCAGCTGCCCGCCTACCTGCCGCAGAACCCCAGCTATCGCAAGACCAACCCGGCCGACGCGCCCATCCTCATCCTGCGCCTCACCTCGTCCGTCGTTCCGCTGCCCCAGATGTACGACATGGCCGACTCCATCCTTGCCCAGAAGATCTCCCAGATCAGCGGCATCGGCCAGGTCTTCGTCGGCGGCAGCTCCAGTCCCGCCGTCCGCGCAGAGCTGAACCCCATGCAGCTCAGCTCCTTCGGCATCGGCCTCGAGGACATCCGCACCGCTCTCGGCAACGCCAACGCCAACCGCCCCAAGGGCAACCTCAACGACGACCGCAACCGCTGGCTCATCACCGA
The DNA here is from genome assembly GCA_021804965.1 of Acidobacteriota bacterium. Lineage (GTDB taxonomy): Bacteria > Acidobacteriota > Terriglobia > Terriglobales > Acidobacteriaceae > Acidicapsa. The sequence continues at coordinate 58,758 of JAJZGG010000004.1, forward strand.
CAACGACCAGATCTTCAAGGCCCGCGAGTACGCACCGCTCATCGTCGGCTACAACGCCACCACCGGCGCACCCGTTCGCCTCGGCGACCTCGGCCAGGTCATCGACTCGGTCTCCAACATCGAATCCGCAGGTCTGGCCGGAACCAACACCGGTCCCGGCTCCACCCTGCTGCCCGCCATCGCCATCGTCGTCTTCAAGGTGCCCGGCGCCAACGTCATCGAATCGGTCGACAACGTCCTCCGCGAACTGCCCCGCCTGCGCGCCGAGATTCCTCCCACCGTCACCCTCAGCGTCGGCGTTGACCGCACCACCACCATCCGCGAAAGCGTCACCGAGGTCGAAAAAACCCTCCTCATCAGCGTCGCCCTCGTCGTCATCGTCGTCTTTCTCTTCCTGCGTGAGGTCTGGGCCACCATCATTCCCTCCATCGCCGTCCCGCTCTCGCTGGTCGGCACCTTCGGCGTCATGTACCTGCTCGGCTACACGCTGGACAACCTTTCCCTGATGGCCCTCACCATCTCCACCGGCTTTGTCGTCGATGACGCCATCGTCGTCATCGAAAACATCGCCCGCTACCTCGAAAAAGGCATGTCCCCGCTCGATGCCGCCATGCAGGGCTCGCGCGAAATCGGCTTCACCGTCCTCTCCATGAGCACCTCGCTGGTCGCCGTCTTTCTGCCCCTGCTGCTCATGGGCGGCGTCGTCGGCATTCTTTTCCGCGAGTTCGCCGTCACCCTCAGCGTCGCCATTGCCGTCTCCCTGCTCGTCTCCCTCACCACCACGCCCATGATGTGCTCGCAGTTCCTCCGGCCCATCCACGAGCAGCACCACGGACGCCTCTACAAATCCAGCGAGCGCGTCTTCCGCTGGATGGCCGACGAGTACGCCGTCGGACTCCGCTGGGTCCTGCGCCACCAGGTGCTCATGCTCCTGGTCACCATCGGCACCTTCCTGCTCAACATCTACCTGTTCGTCATTGTTCCCAAGGGCTTCTTCCCCGAGCAGGACACCGGACGCCTCACCGGTGCAGCCCGTGCCTCCCAGGACATCAGCTTCGACGCCATGAAGATCAAGCAGACCAGACTGTCGCAAATGGTCCTCGATGACCCCGCCGTCGATACCATCATCGCCTTCGCCGGCGGTGCCGGACCCGGCGGCGGCAGCAACAACGTCGGCCGCATGTTCATCTCCCTCAAGCCGCTCAGCGTTCGCAAGGTCTCCGCCGACGAGGTCGTCAACCGCCTGCGCGCCAAGCTCATGAGCGTCCCCGGTGCCGCGCTCTTCCTGCAGGTCCAGCAGGAGTTCCAGACCGGTGCCCGCGGCGCCGACGCCCAGTACCAGTACACCCTCGTCGATCCCAATCTCGAGGAGCTCAACACCTGGGCACCCCGCCTGCTTGCCAAGATGCGCACCCTGCCCGAGCTGCGCGACGTCTCCACCGACCAGCAGGATCAGGGACTGGAGGAAAACCTCGTCATCAACCGCGACACCGCCTCACGGCTCGGACTCACCGCCGCCACCATCGACCAGGTCCTCTATGACGCCTTCGGCCAGCGCGAAGTCTCCACCATGTACACCGCGCTGAACCAGTACTTCGTCGTCATGGAAGTCGCGCCCCAGTACCAGAAAAGCCCCGACTCGCTGAACGGCATCTTCCTCAAGAGCAGCACCGGAGCCATGGTCCCGCTCTCGGCCATCGCCCACTTCCAGCTCACCCACACCTCGCTCCAGGTCAACCATCAGGGCCAGTACCCGGCCGTCACCCAGACCTTCAACCTCGCACCCAACGTCGCTCTCGGACAGGCCGTCAGCGCCGTCCAGAAGGCCGAGCGCGAGCTCGGCATGCCGGCCGCCATCCGCGGCACCTTCCAGGGCACCGCGCAGGCCTTTCAGACCTCGCTCCGCACCGAACCCTGGCTCATCCTCGCCGCCATCGTCGCCGTCTACATCGTCCTCGGCATTCTCTATGAGAGCCTCATCCATCCGCTCACCATTCTCTCCACGCTGCCCTCGGCCGGCGTCGGTGCCATCCTGGCCCTGCTGCTCACCCGCACCGATCTCAGCATCATCGCCCTCATCGGCATCCTGCTGCTGATCGGCATCGTGAAGAAAAACGCCATCATGATGATCGACTTCGCCCTGCAGGCCGAGCGCGAACAGGGTCTGGCTCCGGTCGATGCCATCTACCAGGCCTGCCTGCTGCGCTTCCGTCCCATCATGATGACCACCATGGCCGCGCTCTTCGGCGGTCTGCCGCTCGTCATCGGCCTCGGCCAGGGCTCCGAGCTGCGCCGTCCGCTCGGCATCACCATCGTCGGCGGACTCATCGTCTCCCAGATGCTCACGCTCTTCACCACCCCGGTCGTCTATCTCTTCTTTGACCGCCTGCAGTGGCGCTTCATGAAGCTGCACCGCATCGGCTCCGAGCTGGGCGAACTCGACCACGAACACACTCCGCAGCCGGCCGGCGACTAGCGGGAAGATTTTTCTCTGGTTGTCCCTTGGATCAGGTTCTGGTGTCAGGCCCGGCAACAGGCCCCGGCGTTCATCGCCCGGCCAGATGCCGCTGCCAGGCCTGCTCGATATAGCTGTCCGTCATCCCGGCCAGATAGTCCGTCACCGCCCGTGCCGCGCCCTCGCTCACGGCCCGCGCCGCATGGTCGGCCGGCATCCGTTCCGGATCGGCCACCCACTCGGCAAACAGCGTGCCCACGATCTCGCCTGCCCGCTGGTGTTCGGCCTCCAGCTCGGCCGACTCATACAGCTCCCGGTACAGGAACTGCCGCATCCGCTGCCGTTCCGCCGCCACGGCATCGCTGAAGGCCGCCACCCGGCTGCCGCACCGCCGCACCGTCGTCAGGGAATCCATCCCTGCCGTGCGCCGTTGCAGCTCCTCCATCAGGTCCGTCACCAGCCGGTTCAGAATCGTCTTCAGCGCATCGTTGCGCAGCAGCCGTGAACCGGCCTGCGGATGCAGCCGCTCGGCCTCCCGATAGGCTGCGTCAAACAGCGGCAACTCCGCCCGCACCTGCTCCAGGTGCAGAATCTCCGCCTCCAGCCCATCCTCCATGTCCGCCGTCAGGTACGCAATCTCATCCACCAGATCAATGATCTGCGCCTCCACCGGCGGCAGCTCGTCCAGAAAATACTCCGCCAGCTCCGGATGCGCATCGGCGGCATACTCCCGCGAGTGCTTGATGATCCCCTCGCGCACGCCCAGCGTCAGGTTCAGCCCCATATACCCGGCATGCCGCTGCTCAAAGCTGGTCACAATCCGCAGCGCATGCAGGTTGTGGTCAAAGCGCATCCCATGCGGGCGCAGCGCCGCATCCAGCGCCCGTTCGCCGGCATGTCCAAACGGTGGATGTCCAATGTCGTGAACCAGCGCCAGCGCCTCGGCCAGATGCGCATTCAGTCCCAGCGCCGTGGCCAGCGTCCGCGCAATCTGCGCCACCTCCAGCGTATGCGTCAGCCGGCTTCGCAGATGGTCGCTTTCCCGCTGTCCCCGCGCAAACACCTGCGTCTTGCCCGCCAGCCGCCGAAAGGCCCGCGCATGCAGAATCCGTCCGCAGTCCCGCACAAATGGCGTGCGATATGCGTGCGCCGGCTCCGGCTCCCGGCGACGCGCCAGCATCTGCTGCTCGTCGTCGCCCACCGCCAGCCGCTGCAGCGGCCATCGATCCTTCACGCTCTGCACCGGCTTTGCCGCATGGCTCATCGCCCCCGTCCTACGGCTGCTTGTCCGGATTCCCGATCACGCTGTCCTGCTTGGCCAGCCGGGTCCGTGCGCTTTCCAGCTTCTTCTGCACCCGTGCCACCTCCGCCGGGTCCACGTCCGCCGCTGCCGCCTTCTGGAACTGGGCAAGCGAGATCTCCCACTGCGAGGCAGCCAGACGAATCCGCCCGGTCTTCTCGTAGAGATCGCCCAGGTGGTCATGCACCGTCGGGTCCGTCGCCGTCCGCTCCACGGCCTTGCGCAGATACTCCTCGGCCGGCTCATAATCGCCCAGCTTGTAATACACCCAGCCCAGCGAATCCAGATACGCGCCGTTCATCGGCTCCAGGTCCACCGCCTTGCGAATATACTTCAGCGCGTCCGTGTATCGGGTCGTCTTGTCGGCCAGCATGAAGCCCAGGTTGTTCAGCGTGATCGCATTGTTCGGGTCCAGCTCCAGCACCGCATGGAAGTCCTGCTCGGCCTGATCCAGGTGCTTCTGCTCCTCGGCAATCGATCCCTTCTGGAACAGCACATTGGCCTTTTCCTCGGTCTTCGTCGCCAGTGGCTGCGCCTTTTCCAGTGCCTCTTCGGCTTCCTTCCAGTGGTGCTGCCGCGCCTCAATCTGCGAGATCTGCAGATACACATCCAGATCGCTGTGGCTGCCGTTCAGCAGGCTCCGCGCAATCGACACACCCTCGTCCAGCTTGCCCGTATCACCCAGCTCCCAGGCCAGCAGCAGCTTCAGGTCGCGGTCGTTCGGATTCTCCGCCACCGCCTTCCGACACACTGCCGTCGCCTGGTCAAACATCTTCGCGTCGCGATACGTCTCCACCTCGCCCTGGTAGCCGCGCTTGGCAAACTCGCCGCCCATCGCAATCAGCTTCTGATAGGTCGCAATCGCCTCGTCCGTCTTGTTGTCCTCGTGATACACCGCAGCCAGCCGCTCCAGAAAAATGCTGCGATTGGCCTTTTCCTCATTCGTATACGCACCGTTGGCGTGGCTGGTCGCCTCCAGCATCTGCTGGTAGACCGCAATCGACTCGTCATACCGGCCCAGCACGTCCAGCAGCAACCCCTCGTTGTACCCGGCCTCCAGCGAATTCGGGTCCTTGGCCAGTGCCATCTTCGCCGTCGCCAGTGCCGCCTCGAAGCGGCCCATGCGGCGCTCAATCTCCGTCATCCGGTTCAGCGCATCCACATCCTGCGGATCGGCCTTGTGCAGCTTCTCAAAGGCATCCAGCGCCGGCTGCAGCTGGTTGTCCATCAGCAGTGCCCGCGCCAGCGCCCGCGTGATCGTCGCATCCTGCGGATCCATCTCGGAAGCGCTGCGGTAGGCCGCAATCGCCCGCTTCCGATCCTTCATCTGCTCATAGGTCGCACCCAGCGCAAACTCCATCCGCGGCGTCCGCTGGTCGGCAGGAACCGCCGCCAGCAGTGCCGCCGAACGGTCCAGATTCCCATCCTGCGCATACAGCCGCGCCAGGCTCATCACCACGTCCTCTGACGATGGCTCCAGCGTCTGTGCCGTGCGAAACTCCGCCTCCGCCTTGGCCGTGTCGTGCTTCACCGTATACAGCTGCCCCAGCAGCAGGTGATTCTCCACATTGGCCGGCTCCAGCGACACAATCTTCTGGTACTCGGCAATCGCCAGATCCACCATCTGCCCCGCCGGTCCCACCTGCGCAGACGCATCCTGCTGCTGGCCCAGCGACCGCAGATAGATGCTGCCCAGCACCTTGTGCGCGTCCAGATTGTTCGGGTCCTTCTGCACAATCGCCTGCGCCGTCTCCACCGCCTCGCGAATCCGTCCCGTCCGGAAGTAGAGCTCCGCCAGTTGTGCCGCCAGCTCCGCCGATCCAGGATCAGCCTGCAGCGCCTGCTTGTACTCCTCTTCGGCGCGCGTGGCATAGTCCTGGCGGCCATAGTTGGACGCCATATCCTCGTAGGTGTGCCCCAGTGCCGCGTGATAATAGGCAGCCGCGCGATCCGGCAGCCCGGCCTGTCCTGTTGCCGTCTGGCCCGCAGCAGCCTGGCCCGCAGCAGGCTTCTGGGCCGCAGTCTTCGCCGCGTCCATGGCCTTGTCCGTCGTTGAGCCCGTAGCCGCAGCGCCCGTCGCCGAACCAGTCCCGGCACCGGCCGCACCCGCCGTCGCCGGAGGTGTCTGTGCCGCCACCATCGCACCGGCCAGCGTGCCCACCATCAGCACGCCCAGCCCGCGCCACGCATCCCTGTTTGCTCGATTCATCGGCATCCTTGGGCTCCGGCGCGGCATCCTGTCGCTGCCCGGTGCCATTCCCTGTTCTTTGGACGATTGTATCCTCAACCGGTTGCCACCAGCCCGGCTCCCGGTGCCATTTTCAGTGCCGGAAGTGACGCATTCCCGTGAACACCATCGCCACTCCCAGCCGGTCCGCTGCGGCAATCACCTCCGCATCCCGCACCGACCCGCCCGGCTGGATCACCGCCGTCGCTCCGGCCTCCACCACCACTTCCAGCCCGTCCGGAAACGGAAAAAACGCATCCGAAGCCGCCACGCATCCGGTCAGCGGCAGCACCGCCTTCATCGCCCCAAACCGCGCCGCATCCACACGGCTCATCTGTCCGGCGCCAATGCCGATCGTCTGCCCATCCCGCGCATACACCACCGCATTCGACTTCACATGCTTGCAGATCCGCCAGGCAAACAGCAGGCTCGCAATCTCCGCCTCGCTCGGCGCGCGCTTGGTCACCACCTGCAGACCCTCCGCGCTCACCTGTCCCCGATCCGCATCCTGCACCAGCGCTCCGCCGGAGACCTGCCGGATCATCCAGCCCGACCGCGCCGGCTTCACCTCCAGCAGCCGCAGATTCTTCTTCGCCGCAAAGATCGCCAGCGCCTCCGCCGTATAGCCCGGAGCCGCAATCGCCTCGGTAAACAGCCGCGCAATCTCCGTCGCCGCCTCGGCATCCACCGTGCGGTTGATCCCGATCACCCCGCCAAACGCGCTCACCGGATCGGCCGCCAGCGCCTTCTCATACGCCTCGCGCACGCTGCCGCCCGTCGCCGCGCCGCAGGGGTTTGTATGCTTGATGATTGCCACCGCCGGCTCGGCAAACTCCTCCGCCAATCCCCAGCACGCATCCAGATCCACCAGGTTGTTGAAGCTCAGCTCCTTGCCCTGCAGCTGCCGCGCACCGGCCACGCCCGTGCCGCTTCCGTCCGTGTACAGCGCCGCCCGCTGGTGCGGATTCTCCCCATACCGCAGCGTCCGCTCCAGCGGCAGATGCAGCCGCAGCGCCGACGGCATCGCCGTCCCATCCGGCTCGGCCACAGCCTCCGGGTCGCCAGCCTCGGCAAGGGTCTCCAGCGTCGCCGCAATCGCGCTGTCATAGGCCGCCGTCGTGGCAAAGGCCTGCTGTGCCAGCCGCCAGCGTGTCTTCAGGCTCAGGCAGCCCTCGTTCTCGCGCAGCTCCCCGGCCAGCGCTCCATACTCGCCCACCCGCGTCACAATCGCCACATCGCGAAAGTTCTTCGCCGCCGAACGCACCATCGACGGACCGCCGATGTCGATATTCTCAATCAGCTCGCCAAACCGCACTCCCGCCCGCGCCGCCGTCTTCTCAAACGCGTACAGATTCACCACCACCATGTCGATCGGCTCAATCCCATGCTCCCGCACCGCCGCCTCATGCTCGGCATTGCCACGGATATATAGCAATCCCCCATGCACCCGCGGATGCAGCGTCTTCACCCGGCCATCCAGCATCTCCGGAAAACCCGTCAGCTCGCTGATCTCCTTCACCCGCAGCCCGGCCTCGCGCAGCGCACGCGCCGTTCCTCCGGTGCTGATCAGCTCCACGCCCAGCGCCTCCAGCTCCCGCGCAAACTCCACCAGCCCCGTCTTGTCCGTCACGCTCAGCAGCGCCCGCCGAATCTTCCTCGCATCCTGCTCCAAACCCGCACCCTCCCCATCCCAAACTCCGGCCTGCCCATCGCTCCGGCAGTCCCGCTTCGTTCAGGGTACAACCTTCCGCCGATCCGCCGCTTGGCCTCCTGCACCCCATCCCACTAGAGTGGAGAGTATGGACGGCAATTCCGCCCACATCCCCGCCGGAGAGATCCTCCCGCCCGACCACCTGCCGCCCCGCCAGCAGGAGCAGCTTCGCGCCGTCCGCGCCCGCGAGTTCCGCCAGAGCCGCCGCGGTCCGCGCTCCTGGGCCTGGGCTCCGGCCACCTACCTGCTCGTCGCCATCAACTCGCTCGTCTTCCTCGCCATGCTGCTGGCCCACGTCAGCTTCGTCAGCCCCACCGCCGCCCAGCTCATGCACTGGGGCGCCAACAACCCCCAGGCCATCCTCATCGACGGCCAGTGGTGGCGCATCGTCACCGCCATGTTCGTCCACGTCGGCATCTGGCACCTGGCCACCAACATGTGGTGCCTCTGGAATCTGGGGCTTCTCGGTGAGCCGCTCATGGGCCCCTGGGGCGTCTTCGCCGTCTACCTGCTCTCCGGTGCTGCCGGCAACCTGCTCTCCATGGGCGTCAGCCAGGCATTCCACACCACCAACGCCGTCGGCGTCGGTGCCTCCGGTGCCGTCTTCGGACTCGCCGGTGCACTCATCGTCCTGCTCAAAAGCCCGCGCCTGCCCATGCCGCCCCGCGAACTGGCCAGCCTCCGCCGCTACGTCATCTACTTCGCCGCCATCAATTTCGTCATCGGCTTCGGAACCATGGTCGTTCCCGTCGGCGTCCGCATCGACAACATGGCCCACCTCGGCGGCTTCCTCGGCGGCATCCTCTTCGCCCTGCCCATGGTCCCCCAACTCGGCTCCCCACGCCCGCAATTCCTCACCCGCCGCCGCTTCGCCGTCGGCCTCGTCTGCGGCGTCCTCATCCTCTTCGCCTTCTACCTCAACTCCGTCGGCATCGTCCGCTAACCCCCACCACCCCCGCACCACCACCCCCGCACCACCCCAAGCACACCCCCGCACCACCACCAGCACCACCCCCCGCACCACCACCAGCGAATATCCCCTTTTGTTTGTCATTCCCGAAGGGAATCTGCTTCTTCTTTTGCCGTTGCTTGTGCCGTTGCTGTTGTCTTTCGCTTTTGCTTTTGCCCGTTGCCGTTGCCCTTGCACTTCCCCAGCGTCCGCCACCACCCCACCCCGCGACCAACGGGAGCGCAGCAAACATCCGCGTCCTCCGCTAAGGCGGCCAAAGGCCGCGTCCGCTGCATGCAATGCCCCGAAGGGAATCTGCTTCTGCTGTTGCTTATGCATTCCCCAGCGTCCGCCACCACCCCCCCCCGCGACCAACGGAAGCGCCACCACCGCCCGCAAAGCCACCGATGGCGCGGCGATAGCCGCGCGTCCGCTGCATGCAATGCTGCCATTCGTATACTGGTAGCGAGGACCATTCATCCGTGTACACACCTGCCAGCACTCCCGCCGAGCCAGCTATCGACCTTCGCAGCGACACCGTCACCGTGCCCACCGCCGCCATGCGTGCTGCCATGGCCTCTGCCCCGGTCGGCGACGATGTCTACGGCGAGGACCCCACCATCAACCAGCTCGAGCGCCGTGCCGCCGAGATCTTCGGTCGTGAGGCTGCGCTTTTTGTCCCCACCGGCACCATGGGCAACCAGATCGCCATCCGTCTCCACACCCGGCCCGGGCAGGAGATCCTCTGCGAATCCCGTGCCCACGTCCTCGACTGGGAGATGGCCACCGCGGCCTCTTTTTCCGGCTGCCAGCTTCGGCCCATCCCTGCGCCCGGCTCCATCCTCACCTGGAGCCTGCTTGCGCCCCACGTTTATGCCCGCGGCGGCTTCCGTGCCGACACCGCGCTGCTCACCCTGGAGAACACCCACAACATGGGCGGCGGCGTCTGCACTCCGCTTCCCGTCCTGGAAGAGATCTGGCACGAGGCCGCCAAGCGCAACCTCCGCACCCATCTCGACGGCGCGCGCATCTTCAACGCCGCCACCCATCTCGGCCTCGACGTCCGCACCCTCACCTCCGGTTTTGACACCGTCATGTTCTGCCTCTCCAAAGGCCTCTGCGCCCCGGTCGGCTCCATGCTCGTCGGCTCGGCTGCGGCCATGGCCGAGGCCCGCATCTACCGCAAGGCTCTCGGCGGCGGCATGCGCCAGGCCGGCATCCTCGCCGCCGCCGGCCTGCTCGCGCTGGACCAGATGACCACCCGCCTGGCCGAGGACCACGCTCACGCCCGGCTGCTGGCCGAAGCAATCGCCCCGCTGCCCGGCGTCCACCTCGATCTGGCCCGCGTCCAGACCAACATCGTCATCTTTGACCTGGACCCGGCCCGCCGCACCCCGGCCGACCTTGTCGCCGCCCTGCGCACCCGCGGCGTCCTGGCCAGCGCCATCGGCCCGCAGTCTGTCCGGCTCGTCACCCACCACGACGTCAGCCTCCAGGACTGCCAGCGCGCCGCCGCCATCCTCACCGAGCTGCTCGCCGACTAATCGGCAGCTGGGGGCCAATTCCCGCTTCCGGGGTGGATGGCAACGCGGGTCAAACGCCATCCCCCGTACCCTTTTGCCCACTGCCAGCCCTTTTTCCCGCTCCCCGCCGCCACTTTTTCCACAATTTCGCATCTATACTGGATATATGCCGAAGTATTCCATCGTCGTCCCCTTCCACAACGAAGAAGAAAACGTCACCCAGATGTACGCCCGGCTCAAGTCCGTCATGGAGCACGTCGGGGACAGCTTCGAGTTGGTTCTCGTCGACGATGGCTCCAGCGACCGCTCCTACAAGCTCCTTGAAGAGATTGCCGCCGTCGACAGCCGCGTGCTCGTCGTCAAGCTTCGCCGCAACTTCGGCCAGACCTCGGCCCTTGCCGCCGGCTTCGACCACGCCTCCGGCGACTTCATCCTCGCCATGGACGGCGACCTCCAGCACGACCCGGCCGAGATCCCCAACTTCCTCGCCAAGCTCGCCGAAGGCTACGACGTCGTCTCCGGCTGGCGCAAGGAGCGCATCGACAACTTCATCATGCGCCGCATCCCCTCGCGCTGCGCCAACTGGCTCATGGCCAAGCTCTCCGGCGTCGATATCCACGACTTCGGCACCACCTTCAAGGCCTACCGCCGCGAGGTCATCCACAACATCCCCCTCTACGGCGAAATGCACCGCTTCATCCCCGCACTCGCCGCCTGGTACGGCGCCTCCATCTGCGAAATTCCCATCAAGAACGTCCATCGCGAGCGCGGCAAGAGCCACTACGGCATCGGACGCACCTTCCGCGTCTTCTTTGACCTGCTCACCATCCGCTTCCTGCTCAAGTACATGAGCCGCCCGCTGCACTTCTTCGGGCCGGTCGGCGTCCTCGGCATCCTCGCCGGCGGCCTCACCTCGCTCACCCTGCTCGCCCTCAAGCTCGCCAACTGGCAGACCAACCTCATGGACCAGCACGGCCCGCTCTTCGTCATCGCCGGCGTCCTCATCCTCGCCGGCATCCAGATGCTGGCCATCGGCCTGCTCGGCGAACTCCAGGTCCGCCACTACTTCACCAGCTCGCAGCGCACCCCCTATGCCATCGACCGCATCGTCCGCCTGCGCGCCCCCGAAGAACCCAGCCTGCTCTCCGGCAACTGAAGCCACCGCCGGCCAAACCGCAGGGAACCACCCCTACCATCCAGCCCTCCCGCAACGGCTCTGACACCCCAGTCCGAGCCGTTTTTCCAGCCGCAGCAATCCCCCCGCGACCAACGCGAGCGCCACAAACTCCAGCGTCCGCCGCATAAGGCGCGTCCGCAGACGCGCTGCTGCTGCATGCCATGCCCCTTTGTTTGTCCTTCCCGAAGGGAATCTGCTGTTCCCCCGCGTCCGCCACACCCCATAGCCGCGACCAACGGGAGCGCAGCATCCACCCCAACCTCCACCGATGGCGGCCGAAGGCCGCTGCTGCTGCATGCAATGCAATGCCCTGTTAGACTGGCTTCTTGCTGCCGCCCGACTCCAATCTCTTGCCTCGCGTCGATCTCGTCGGCCTCGGCCTCAACGCCACCGACACCGTCCTCGCCCTCCCGCACTTCCCCATCGCCGGCAGCAAGCTCGAGTTCTCCAATCTCTTCACCCTCCCCGGCGGACAGGTCGCCTCCGCACTGGCCGCCTGCGCCACCTGGGGGCTTTCCACCCGCTACATCGGCAAGCTCGGCGACGACCCCGCCGCCGCCCTGCATCGGGCCGAGTTCGCCCGCCTCGGCGTGGAAACCCACTGCCCCAGCGTCCCCCACTGTCCCAGCCGCCAAAGCTTCCTCCTGCTCGACCAGCACGCCGAGCGCACCGTCCTCTGGCATCGCGATCCCCGCCAGAACCTCCACCCCGACGAGCTGCGCCGCGAGTGGATCACCCATGCCCGCCTGCTCCATCTCGATGGCTATGACACCGCCGCCGCCACCCTCGCCGCGCAGTGGGCACGCCAGGCCGCCGTCCCCGTCGTCGCCGACCTCGACGAGCTCTATCCCGGACTCGATGCCCTGCTCGATGCCACCGACTACGCCATCGTCAGCCGCGATCTGCCCCAGCGATACACCGGCGCCGCCACCCTCCCCGACGCCCTGCGCGCCATGCACCGCCGCCACGGCCACCGCCTCGCCGCCGCCACCCTCGGCCAGGACGGCGTCCTCGCCTGGGACGGCACCCACCTGCTCCACATCCCCGCCTTCCGCGTTCCCGTCGTCGATACCACCGGCGCCGGAGACATCTTCCACGCCGGCTTCCTCTACGCCCTGCTGCAGGACTGGCCCCTCGCACGCCAGCTCCGCTTCGCCGCCGCCGCTGCCGCCCTCAACTGCACCGCCGTCGGAGCACGCGGCGGCATTGCACCGCTCGACCAAATCGAAGCCCTGCTGCAATCCGGCCCCACCTGGGAACCCGAGCCAATCCAGTCATCCGAGCCCGCCGGGCCATCCTAGCCAATTCAGTCATCCAATCCCGCCGGGCCAATCCCCGAAACGCAGCCCGAAACGCAGACCGCAACGCAACCCGAACCCAAGGCCCAGCCATGAAGCTCGTCTCCCAGCTCTGGTTCCTGCTCTTCTGGCTCTGGACGCTGGCCGAGCTGCTCCTCCTGCTCCGCACCCGCCAGCCGGGCCGCGACCGCGGCACCCTCCGCCTGCTCTGGACCACCGTTGCGCTCTCCATCACCATCGGCCAGTTCCTGCGCGGCTTCCTCGGGCCATCCCGCCTCCTGGCCGCACCGGCCATGCACACGCGCATCCAGTGGATCGCCCTTCTGCTGCTGCTCGCCGGAACCCTGCTCCGTCTGCTCGCCATCCGCACCCTCGGCCGCGCCTTCAGCGTCCACGTCGCCGTCCGCACCGGCCAGCAGGTCGTCCAGCACGGGCTCTACGCCCATCTCCGCCACCCCTCCTACACCGCTCTGCTGCTCATCCTCTTCGCCACCGGACTCCAGACCGCCAACTTCGCCGCACTCGCCCTCACCTTCCTGCCGCCGCTCGCCGCCCTGCTGCGCCGCATCCACGTCGAGGAGCAGGTCATGGCCACCGCCTTCGGTCCCGCCTACGCCGACTACTGCCGCCGCGTCCCCCATCGCCTCATCCCCGGCCTCTGGTAACACCCCGCCAGCTCCTACGCGCAAACGCAAAAAAGCCCGCCGGGCATCGCCCGACAGGCCTTTCCATTCTCACCATTGCAGCCACAACCGGGCCGCAGCTTTCTAGTATGTCATCCCCAAAGGGAATCTGCTGTTACTCCGCGTCGCAACAAATCCATGCCCGCGACCACAGGGAGCGCCAAAAACCCAGCGGCCTCCACGTATCGCGCGTCCGCAGACACAGCATGCTGCTGCCTGCATTGCCCCGCGACCAAAGGGAGCGCCACAGAATCCAGCGTCCTCCGCATACGGCGCGTCCGCAGACGCGCTGCTGCTGCATGCAATGCCTAGGCGACGGCTGGGGTGCGGGGAGCGGCCTTGACCACCCGACCGCTCTTGATGCAGTTGGAGCAGACGCGGATGCGCTTGGTTGCGCCTTCCACGTTGGCCTTCACCGACTGCAGGTTCACGTTCCAGCGGCGCCGCGTCACGTTGTGCGCGTGCGAGATGTTGTTGCCAAACTGCGGCTTCTTGCCGCACACATTGCATACCTGTGCCATCGTCAAACTCCCTGAAAATCCCGCTTCGATTGGAACGCTTCGGGTGGCGGCCCGCTTGCGACGTCGGAACGCTTCCGCGCTCTGAGGGTTCTCGCGCCGCAGCATCTTTGCTGCCAGCGGAAGCCCCACAACGCCGGTGACCGCTCTATGAGTATACCCAAAAACCGACCCGGCGCAAAATCCCCGCCGCCTACACCCGCTCCGGCTCTTCCACCGGCGACGCTTCGCCGCCGTTCGTCCGGCCGCCCGGCTCCAGATTCGGCAGCAACCCCGTCAGCAGTCCCAGTGCCGGCAGCCACGCGCACACCTTGTACACGAACACAATCCCCGTTGCATCCGCCATCCGTCCCAGCACCGCCGCACCAATGCCGCCCATCCCGAAGGCCAGCCCGAAGAACACGCCGGAAATCATCCCGATCCGCGTCGGCACCAGCTCCTGCGCATACACCAGAATCGCCGCAAACGCCGACGCCAGCACCACCCCGATCACCACGCTCAGCACCCCGGTCCAGAACAGGTCCACATACGGCATCGCCAGCGTAAACGGCAGCACCCCCAGAATCGACACCCAGATCACATACTTCCGCCCGATCCTGTCGCCCACCGGCCCGCCAATCACCGTCCCCGCCGCAATCGCCCCAAACAGCACAAACAGATGCAGTTGCGCACTCTCCACCGACACATGAAACCGCTGGATCAGGTAGAACGTGTAGTAATTCGTCAGGCTCGCAATATAGAAGTACTTCGAGAAGACCAGCACCATCAGCACCGTCAGCGCGCCGGCCACCTTGCCCCGCGGCAGCCCATGCTGCGCCCGCTCCGCCACCGCCCGGCTGGCCCGCCGGCCCAGCTCCCGCCGGTACCACAAGCTCACCCACACCAGCAGCGGAATCCCCACCAGCGTTGCCAGCGTAAACCACAGCACACCCACCTGCCCCCGTGGCAGCACCAGCAGCGCCGCCAGCAGCGGACCAAACGCCGAACCCGTATTCCCGCCCACCTGGAAAAACGACTGCGCAAACCCGTCCTTGCCGCCCGAAGCCATCCGCGCCACCCGCGACGACTCCGGATGAAAGACCGCCGATCCCACCCCAAACAGAGCCGCCGCCAGCAGCAGCAGCCCAAACGTCGGAGCCCACGCCAGCATCCCCAGCCCCACCAGCGTGCAGGTCATGCCCACCGGCAGCGAAAACGGCACCGGCCGCCGATCCGTCAGGTGCCCAATCCCCGGCTGCAGCAGTGACGCCGTCGTCTGAAACGTCAGCGCAATCAGCCCGATCTGGCTGAAATTCAAATGGAAACTCGTCTTCAGAATCGGAAACATCGACGGCAGCAGCGACTGCACCATGTCATTGATCAGATGGCAGAAACTGACCGCCGCCAGCACCCGCAGCAGCTCGCCCGGCGCACGCTGCTCCTCCGGCCGCACCAGACCACCCCCCGCACCATCCTCCAACCCAACGTCCCGCGTCGCCATCCCGCTGATTCTCTCATGGTCTGACCACCCCATTCCACCCCCACAACCCCGCCCCGGAATCCAAAAAGATCAAAAAAACAGAAACTCGCTAAACTTGCTATCAATCCCCGTCGACCATCCCCACGCATCTCCCACCACCCACCCCGATTGACGCCGCCCACCAGAAGCGATACACTACATTGGTTTGGCGATTCTGTCCGTCGCCCCGTCATCCACTCCCATCTGTCGCTGCCGTCTGCACCGTTTTTCCGCATGACTGGCGCGGCCTGGCCGATGTCCCGGGGCAAACTGAAGCAGGCCATTCTGTCAGTTTTCAAGCATTGCGCCCCATGGCTCGGCGGCGCTGGAGGAAGTATGTACGCAGTCATTCGCACCGGTGGCAAACAGTACCGGGTCGCCCCTGGCGATGTGGTCAAGATCGAAAAGCTCGACGTCGCCGAGGATGCTCCCCAGACCGTCGAATTCACCGACGTCGTCGCCGTCTCCGGCGAGCCGGGAACCCTCACCCGTCCGGCCAAGGCCAAGGTCACCGCAGAGGTCCTCAATCAGGGCCGCCACGCCAAGGTGCTCGTCTTCCACCTCAAGCGCAAAAAGCAGTACAAGAAGCTGCAGGGCCATCGTCAGGCCTTCACCGAGATTCGCATTCAGTCCATCGAAGCCGATGGCGCCAAGGCAGCCCTCTAGGCCGCTGCCCGACCCGAAACAGAAAGGATTCCTCCCATGGCACATAAAAAAGGTGGCGGCAGCTCAACCAACGGACGCGACTCCAACGCCCAGCGCCTCGGCGTCAAGGCCTTCGCCGGACAGACCGTAACCGGTGGCTCCATCCTCGTCCGTCAGCGCGGCACCCGCATCAAGCCCGGCATCAACGTCGGCATCGGCAAGGATGACACCCTCTTTGCCAAGGTCAGCGGCACCGTCCAGTTCCGCGACCGCGGCAACCTCGGCCGCTTTGCCTCCATCGTTCCCATCGCCGAGTAACACCCCCAGATTCCACCCCCCGAAAGGCCGAGGCGCATGCGCTTCGGCCTTTTTGCTGTCCCAGAATCCACATCCCCATCCCACCTTCCGGCCCCATTTGCCCCTGCGGCAGCCCGCCGCGCCATCCGTGCGCCATCCTCTGCAACCACTAAACCTCCCAGAATCAATACAGAATCACGGCGACTCCCTTCCCGCGCGAAAATTTCTTTCAGATATGAGCGGACTACGCGCATATTTTCTGAAACCTTTATGCTATATTTTCGTCAGATACACCAGAGCGGCTCCCTCGCAGGTGCCGCTTCCATCTTGAACCCCCTCAGGAGGAACCCAACATGCCGATCACTCACTGGTACCCCATGCGCGAAGTTGCCGCTCTGCAGAACCGCGTCAACTCCCTCTTGCAGGACATTGCAGGCGCCGAATCCGAGTCCGTCACCGCGGCCAGCTTCGTCCCCGCCGTCGATGTCTATGAAGACGAGCAAAAGGTTGTCCTCAAGCTCGAAATTCCCGGCGTCAAGCAGGAGGATGTCGATATCCGCATCGAGAACAACAGCCTCTCGGTTCGCGGCGAACGCAAATTCGAATCCGAGGAGAAGCAGGAGAACTTCCATCGCATCGAGCGACACTACGGCAGCTTCTTCCGCTCCTTCAGCCTGCCCAACACTGTCGATACCGAAACCGTTGCCGCCACTTACAACTCCGGCATCCTGCGCATCGAGTTGCACAAAAAGGCCTCCGCGCAGCCTAAGCAGATCAAAATCGGCACTGCCGCCTGATTTGCCACGCCGCAGCGCGCAATCCGGGCCAGCCGCTGTGCTGGCCCTTTGCGCATCCCGCGCCGCAGGGCGCATCCTGATTCAGGCGCATGGGGAATCCTTCCAACCCGGATTTTCCAGGCCCGTCCGCCGCCGGCACCCACCGCAGCCTGCGCTGCGCAAAGGAAGGAACCATCATGGCCATTCGTTGGGACAAGCTCACGCAGAAAAGTCAGCAGGCTCTCCAGCAGGCGGTTGCCCAGGCTGCCGAATCCGGCAATCCTGAGGTCCAGCCCGTCCATCTGCTACTCAGCCTGCTGGCGGACCGGGAAGGCATCATCCCGCCGCTCATGGAGCGCATCGGCGTGGCCCGCGAGCGGCTGGAGAGTGAGCTGCACGCCCTCGAATCCCGTCTGCCCCGCGTCGCCGGCGACGGCAGCCAGCCTGCGCTTTCCCGCCTACTCAACAAGGCCCTCGAACAGGCCTTCCAGCAGGCTGCCAACTTCAAGGACGAGTACCTTTCCACCGAGCACATGCTGCTCGCCCTGGCCCAGCAGAAGGGTGACCCGGCCTGCGACCTGCTCATCTCCATGGGTGCCACCCATGAGGCCATCCTGCGCGCGCTCACCGCCATTCGCGGCTCCCAGCGCGTCACCGATCCCAACCCCGAAGGCAAGTTCCAGGCCCTCGAGAAATACGCCCGCGACCTGACCGAGCTGGCCCGTCGCGGCAAGCTTGACCCCGTCATCGGTCGCGACGAGGAGATTCGCCGCGTCATTCAGGTTCTCAGCCGCCGCACCAAGAACAACCCCGTGCTCATCGGCGAGCCCGGCGTCGGCAAAACCGCCATCGTCGAGGGTCTGGCCCGTCGCATCCTTTCCGGCGACGTGCCCGACCTGCTGCGCGACAAGCGCGTCATCTCGCTCGACCTGGGTGCCATGCTGGCCGGCGCCAAATTCCGCGGCGAATTCGAGGACCGGCTCAAGGCCGTCCTGCGCGAGATCGAGGAGTCCAACGGGCAGATCATTCTCTTCATCGACGAGCTGCACACCCTCGTCGGTGCCGGTGCCGCCGAGGGCGCCATCGACGCCAGCAACATGCTCAAGCCCGCACTGGCCCGCGGCGAGCTGCGCGCCATCGGTGCCACCACGCTCAACGAATACCGCAAATACA
>JAJZGG010000124.1 GCA_021804965.1 Acidobacteriota bacterium
GGCCGTGGTGGATTATCGCCGTGCCTTCCGTCGCGGATATCAGCGATACCTGCATCCGTTGCCGCAGAATCCACCTCCGCCGGGAATCTGAGAGGTATTTGAGCCCTGCCGCCGGAGCGCAGGCAGCCTGAGAATGAAACCCCACAGGCAGCCTGCCCGGTATACTGAAGGCTCTGTGGCAGATGCTGCGGATGACTCGCAGCTGAGAGTTCCGCCACTGGGAGAGATGCCCTTGCAACAGGCAGAGATCGGTATCATTGGCGGCAGCGGACTCTATTCCATGCCCGGCCTGACCAACATCCGGGAGGTCGCAGTCGAGACCCCATTTGGTGCGCCTTCGGACAGCTTTGTACTCGGCGATCTTGAGGGGCGCAAGGTTGTGTTTCTGGCGCGCCACGGACGCGGCCATCGGCTGCTGCCCACGGAGTTGAACTTCCGCGCCAATATCTATGCGATGAAGTCGCTCGGCGTCACGCGCATCTTCTCCGTATCCGCCGTTGGCTCGCTCAAGCAGGAGCACAAGCCGACGGATTTTGTGATTCCGGATCAGTTCATCGATCGCACGTTTCATCGCGAGAGCACCTTTTTCGGCGACGGCGTTGTGGGCCATGTTGCCTTTGGAGACCCGGTTTGTCCGGTCGTTGCGGAGGCGGCGGCCCAGGCCTGCGAGCAGTCCGGCGTGGTGGGTCGGCGCGGTGGAACCTATGTCTGCATGGAAGGGCCGCAGTTCTCCACCAAGGCGGAGTCCAACCTCTACCGCTCCTGGGGGGCGGATGTGATCGGCATGACCAATCTGCAGGAAGCCAAGCTGGCGCGCGAGGCAGGCGTCTGTTACGCCACCGTCGCCATGGTGACCGATTACGACTGCTGGCATCCGGAGCACGACGCGGTGACGATCGATCAGATTGTGGCTGTGCTGCACCAGAACTCCGCCAATGCGGCCCGCGTGGTTCGGGCTGCTGTGGCGGCGCTGCCTGCAGCGGGCGCCGAGCGGGGATGCAGCTGTGCGACAGCCGCGCAGTTTGCCATCCTCACCCAGCGCGATCTGATCCCCGCATCCACGCGCGAGCGTCTGCGGCTGATCTTCGGCGACTATCTCGACTAGCGCCTGCAGCCGCGATTGGAATGGCGGTGGGATGCCGCAGGCAACATCGGACGCACACTCAAGGAAACGCACACGCATGTCCATTACCGTTGTTGGATCCGTAGCTTTTGATTCCATTACGACGCCTGCGGGCCGTCGCGAGCGCTGCCTGGGCGGGGCGGCAACCTACTTTTCACTGGCTGCCAGCTACTTCACGCCGGTGCGGGTTGTGGCCGTTGTGGGGGATGACTTTACCCATGCGGAAGAGTCCGTCTTCCAGTCTCGCCAGATTGATCTGACGGGCCTGGAGCGCACTCAGGGCAAGTGCTTTTTCTGGGCGGGGAATTATTTGAACAGCCTCAGCGAGGCGAAGACGGAGCAGACGGATTTGAACGTCTTTGCCGACTTCAATCCGAGAATTCCGTCCAGCTATCAGGACACGCGTTTTCTCTTCCTTGCCAATATCGATCCGGTCCTGCAACTCCGCGTCCGCCAGTCGCTTCCGGATGCAAAGCTGGTCTGCGGCGACACGATGAACTACTGGATCAACGATCATCGCGATGCTCTGCTGAAGGTGCTGGCGCATCTGGACGTGCTGCTGATCAACGACACCGAGGCCCGTCTGCTTTCCGGCGAATCCAATCCGGTGCGCGCGGCGCGCAAAGTGCTGGCCCTGGGGCCCAAAGCGGTTGTGGTCAAGCACGGAGAGTATGGCGCAACGGCGTATCTGAGCTCCGGTCTTTTTGACGCTGCCGATGCGGACGCACTGGTCTTCCGCGCACCCGCCCTCCCGCTGGACGAGGTCGTCGATCCGACCGGGGCCGGAGACAGCTTTGCCGGGGGATTCTTTGGCTACATTGCCTCACAGCCAGAATTCACGCCTGCGGTGCTGCGCCGCGCCTTGTTCTATGGCAGCGTGATGGGATCGTTCACCGTGGAGCGCTTCGGAACCGAGCGACTGCAACAGTTGACGCGGGATGCCATCGATGCCCGCTTCACAGCGCTGCGCCAGCTGACGCATCTCGACCTGCACTCCCACTCCTAAGCGACTACACTGTTCAGCGTGCCTGATCTTTTTCCGAGTTCGCGGCGAGTCCTCACGGGTCAAGCCGGTTCGCCTGTTTCCGCGTGGGAGCAGGCACTGGTCGTGGCTGCGCTTGTGGCGGCATCGCTGGCGGCCAACCTGTGGACGGCGCTGCATCACGCATGGCTCGAGTACGGCGATGCCGAGGCGCATCTGCACATCGCGCGCCGGCTGCTGGATTCGCATCGCCCGGGTCTGGGACAGCTCGGTTCCGTCTGGCTTCCGTTGCCGCATCTGCTGCTGGCGCCGTTTGCGGCCATCACTCCGTGGTGGCGCTCGGGATTTGCCGCTGTCCTTCCCTCCGGCTTCTGCTATGGCATTGCCGGTCTGCTGCTCTACCGGCTGGCTCGTCGCTGGATGGCAACCATTCCGGCGCTCTTTACCCTGGCTATCTTTGCGCTGAATCCCAATCTGCTGTATCTGCAGACCACGCCGATGACGGAGCCGCTTTTTCTGGCCACGCTGGTGGGCGCAGTGTGGCTGCTGGAGCGCTGGCGCAGCGGTCTGGATGGCTCTGCGACTTCCGCGCCGCAAGGCAGGCAGGAGCGCGGGCAGGACACAGGTGTACCTGGAGCGGCCTTCGTGTGGCCATTGATGCTGACGCTGATTGCCGCCGCCTGGACGCGCTACGACGGATGGATTCTGGGCTTTGCGATCTGGCTCTGGATGGCGCTGGCGCTGCTCCGCCGCCATGCCCTGCTGCAGCGTCGGTTTGTCCTTGCCAGTTTTGCCCTGCTGGCAGCTCCCGTGCTTTGGATGCTGTATAACCAGATTTATTTTGGGGACTGGCTGGACTTCATGCGTGGTCCCTATTCCGCCAGCGCCATTGAAGCGCGAACCTCGCATGGCCTGATCCCGCCGCATCCGGGCTGGCACAATCCCTGGGTTTCAGCGATCTTTTTCTGGCATGCCTCCACGGGCGATGCCTTTGCGCGTTCACAGTTGGGTTGGCTGCTGCTGCTGCTTGCGCTGGGCGGTCTGGCGCTGCATCTGTATCGCCTGC
This sequence comes from Acidobacteriota bacterium, assembly GCA_021804965.1. Taxonomy (GTDB): domain Bacteria; phylum Acidobacteriota; class Terriglobia; order Terriglobales; family Acidobacteriaceae; genus Acidicapsa. The sequence continues at coordinate 3,172 of JAJZGG010000124.1, forward strand.
GCCGCAGCCGTGCCGCCGAGCGGGCGTCGCTGGCCATCGGGCTGCTGCTCTGGTTTCCGTTGCCGTTCTATGCCTACTCGGTCGCCTGGGGATCGGTTCCCATCTTCCTGCCGGACTGGTGGCCGCACTCCTACTACAACACGCGCTATGGCATGGAGATGCTGCCGGCCTTCGCGCTGGCTGCGGGATTTGCCGTGCAGGGGCTTTTGCAGATGACCGGGCAGCGGCGAAGCAATCCCCGCCTGCAGCCTGCTGCCGATGCGTCTCTGCCCGCGGCACTGCGCAGCGCAGGCAGTTCACAGGCAGCCGGCATGCTGGGCATGGCAATGGCCTGTCTGGTTCTGGCCAACGTGGTGCAGATGCTGGCGCAGGGCCCGCTCGTCTATGTGGAGGCGACGCGCAACTTTGCCGCGCGTGGTGCCTATACGCAGCAGCTGGCATCGGCGCTGGCCAGTCTTTACCGGCTGGATCCGCAGGCACTCACGCTCATGGACACCTCGGATTTTCCCACCATCGTTCCCTATGCCGGGATTCGCTATCGCCAGACGCTGAATGAGAGCGACAAGCAGTTCTTTCAGGCAGCGCTGGCTGCACCGGCTGCGCATGTTGACATTGTGCTTGCCTTCGATGGCGATGCCGTCGCGCAAGCAGTGCGGCTCCATCCGGAAGATCTGCGTTGCGTCGGCCAGTTTTCCGCTCCCGGCCAGCCTGGGGCCGCGCTCTGGATCTCCACGCGCTCCCCGCTGGATCGCCAGATGCCTTCGCACACCGTGCGGTGATAGCATCGGGCTGAGAACCCATGGAAGGACGCATCTGCCTTGATCCCGTTCACCAAAGCCCATGCCTGCGGCAATGATTTCCTGGTTGTTGCCGAAGAGGACATTGCCGGTCAGGATCCATCCACGCTTGCCATTGCACTGTGCGACCGCAACACCGGCATTGGAGCCGATGGCGTGGAATACTTTTCCTGGCTGAACGAGGATCCCGCCAGCGGTCCGCTTGCTGCGCGCATCCGGCTGTTCAACGCCGATGGCACGCTGGCGGAGATCAGCGGCAACGGGACGCGCTGCGTGGCAGCCTGGATGGCCTTTACCGCGCAGGCGCAGCCCGGCGATACGCTCATGCTGCACACCGATGCCGGACAGCGGGCCTGCACCCTGGTGGAGATGCGGGACACGGGTTCGCCCACGGCCCTGATCACCACCGACATGGACACGCCGGACTGGGAGCCGCGCGTGGTCGAGCTGGCGGATGGATCGCGCCTGGATGGGATCCATGTTTCGATGGGCAACCCGCATTTTGTGCTGCTGGTGGGTAATCCACCCCAGCCGGATGGCTCGATGGATTTCTCGCTGGACGGTCGCCCCTGGCAGGAGATTGGCGAGGAGATTTGCTTCCATCCGGATTTTCCGGAGCAGACCAACGTGGAGTTTGTTCAGTGGCTGGCCCGAGGCCGCAACCAGCCGGATCAGGTGGCTCTGCGCATCTTTGAGCGCGGAGTGGGTCCCACGCACTCGTCGGGAACGGGCACCTCGGCTGCAGCAACCGCAATGATGGCAGCCTATGGCGGCTCCTCGCAGATGGAGATCTTTGCTCCCGGCGGTATGCAATCGGTGCAGTGGTCCGGCGGCGACGCGCCGCTGCTGTTGACCGGCCCCGCCACGCTCGTTGCCCGTGGCGAGGCGTGGATCGAATCCTAGGTTTCGACACGCCACACCCAGGTGCGAGAATATTTCATGCGTCGCAAATTGCCTGCGTCCGAATCCGATCTTGCTCCCGCCTTTCCGCTTGATCCGCACCACGATGCGGATCGGCGTACGCTGCCTCCTGCGGTGCTGGCTCCGGCGCAGGCGCAGATCCTTTCGCCGGCCTCCACGCCGCGCGCAGACCGTGTGGAGGCCGGCATGGCGGCCCTGGGCAAGCTGGGATTCACGGCCCAATGCGCACCGCATGCCCTGACGCGCGGGCCGTTGTACTTTGCCGGAACTCCGGAGCAGCGG
>JAJZGG010000052.1 GCA_021804965.1 Acidobacteriota bacterium
GGCGAGTGTGGATCCGGGTGAAGTTGGAGTTGCAAGCAGGAAGGTTTCAGGCAGGAGTGGCATGGCGGTAGTCCTCAAATCGGCACGGGAGATTGAGCAGATGCGGCGCGCGGGGAGCGTGGTGCGGCAGGTGCTCAACTGCGTCCGTGACCAGGTTCGCCCCGGAGCCACGACGCTCGATCTGGAGCGTGCCGCCGAGCAGAAGCTGGCCGAACTGGGCGCCAAGGCGGCCTTCAAGGGCTATCACGGCTATCCCTGCGTGCTCTGCACCTCGGTCAACCACGAGGTGGTCCACGGGATTCCGTCGGCCAACCGTACGCTGCGCGAAGGCGACATTGTTTCAATTGACTGCGGGGCCATTGTCGATGGCTTTTACGGGGATTCGGCGATTACTGTGCCGGTTGGCACGCGCATTGACCCCACCACGCGCAAGCTGCTGGAGGCCACTGAGTCCTCGCTGCATGCGGCCATTCGCGCGGTCCGTCCCGGGGCCACGCTGGGCGATATTGGCGCGGCCGTGCAGGAAGTGGTCGAGGCGGAGGGTTTTTCCGTGGTGCGCGATTTTGTCGGTCACGGCATCGGCACGCGCATGCATGAGGATCCGCAGGTGCCCAACTACGGCGAGCGTGGCCGTGGCATGAAGCTGCGCGAGGGGATGGTTCTGGCCATTGAGCCCATGGTGAATGTGGGCACGGCGGCAGTGGAAGTTCTGGACGATGGATGGACGGCGGTGACCCGCGATGGCAGCATGAGTGCTCATTTTGAGCACACGGTTGCGGTCACAGCCGACGGCGCGGCCATTTTAACGATGTAACGCCGGGCGCCGGACAGGCGTGCGGCCCTTACCAATCCGAGGCGGATGCTTCGGGGAGATGGAACAAGGATTGTCGAAGGAAGATGCAATTGAAGTCATGGCGGTGGTGCTGGAAACCTTGCCCAACGCCATGTTCAAGGTGAAGCTGGAGAACGATCACCAGGTTCTGGCGCATGTCTCCGGTCGAATGCGCAAGAACTTCATCCGCATTCTGCCTGGAGACAAGGTGGCGGTCGAGTTGAGCCCCTATGATCTGAATCGTGGGCGCATCGTCTACCGCTATCGGTAACCGAGCAACAGCTCTGCCCCGGACGTGTCCGGGAGCCGGGATAGAGGAGAATCATGAAGGTACGGGCATCCGTCAAGAAGATTTGCGACAAGTGCAAGGTGATCCATCGCCGCGGTGTGGTGCGGGTCATTTGCGAGAACGCAAAGCACAAGCAGCGTCAGGGATAACTCCCTGACACCTGCGGAATCCTTCCGCGCTACGGGAATCCGTCGCGCAGGGGCGAGTTAGCCGAAGTCAAGGCTTGCGAGGAACCCTGAAGGACCAGCCGCTTCACCCCGTGCGAGCCGGATAGAGGCCGGAGGCACACAACCCAGGCATAAAGGAACCCCATGGCACGCATTGCTGGCGTCGATCTGCCCCGCCAAAAACAGGCCCGGATCGCGCTCACTTACATCTTCGGCATTGGTCGTCCGCGTGCGCTCAGCATCCTGGAGAAGGCAAACGTTGACGCCTTCAAGAAGATCCAGGATCTCGGCGAGGACGAACTGAACCGCATCCGTCAGGTCATTGAGGACGAAGGCAGCATTGAAGGCGATCTCCGCAAGGATGTTGCCATGCACATCAAGCGCCTCATGGACATTCAAAGCTATCGCGGAACGCGCCACAAGCGCTCGCTGCCGGTCAACGGCCAGCGTACCCGCACCAACGCTCGCACCCGGAAAGGCCCACGTAAGGGCACGGTTCCTGGCAAGAAGAAAGCGACCAAGTAATGGCTAAGCAGCAGCAGAACGCAGCCGGCAAGGCCGGCAAGAACAAGAAGTTCCGCAAGCGTGAGCGAAAGAATGTGCCGCTTGGTATGGTGCACATTCAGGCCACCTTCAACAACACCATCGTCACCATCACCGATCCGATGGGCAACACCATCAGCTGGAAGAGCGCCGGTTCGCTCGGCTTCCGCGGCTCCCGCAAGGGCACCCCGTTTGCCGCGCAGCAGGCCGCGATGAACGCCGCCAACGCCGCACGCGACCACGGTCTGCGCTCGGTCGACGTGCGCGTCTCCGGTCCCGGCTCCGGTCGTGAGTCGGCCATCCGCGCTCTGGCCGCTGCCGGCATCGATGTGCGTTCCATCCGGGACGTCACGCCGATTCCGCACAACGGCTGCCGTCCGCCCAAGCGCCGTCGCGTCTGAGGCTGTCGGAGCATTCTGCTTCCCTGCCGTGGCCAGTCTGCCACCGCAGGGAAGCTCAACCGCCCGCAAGGGCTCAGGGCCGGGAACGAAGCAGCGCAGGCTGCGTAAACCGGCCGACATCTGAAGTCAGGAGAATCCATGGCACGTTATACCGGTCCCGTCTGTCGTCTTTGCCGTCGTGAAGGCACCAAGCTCTTTCTGAAGGGCTCCAAGTGCATGAGCGACCGCTGCCCGCTCGAAAAGCGCAACTTTGCCCCCGGCCAGCATGGCCAGAGCCGCAAGGCCAAGGTCGTCGGCTACGGTCTGCAGCTGCGCGAAAAGCAGAAGGCAAAGCGGATTTACTTCACGCTGGAAACCCAGTTCCGCGCCTACTACGAGAAGGCCAGCCGCGCCACCGGCGTCACCGGCGACCTGCTCATCCAGCAGTTGGAGCGTCGTCTGGACAACGTGGCCTTCCGGCTTGGCTTTGCCATGAGCCGTCGCCAGGCCCGTCAGGTCGTTCGTCACGGCCACGTCGAGGTCAACGGCCGCAAGGTGAACATTCCTTCCTTCCAGGTTTCCGTCGGCGACACCATCGCCATCCGCGAGAATGCGCGCAAGCTGGTCGTGGTGGAGGCAGCGCGGGATTACGCGGCTTCCAACCCGGTGCCGTCGTGGCTCCAGCCGGACTTCGCCAACCTCTCCGGCAAGGTGGTTGCCCTGCCCCGTCGCGATGAGGTTCAGCTGCCGGTTAACGAGCAGCTCATCGTCGAGTTGTACTCCAAGTAATGCAGGTGTCCGCGGCGGTCTTCCGCTGCGGACCTGCCGCAACCCTGTAGCAGCAAGCGGAGCACGGCCCACACCGGGCTCCGCCCCATTCCAACCGAAGGAGAACTTGCGCGGCCGCCGCAAAATGCATCGCGACGTACCTGCCGCGCGGGAAAGAGAAAGCATATGTTGTGGAGAGGATTCCAGAAACCGAAGCGTCTGGCAGTTGATTCCGAGACGCTCACCGAGACTTACGGCAAGTTCAGCGCACAGCCCTTTGAGCGCGGCTTCGGCACCACCATCGGCAACGCTCTGCGGCGCACGCTGCTCAGCTCGATCGAGGGTGCTGCGGTCACCGCAGTTCGCATCGAGGACGTGCTGCATGAGTTCCAGTCCATCCCCGGCGTGGTCGAGGATGCCACCGACATCATCCTGAACCTCAAGCAGGTTCCCTTCAAGCTCAACGGCGAAGGCCCCAAGGCGCTCTATCTGCGCGCCGATCAGCCCGGTGTGGTCACCTCCGGCATGATCGAGGCCGACGGTGATGTGGAGATTCTGGACAAGAACGTCTACATCGCGACCGTCTCCGAAGGCGGACGGCTGGACATGGAGATGCGTCTGAAGCGTGGCCGCGGCTACGTTTCGGCGGACAAGAACTACGATGCCGATCTCGGAATTGGTTTCATCCCGGTGGATTCGGTGCACTCGCCCGTGCGTCGCGTCAACTATCTCGTCGAGGCAGCCCGTCTCGGCCAGATCACCGACTACGACAAGCTGACTCTGGAAATCTGGACCAACGGCGCGGTGGCTCCGGCCGATGCGCTGGGCCTGGCTGCCAAGCTGCTCAAGGACCACATGAGCATCTTCATCAACTTCGAGGAGGAGATGGATGCCGAGGGTGCCGGTGACGGTGGCTCGCTGCTGCTGCGCAATGAAAATCTGAACCGTTCCGTCGAGGAGCTGGAGCTGTCGGTTCGCAGCTACAACTGCCTGAAGAACGCCAACATCCAGACCATCGCCGAGCTGATCCAGAAGACCGAAGCCGAGATGCTGAAGACCAAGAACTTTGGTCGCAAGAGCCTGAACGAGATCAAGGAAATCCTGGCTCAGATGGGGCTTTCGCTGGGCATGAAGATCGACGAGCAGGGCAATGCCGTTCCCGGACCCACCAGCGTGCTGCCTTCGGCTGCGCTGGCCGCCGGCTTCGGCCGCTTCGACGACGAAGACGAGCTGCTGGACTCGGTTGACCTGCAGCTGCCCACGGAGACGGAAAACTTTTAACCGCCGAGGACCGGCAGTCTCTGCCGGTCCTCGCACCTGTTTCAGACGCACGCCCGCCGCGTACGGAATTTCTCAGGATATTCGCGAAAGAGAGCATCACTATGCGCCATCGTAATGCAGGATTCAAACTTGGACGCAACACCAGTCACCGCCGCGCGTTGCTGCGCAATCTGGTCACCTCGGTCATCGTCGAGGATCGCGTCGAAACCACCGTTGCCAAGGCCAAGGCCGTGCGTCCGCTCGTCGAGAAGATGATCACGCTCGGCAAGCGCGGCGACCTCCATGCCCGCCGCCAGGCGCTGGCCTTCCTGACCACCGACGAGTCGGTCACGCGCCTGTTTGAGACCGTGGCTCCCCGTTACGGCGACCGTCAGGGCGGCTACCTGCGCATCGTCAAGGCCGGCTTCCAGAAGGGCGACGGTGCCGAGAAGGCATTCATCGAACTGCTGGGCGCCGAGAAGCAGCTGGAAGCCAAGCGCCAGAAGAGCGCCGACCGCAAGGCAAAGAAGCGTGCCGAGCTCGAGGCCGAAATGGAAAAGCAGAAGGGCCAGAGCGGCGGCGAAGACGCAGCAGCCTGATCGCTGCATCGCCTCCGTGTCCGCCGCCAGACTCCGCAACCGCAGGAGACTGGCGGCCAGTACACCCTGCCTGTAACGACGAAGGCCCGGCATCGCTGCCGGGCCTTCGTCATTCCATTTTTTGCGGCAGATTCCTTTTGCAGCCATGAGCCTGCCACGCGCGCCGCGCGACAGCTTCCGCAGAGAAGCCCCGTGCTACTGGAAGGGCGAAAGCGGAAGCACAGGCAGCCCCTGCGCCTCGGTGGCCTCGGCCACCACGGACTGCAGATGCTCCAGCACCTCTTCGGTGCTCATGGTGTACATCTCGCGGCTGGGGTCTGCGCCGTCCTCCAGGATCGACTTCAGATACCGTCCTGCCGTCTGCGCTGCCAGCGAATCGGTGATCACCTTTCCGGTGCGCTGCTTCTGTTCCACCCACGCCTGGCACGGCATGGCAATCCACATCGGCTTGCCGTTCACCTCAAAGCGCACATCCACTGCGTCCGCATGGCGCGTGGCAATGGCCACAATATTCGCCTTCCAGCGGCAGTGCAGTGCCTCGCCGCTCCAGCGATCGGTTGCCTGGAAATCCTCGTACATACATCCAGCCTACCTGTTGGACGCAGCCGCTCGCAAGGCTGCCAGTGGGAAATCCACAGTCTCTCTCAACTTTTCCCATCCCGATCCGATACATCCCCCGTGAGGCGGATTCATGCAGATATCCATTGAGGTACCACCCCCCATGCAGCACGAGGCCGAGATGCGCGGCCTGCCCATCGGCAGCTTCATCCAGCAGTTGCTGGATCTGGGCATGGCTGCCCTGCAGGATCAGACCCATGTGCGCAGCGCCATGGAGCGGATTCGTGCGCTGCGCCAGCCGGAGGCAGCTAGCCCTGCACCGCGCGGCTGAACTCCCAGTTCAACACCACCCCCATCGCCAGATCCGCGCCCCACTGGGCAGGGTAGCGTTCAACCGGATTCGTCAGTTCGTGGGTCAGAATCTGATTCACGCGCCGCGTCAGTCCTTCCTTGAGCGTCTGCACATCCTCGCGCCGAATCTGGTTCAGGTGCAGCCCGTCCAGCGTGTGGTTAATCTGGACCGGGACAGGCGTATAGTGAATCGGCCCCAGCTGTCCATCCAGACGCTCCTTGGCCAGACGCCCTTCCGCAGGAGCAGCGGCATCGGCATTCATCTGGGCAATCAGCGCCTGCACCCGCTCCCGTCCGCACTCGTAGTCGTGGCGCCGGTAGCTTTCGTCAAAGAAGCCCACAAAGGCCGCAATCCCGGCTCCGGCCAGCTTGCCGGGATCGATCACCACGCCGTAGATCTGCATGAAGTCCATCTCGCCCAGTCCGGCTGACCGCTCCAGCACCTGAATCCCGCTCAGCAGCAACTGCCCGGCGGCCGAATCCGCACCACCCACCTGTGCCAGTTCTGCCGCATACTGCCGCTGCAGCCGCGTGGCAGCCTGGGCCTGGGTTTCGGCATCGCCGGGCAACAGACTGCCCACCGGCTGCAGCCCCTGCGGCGGATAGAGCAGTTGCAGCAGTGCCGCATGGCTGGCCGTGCGACTGGCCAGTTCGGCCTCGGTCATGGTGCCGGAGGCCAGCGAGTCGGCCAGTTGCCGGGCCTGCGCATCCAGCCGAGCCACGCGCGCATTCACGGCATCGGCCTCCACCCAGTCCTGAAACATCGCCTGCCCCATGTACACCGAGCCGATCCGGCCCAGCACGCGCACCATGTTCACGTTGTTTTCGTTCAGCGTGGCATCCACCTGGTCGCTCATCGGGTTGGGAGAGACGAACAGGTAAAAGCGTTCCTCGGAGTGCTGGTGGCCGTCGGCATCGTCCATCAGCTCCTTGGCCATGCCCAGGGGCTGGTTCTGCAGAATGCCGCCATCGGAATAGTTGAACTGCCGCGCACCTTCGCTCCAGCCCAGCGGCTGCTGCGCCGCGTAGTCGGCATGGTCCCGCGTCAGATCCTTGGTCCGGAAGGCCACGGGAAATGCCCCGCTGGCCACGGCGGCTGCCGCTGCCTGCTGCCAGGTTTCCACGCTGCGGTCGCTGCGCGTCAGCTTCCGGCGCAGGCTGTCCTCGAACCGGGTGTACTGGAATGCGCCGCCGCCCAGCATGGGCAGCCCGTAGTTGATGCCGGTCAGGTTGGTCAGAGCCATCCCGAGCCGAATCTCACCTTCGGGTCCAATGGCGGCATGCGCGCCGCGATCCACAATCGCGCCGTCCTGCACATCGGCGAGCAGCTTTTCCTGCGCAATGGATTCAATCAACTGCGAGGAAAGCACGGAAAGCAGCGCCGGGTCGCCGCCTTCGGCGATGGGTCGATCCTCGCTGTCCAGCAGCCCGTCCAGCGTGATGCGTTCCACCCAGGTCTCGTAGAGCGGATTCTTCCACGGAGACGAATTGCCCTCGGCATCCACAAAGGATGGGCCATCAAACAGCAGCTTCTGGGCCAGAATCGTCGCCGTCATTCCGCCGGCGGAAGCCCCGGTCAGCACGTCCACCTGAATGGGCTGACCCTCCTGCTCGCGCTCCACCTGCTGGTTGTGCTGTCGAATCGCCTCCAGCAGCTCATAAAGCGCGCCTGCTTCGTAGCTGCCCAGCGAGACTGCGCCTGCAATCGTAATTGCCAGATGTTTGGGTGAACCCATCGCCATGTGGTCTGTTCCTCCCGGGAGCCGTGTCTGCCAGGCGCCTGTTTCCGCCAGCCAAAAATGCGCAGCTTACCCGCTGCGCTTCACTCTACTCCAAAGGGGAAGAATTCGATGCACACGGATGGCAGGGGGTGTTGCTGGCCATCCCGGACGGCTATATGCCGGCTGCCGCCGCGCGTGCCCGCCGCACAAACTCGCGCACCCGCTCCGGATCTTTCCGCCCCGGAGCAGCCTCGACGCCGCTGGCTACGTCCACGCCCCAGGGGCGCAGGATGCCGATGGCCTCGGCGACATTCTCCGGCCGCAGACCACCGGCGGCCACGCGCGGCATTGCGGCCAGGGCCGGGTTTGCGCCGGACTGCCCCGCAGACGGCCCTGCCAAGCCCGATGCGGGAGCGACCAATGCGGAGGCGCCCGATGCGGGAGCAAAGACCCGGCCGGCAGCCTCGGTCCAGTCAAACGCCACGCCCGTGCCGCCTGCCATTCCGCCCACGCGGGTATCCACCAGCACGGCATCGCAGTTGCCAGCCGCCACGATTGCCTCCAGTTCGGCCGCAGCCTGCGGCCCGTAGTGGACCACCTGCAGCAGACGCAGCTCCTGGCCCCATCGCGCCTTCAGCGCTGCTGCCGTCTGCCGGGATTGGCTGCCGCCGTGCAACTGCACGCCGGTCAGTCCGCAGCGCTCCACCGTGCGGGCAATGGTTTCTGCGGTTGCATCCACAAAGACTCCGATGCATTCGGCACGGCCGGCCAGCGCAGGCATCATGGCCTCCACGGCAGCCGCATCCACCTGCCGGGGGCTGGGCGCAAAGACAAAGCCCAGCGCATCGGCACCGGCCTCCACGGCGGTGAGTGCATCCTCCAGCCGGGTGTTGCCGCAGATCTTTACCCAGAGGCTCATCGCGCCGCCTGGCCTTCGAGGGTTGTTGCTGCGGCCAGCAGACTGCCCAGCGCCTCGCCGGGGTCGGCCGTGCGCATCAGGCTTTCGCCAATCAGGAAGCCGTCAAAGCCGGCCTGGCGCAGGCGAGCCATCTCTTCCGGCTGTCCAATGCCGCTCTCGGTCACCCGCAGCAGGCCTTGGGGAATCCGCTCCACCAGCTCCAGTGAAGTCTCCAGACGCACGGCAAAGCTGCGCAGGTCGCGATTGTTCACGCCGATTGCATCGGGCTGCTCGGCCAGAGCCAGCACCCGATCCAGCTCGACCGCATCATGCACTTCGGCAAAGACGTCCAGCTCCATGGCATGGCCGGCCCGCGCCAGTTCCAGCAGCGCGGCATCGTCCAGCGCCGCGGCAATCAGCAGGATGGCATCGGCGCCATGGGCCCGCGCTTCGGCCACCTGGTAGGGATCGATCATGAAGTCCTTGCGCAGGCAGGGCAGGGTAACCGTCGCCGAGGCAATCTCCAGATTGCGCAGGCTGCCCTGAAAATAAGGGCCATCGGTCAGCACGGACAAGGCGGCTGCGCCCCCGGCCATATAGCGGCCAGCCAGCCAGGCCACGTCAAAGTCGGCCCGGATCAATCCCTTCGACGGCGAAGCCTTTTTGATCTCTGCAATCACGGCCGGAGCCGTGGCGCTGCGCTGGCGCAGTGCCTGTGCCCAGCCGCGCGGCCGGTGTGCGGCAGCCTGCCGCTCCAGCTCCGCCTGGGAGACCGCTGCTTTTGCCTGCGCCACCTCGATGCGCTTGGTGGCCAGAATTCTGCCGAGGTGGGTGGATTCCTGCTCGTCGTGCGCGTGGGTCATCCCCTCCAGTATAGGACTGCGGCAGCCGGGACGGCCGCCTGCCGTTGACCCCGCGCCGGTTTTCCCCTACCATGGTAGATGCAAGGCTTTGTGCCATTCCCAGCCCAGTTTTCTGCCTTGGGGCTGCGGCACTTCGGTTGGGCCCACCCCCCGAATCCAAACAAAGTTTCAGGCAAAGTATTTCGCCCCGCTGTGGGCAACGAAGGATGAAGCACACGTTATGGCAAATCATGTCTCTTCTCTGAAGCGCGCCCGTCAGACCGTCACCCGCACCGAGGTCAACCGCGCCAATCGCACCCGCGTCCGTTCCGCGCTCCGTGCCATGCGCGAGGCGCTGGTGGCCGGGGATCTGGCCGCTGCACAGACCCAGTTCCGCGCCACAGCTTCCGCGCTCGACAAGGCCGTTCAGAAGGACGTGCTCCACAAGAACACGGCCTCGCGCTACAAGAGCCGCCTGAACGCCCGCCTGAAGACCCTGGCCACGGCGTAAATCCCGCTTTCGTGCGGGGATTTCCCCGCGCACGGACAGAAGGCCAGCCCTCGGGCTGGCCTTCTGCTGTCTCTGCCGGATTTCGGCTCGGTTTCTGCCCGTTGCGCCTTCGATTCCATCCTGCGGGCGGAGCCAGCCTGTTCCGTTGCCGATGGGCGGTTCATGCCTTCGGTGCGTGTTGCCCGGCTTCCAGATTCGCTGCCAGATTCTCTTCCGGATTCGCTGCGGAATACGCGTCCAGATAGGCGTCCAGAAACGCCAGCAGTCCGTCCGGCGGTTCGAGCCAGGCGTGGGCTGCCGTCGGGCGCCACTCGGTTCGTACCAGCACTCCCAGACCGCGTGCTCCGGCCGCCTGCAGCGCCAGAAACGCGTCCTCATCCGTCTGGTCGTCGCCCAGGTAGGCCACGCAGGCATTCTCCGGCAGCCCGTGCAGGATCGTGCGCAGCGCATCGCCTTTGTCGGGCCGGGTCACGCGCAGCTCCAGCCCGCCATCGAAGGGCAGCAGCCGCAGGGAGCTGCCGGCCAGCAGCGGCTCCCAGAGCTGGCGGGCCATTGCGGCCAGGGCGGTTGTTCCTGCGGGATCTTCCTGCTGCGGATCGGCAGCGGCCAGGCCGCGCCAGTGCAGCGCCACGCCGCCGGGCTTGCACTCCAGTTCCACGCCGGGCAGGGCCGCCTCGTGCAGCGCGGTTTGCATGCGCTGCTGCGCTGCTGCCAGTGCTGCCGCATCGGCCGGGGCCAGGGGCTGCAACTGGCGACTGCCATCGGCCCGGCGCAGCTCCAGCCCATGTGCTCCGTGGACGGCAAATCCCTCCAGCGGCTGCAGCAGCTCAGCCACCTCGTCTGCCGGTCGCCCGGAGAGCAGCACGAAGCCGCATCGGAGATCCGTTGGATTGCTCTGACGCTGCATCCGCTCCAGTCGCTGCAATCTTTCCAGCACGCCGGGATACGGCCGCGCCTCCATGCGCTCCCGTTGAAAGGGTGCCAGCGTGCCATCGTAGTCCAGCACCAGCAGTGCGGCCGGGGCATGGGCCAGCAAGTGCAGGAACTGCGCCACGGCAGACTGCTGCGTCGGCTCAGCCATGGCGCCGGCCTCCTGCATTCGCGCTGTCGGGTCTCAGACTGCCGGGCTGCAATTTGCCGGGCCCGGCGTTCTCCGGCTCATCATCCGGCTCGGCGGCCGCTTCCATGGCCAACCCCGATTCCAGCCGCAGATCGCACAGTTCGCCCAGCAGCCGGCTGGCCCACCAGTAGATGTTGTGATCGCTTACCCAGCGCCGCATCCGCCGCATGCGGTCGGTGATCTCTGCGGCATCCATGCGTAGCGCCTGGGCAATGGCATCGCCGGTGGAGGCAATGTCGTAGGGGTTCACGATCAGCGCATCGCGCAGCTCGCGTGCCGCACCGGTAAAGCGGCTCAGGATCAGGACGCCGCGCTCATCCCGCCGCGCCGCCACGAACTCCTTCGCCACCAGGTTCATGCCGTCATGCAGCGAGGTGACCAGGCAGATGGCCGCAGCGCGGTAGTAGCGACCGAGCTCGCGATGATCCTGCTGCTCCTGCACCAGCACGATCGGACGCCAGTTGCCGCGGCGGAAGCGGGCATTGATCCGCTCGGCCTCCTGCTCGATCTCGCGCTGCAGTTCGGCGTAGCGGGGAATCGTCGAGCGGGTGGGCGCTCCAATCTGAATCAGCGCAAACTCGCCCTGATACTCGGCATGGCGATCCAGCAGGCTTTCCACGGCCTGAAATCGCTCCAGAATGCCCTTGGTGTAGTCCATGCGGTCCACGCCAATAGCCACCACGCTGGCCTCAAAGTTCCATTGCCGCTGGATCTCGGCCAGGGCATCGACCTCGTCGGCGGGTGCGGCATACTCGTCCGGCGGCAGATCGACGCTGATGGGGATGGGGCGCACCAGCGACCAGTGGTCGTTGCGCTTGACGGAGAAATGCTCCCAGTCCACGCGTGCCTCCAGGGCGCGGTCCACCGTGTCCAGAAAGTTGTTGCAGTGCGCCTGCACGTGGAAGCCGATCATATCCGCACCCAGCAGCCCGTGCACCAGCTCGCGCTGCCACGGACAGATGCCAAAGGACTCCGGATTAGGCCAGGGAATATGCCAGAAGATGGCCACCCGCGCATGCGGCAGCCGCTGCTTGAGCATCCGCGGCAGCAGCGCAAAGTGATAGTCCTGAATCAGCACCACCGGGTGCGGGTTGTCGCCGATCTCCTCCACCAGCGCCTGGGCAAACTTTTCGTTGACCCGCACATACTGCTCCCAGTCGCCGGCGCGGAAGGTGGGTCGCGCATGGGCAATGTGGCACAGCGGCCACAGCCCCTCGTTGGCAAAGCCGTAGTAGTAGCCCTGCTCCTGCTCTTCGGTGAGCCAGACGCGGCGCAGGGTGTAGCGTGGCTCGTCGGGCGGAGCCGGCAGCCGTCCCTGCGCGTCGGACATCTCGCGGTCTGCGCTGCCGCTGCCGTGGGCCACCCAGGTGCCGTTGCAGGCGCAGAGAATCGGCTCCAGTGCCGTGACCAGTCCGCTGGCCGGAACCTGCACGCGCACTCCCTGGGCTGTGTGGTTGTGAATGTAGGGTTCGCGGTTGGAGACCACGTAGAGGTGGCTGCCGGCCAGCTTGGTGCGCACATGGTCGGCCAGCCGCTGTGCGGTCCAGATCTGCGCCCGCGCGTTGCGCAGCCGGGCCTCGGCAGCGGCAGCGGCACGCGCCTCCTGCATGCTTTCGATCAGCGGGGTCACCTGGCTGGTCAATGGCGCCAGAAAATCCAGTTCCTCCGGCGGCGGCGCAGCGCCGGGATTGCCCATGCGCGTCAACCGCAGCCACTCGGCGGCGCGGGCAATCGGCCGCAGCAGCGTCCAGCGCACAATGCCCAGCGTGATCAGGGCAATCAGCAGCACCTGCACGCCAAAGTGCACCAGTGCCAGCGCCCACACCCGCAGCGTGGCCGTGCGGATGTAGCCGGTGTCATAGACCAGCACCAGCGCACCCACGGGCTGCTGGTCCACCTGGCGCAGGGGAACCACCAGCACAAAGACGCGTCGCAACCGGATGCGCGTGTAGAGCTTGACCGGCTGCTGCGTACGCGGGGCCGCCACGGCCTCCGGTGGCATCCGGCGCAGCAGCGGTGCAATCGCGGTGGGCAGGGAAAGCGGCTGCCCGGCGGCATTCAGCACCGTCATGCCCAGCAGCTGCCCGCGATTGCTGAACTGGCGGCTCAGTCCTTCCACGGCCTGCCGATCGCCGGTCAGCAGCATCAGCTCGGCCGTGTTCGTCAGCCCATCGGCCAGGGTCTCGGCCTTGCGCTCCAGTTCGGCATAGAGGCTCTGTTTCTCCTGCCGCACCTCGTACCACGAGGAGACGGTGGAGACCAGCGTGATGCCCACAACCAGCGCCACGATCAGGCGCAGACCAATACTTTTCATGGTCCTCCTGGAACCCACTCCACCGGCACAGATGCCGGGCAGCAGGGGATGGAATCGATTCCGGTTGCGTCACCGGATGACCATGGCAACTCAAGATGGGGATCGTGCCGCGTCTCCTTCTGCGGGAGACTGCGCGTTGCAACCAGCGTCAGGACGGGCGTGCTGCCTGACGGCTTTCCTGCTGCGACCAAGCCTGCCAGAATGAGGGAAAACTCGTCCGCCCTCTTGTTACATCTGGCTGCAGCTGCGTGTGGAAACTGCCGGGCGCTCAGGCTGGAGCTTCCATCCGCAAATCCGATGGAACCGCTGCATCTGCCCAAGGGAGCGCTGCAGCGCGCGAAGCCTCAGCCTTCCACGCCCTGAATCGTCTGGATCGACACCAGTTCTGACACCGGCTCCTGCGTGTGGCTTCCGCTGGAGCCCGGCGTGATGGTCTGCGTCTGCGGACCGCGCCAGTGGTCGATGTAGCTGATCTGGTGGACGCAGCTAATGGTGCAGTTGGGCGAGCAGCTTTTCGCCGTCCGGTACTCCCGCTTCACGTCGGCATGCGTGTACTGTGCCAGCGGAACGCCGGGAAATCCGCGCTGCTGCGAGCAGTAGTGCACCAGTCCGTTTTCGCAGATGTACAGGTAGCGCGAACCGGCGCGGCAGCGCCAGTCATTCGGGCGCCCCTGCGCAATGGCTTCCTGAAAGTGATTGAAGCGCGAGTAGTTCCGCTTCTTCATGCCGCGCATGGCAAAGTAAACCCGCGCCTCATTCTCCTTGAGCGGCTTCAGCTGCCCGCCGCCGTCGTGGATGATGCCGATCGTCGAGGTGAAGCCCAGCTCCAGTGCCCGGCGGCCAATCACCAGCGCGTCGTTTGGCTCCCGGATGCCGCCGCCCACCACCGAGTTGATGTTCACATGGAACTCGGCATGGCGGGAGAGCATCTGCAGCTTCTTGTCCAGCACCTTCAGGCTCTTCTTGGAGACATCGTCCGGCTCGATATTGTCGATCGAGATCTGCATGTGATCGAGTCCGGCGCGGTTCAGCTGCTCAATGCGCTCCTCGTTCAGCAGATAGCCGTTGGTGATCATTCCGGCCAGTGCGCCCACCTTGCGAATACGCCGGATCACGTCATCCAGCTCGGGATGCGTGAGCGGCTCTCCGCCGGAGATGGTGATGATGCTGGTGCCCAGACGACCCAGATGGTCAATCCGCCGCAGCATCTCATCGATCGGCACCGGTTCGGAGACCTTGTCGTACTCGTTGCAATAGGCGCAGGAGAGATTGCAGAAGCGCATGGGAACAATCTGCGCCATCACCGGATGCCCGGTGGATGCCAGAGCCCGGCCTACAATGGCCAGCTCCCGAACCTTGCGCTGCGCGGCCAGCCATCGTCCGCGCACTGTCTGTTTGCGTGCCTTACCCACTCTTCTATTGAAACACACCCAAGGGCCTGCTCCCAGCTGCGGGAGCGTGGCGAAGCCAGCTGCAGGATCGTGGCACAGCCAGTTGCGGATCGTGGCACAGCCAGTTGCGGATCGTGGCACAGCCAGTTGCGGATCGTGGCACAGCCAGTTGCGGATCGTGGCAAAGCCAGCCGCGGCCTGTCGAGCGGGTGCGAAAGCTGTTGGAAAGGAAGGCCGTTACGGCCGATGCCCGCTGACCTGCAGCCACAGCGTCTGCCGCATCTGCTCGCGCTGGATGGCAATGGGCACCATTTTGCCCTCGTTGCTGCGCAGCAGCCGCTCCCAGTCGCTGGTGGTGGCCACGGCATCCTCGCCCACCTGCAGGATCACGTCGTGGGCGCGCAGCCCGGCCTGGGCCGCGGCACTGCGCCGCGCCACGCTCTTGACCATCACGCCGTTGGCCACGCCCAGATAATCCTCCATCTGCGGCGTCATCGGCTCCACCAGTGCTCCGATGTGGAAACTGCTGCCCAGACTCCACAAGTGGAATCCGCCGCCCATCCGGGGCATGTCGCCGCTGGCCAGAAAGCCCTGTGCGCCGGGCGGCAGACTGCTCTGCGCCATCTCGGCCTGCGCCTCCTGCTCCACCTTGCGCCTGTCCTCCAGCTGCACGTGGATCGGCAGCACCTGCCCGTCGCGCTCCACCTGCAACTGCAGCTTTTTGCCGGATGGGGCGCGCCGCAGCATCTGCCGGAACTGCTCGGCGTTGGCGATGCGGGTGCCGTTGGCGGAGACGATCACATCCTGCACATGCAGCCCTGCCTTGCCGGCCGGGGCATCGTGATCCAGAATGGTGATCTCCGCACCGGCTGCGCTGGGCAGATGCTGTGCCTGGATGCTGGCAGGACTCACGTCCACCACCTCCACGCCCAGGTATCCATGCCCATTGGCATGCAGCAGCGTACGCAGCGAGCTGGTCAACTGCCCATCGCTGCCTGCGGCCCAACCGGCAGGCATGCCAAGCACCAATGCAAGGGCCACACCCATCCGAACCATTCCTGATGCGCCGGAGCTGCTCCCGAAACCGACGCGCTGACTTCCTGGCCTTCCAAAGCAAAACATCGCATGACTCCTGAATGTAGAACGCACTGTGTTCTGCCGGCTCATGGGCCGCAGAATCGTCTTGTGTGATTCATCGTTACCGGCAGTCTGCTGCTGCCTTTTCCAACCAGATCTGGGGAATCCAACCTTCTTCTGCACTTCGGACTACTGCACTTCGGAGACCCGCTCCAGCACCAGACGCGAGGCACTGCGCACCCCGGAGTCCTGGTCCCGCGTGGCCACCGTGGAAAGCACCTGCCGCACGCTTGTATCGGCATCCACCGGCGTCAGCATGGAGATGGCCCGCGAGCGCACCCGCGCATCCGGATCCTCCATCAGTGCCTCCAGCAGTGCATCGCGTACCTCCACATCCTGACCCACATAGGGCTGCAAACCATCCAGCGCCTTTTCCCGCACCTCGGCGCTGCGATCATAGCGCAGCGCAATCATCAGCGCATCGCGCAGGCTGCCGCCAGCCGTCTCCGGTCCGGCACAAGCCTTGCCATTGCTGCAGGCCGCCGCCAGCAGCGCAATCGAGCGATCCCGCACCTGGGGATTTGGCGCCTCCTGAGCGGCATACATCAGCAGCGTCCGAATCTGCGGATCGTCCAGCGTTCCATGCACCTGCCGCGGCTCCACGGTGCTGTAGCGCACGTCGATCAGCCCGGACTGTGGTGCCTGCGTGATCGCCGCCACGCCGGCTAGATTGGCCACGCCATCGCCGCCACTGCCGGCATCGGCCGCTGCCTGTGCTGCTGCCGGTGCCTGCTCCGCACCGGCCGGACGTGCCGCATCCGACTGCTTCAGCGCCACCTGCATCGCATGCCGCTCCGCTGCCTGATACCCGGCCAGCAGCCCGGCGCCAAGCCCGGTCAGCAGCAGAAAGCTGGCTGCCAGCGGTGCGGCCACCATGCCCGCCGCGCTGCGTGTCAGCCACTCGGCGGCACGGTCATACCAGCGCTTGGGCGGCATCCGGTCCAGCGCATCCTCCAGCCGCATCCGCGACCGCGCCACCAGATTCGCATCCGGCTCCGGCATCGGTGCCGCGTCGGCCAGCGTCTTCAGGGCCAGCATCTGTTCCAGCTCGTCGCTGCAGCCGGTGCAGCTCTTCAGATGCTGCTGCAGCAGGTGCAGCCGGTCATCGGCCAGCTCTCCGTACACGGCCAGAACCATCGTTGTATGGGATTCATTGCACGTCATTGCTCACGTCCTGTCTGCCTCAAAAGGGGTACCACTGCCTGTGTCGCCCGGTCACTTGGCCGTGCGATCCGTATCTTTCTCCGCTTAGCGGAGTCCTGCCAGATGTCCGCGCAGCTTCTTGGTTGCGCGAAACAACGTATTCTTTGCCGTCTCTTCGGTCGTATGCAGCATCTCGCCAATCGTGCGCAGCCGCAGTCCCTGGTAATGCTTCAGCTCAAAGACCATCCGCTCGCGCGGCGTCAGCGTATCCAGCGCCTGCCGGATCTGCTCGCCCAGCAGCTTGCGGCTCAGCTCGCGGTCCGGGTTGGAAAAGGCCCGATCATCGGAGATGGATGCCATCAGGTCCAGCTCATCGCCGTGGGCATCGGTCATCACCGTGGACTCTTCGCGGCGCGTCTTCCTGCGCCGCAGCTGATCCAGGCACAGGTTGGTCACAATCCGATACATCCAGGTGTAAAACGAGCATTCAAAGCGGAAGTTGCCGAGGTACCGGTAGGCCTTCAGGAACGCCTCCTGATAAATATCCTCCGCATCCTGCTCGCTGCCGGTCAGGTGCAGTGCCAGCCGCAGCACCTGGTGCTCGTACTGCCGCACCAGCGCATCAAAGGCCGCACGGGAACCGGCCTGCGCCTCGCGGATCAGCTCCATCTCCGTGGCCCGCGCCTGCTGCGCCTCCGGGGTTGTCTCCCGTCCGCTCACGCCGCGTATCCGCGCCAGCTCGCTTTTTCCGCCACTCAGCTTGATTTCCATCGCTTGAGTGGATTGTACCCCCGGCTGCTGCATCCATGCTGCTGCCGGATTCAGGGGGAATGCCTCGCCTGCCATGCCTAGCCTCGCCTGCCAGTCTGCGCTGCCGCTCCACCTGCAGCGTGGCTGCCATCGTCCCCGGCTGCCTTTCTCATGGACGCCGCAGACGGCCATTTCGTGAGCACCGACAGCCCCGCCGCTTACACTGTTTTCTATGCCCGACGAGATTGCCACCGCACCGCATTCCCAGACCCTCATCATTGCCCACTGCGACGGAGGCTCACGCGGCAACCCCGGCCCGGCCGGCTTCGGTGCCGTGCTGGAGGACGCCTCCGGACGGGTGCTGGCCCGGCTGAGCGAGTATCTGGGCAAGCGCACCAACAACTACGCGGAATACTCCGCCCTGCTGGCCGTGCTTGCCTGGACACTGGATCAGGGCTACCGCCGCCTGCGCGTCGTCGCCGACTCCGAGCTGATGGTTCGCCAGATGCAGGGCCGCTACAAGGTCAACAGCCCCGATCTACGCCCGCTCTGGGAGGAGGCGCAGCGCCGTGTCCGCCGTCTGGACCACTTTGAGATGCAGCACACGCTGCGCGGCGGCAACAAGCTGGCCGATCAGCTGGCCAACGAGGCCATGGACCGCGGCATGGGCCGAAGCCCCCAACCCACGGCCGATGCCGGCCCGAAGAGTGCGGTCAAGCCAGTCCCGAAGAATCCTGTGCCGACAGGGCCGAAGAGTGCAGACCGGTCCGCCCCGGCTGCCAGCACTGCCGCCAGCCCGCAGACCGCAATCGGCTTTGTGAAAAACGGCGTCGTGCACTTCGTCGAAGGCTCACTGCCGGACGGCGTCTTCGTGCGCATCAGCCGCCAGTAGCAGGGGATCCGAAGCCAGGCTCCGAAACCGGGCTCCAAAACCGGGCTCCGAAGCCCGGGCTCAGGCGTTGGTGGCCACGTCCAGATAGGTGCGGTACGGCTCGTTTCCGATGGCCACAAACGGCTTCAGCCGCACCAGCCCGTCGGAGCTGTTCATGGCCCAGTCCATCCTGCCGGTCCGGTGCGCCGCCAGCATCTGCTGCCGGGTCACGGCCGGCGACTCATGGGTCAGCGGAAACAGCACCAGCGGTCCGCGCATCAGGGCCACCGTATTCGACGCCGGCTCAATGGCCGCCAGCCGCAACGGCAGCGGAATGTTCAGCGTCACGGTGTCGCCACTCTGCCACTGCCGGCGAATGCTGGCATAGCCACGCTGCACGGTCAGCGGCACCGGTGCGCCGTTCACCTGCGCGGTCATTCTTCGCCCGCTGCAGCCCACCCAGGCCGGCACGCGCACGGCCAGCGAAAACCGGCTTGGGCGATTGCCGCTCAGCCGCATCTGCACCTGCTCGTCCAGCGGGTAGCCGCCACTCTGGCTCAGGGTCCATTCGCTGCCGTCGCCTTCGGTCCAGCGCAGCTCGGAGGCCAGATACTGGCTGACGAAAATCCCCTCCGAACCGCGCTGATAGGTCGCAATGCGATAGTCGGCTGCCACCTGCGGCAGCGTGCCCGAGCAGCAGGGCCAGGCATCGGTAAAGTAGAACTTGCCGCCCGCGTTGCTGTAGTCGGAGTAGTAAAAGGCCTTCCCATCCGGCTGCAGCGGCATCGCACCCAGCACCGTGTTCCACAGCACCTGCTCCAGGCTGTCGCCATAGCTGCCGTCGCCGGTCACGCGTGTCAGGTAGCGGGTGATCTTCATGTGCGCATAGCTTCCGCAGGGGGTCTCGAAGCTGTGGCGCGTCCCGGTCAGGCTGGCCTTCAGCGCACCCGTGCCCGGCTCCACAAAGCTTTCATTCGGTCCCCAGCCGCCGGTGGCAAAGCTCTGCGCCCGGATCATGGCAAAGGCATTCTGCGCCGCGTGCAGGTGTTTGCTGCTGCCGGTGGAAAGATAGGCCTGCATGGCCGAACTCAGTGAATTGCAGAAGCTGTAGGCATGGTGGCCCGCCAGCACGTTGCGATTCTCCGCCAGCGGATCAAACCAGGTGCGGTCCAGCAGATAACGCCCGGCCATCTGGCGGTAGCGCGCACCGGCTCCACGACTGGCCGCCAGATACAGATTCTCCGGCAGCGTATACGGCTCGTCCCAGGTGTAGTCCTCGCTGGTCTTGTCGCCCACGGAAGCCCGCCACTGCCGCTGCGCTGCATCGCGATCAAGCGCCATCGGCTCCAGATGCGGCAGTGCCGCATCCGTGGTCTGGTCCAGCAGCGCAAAGGCCTGCGGAATGCCGGCAAACTCATGCGCGTCAATCAGCCCGATCACCAGCTTGTCATAGTCGTAGGACGGGAAGCGGAAGTCCGTGAAGAACTTTCCCTGCATCGCCTGTCCGTAGAGTGTCAGCAGCCTCTGTACTCGTGCCCGCTTGGCCGGATCATGGTCCACGGCATAGCCGCGCGACAACGCGGAGATCCACTGCCCGAAGGCGTGGCCGGGAGCAAAGCCGCCTGCGTCATACCAGCCGCCCAGCCGCGGCCCAGGCGCCGGCAGCCCGTCGCGCATGCGAAACGGAGCCAGCAATGCATCCTCGTTCAGCCCCATCAGCACGGTCTGCGTCTGGGTAAACTGGCGCTCCGCCAGCCCCGGCATCAGCGTCACCTGACCGTAGTGGAACTCGGCCAGCGGTGCAGCCAGCGGCTGCGGCTCCGCGGCCTGCGCACCCCATCCATGCAACGGATCCAGGCCCAGTGCGGATACGGCACAGGCCCCCATCTTCAGCAATTCGCGACGCGTCGTCATGGCGAATCTCTCCCGCCAACATCCTACGCCGACCCGCCGGTCGCGCCCAGCATTTCCCCGTGGAAATCAGGCCACGGCAGCTCAGGCCAAAGCTGCTCAGGCCAGCGCGGCTTTGACGGCCTCGCTAACCACGCGCCCTTCCGCGCGATGGCCGCCCGATGCCAGACGGGCCTGCACGGCCTTCATCACCTGGCCCATCTCCCGCGCCGTCGGCTTCTGGCCGCTGGCTGCGGCCACCTCGGCCACTGCCTCCTGCACCAGGGCCTGCAGCGCCTCCGGGCTCAGCGCCTTGGGCAGAAACTCCTCCAGAATCGCGATCTCCGCCGTTTCCTTGGCAGCCAGCTCCGGCCGGTTGCCGGCCGTGAACTGCTCCACCGAGTCCCGCCGCTGCTTGATCATCCCGGCCAGCACCTGCTGT
This sequence comes from Acidobacteriota bacterium, assembly GCA_021804965.1. Taxonomy (GTDB): domain Bacteria; phylum Acidobacteriota; class Terriglobia; order Terriglobales; family Acidobacteriaceae; genus Acidicapsa. Next base: position 20,778 of record JAJZGG010000052.1, read on the forward strand.
GCCTCGGCTTCGGTCAACGGCTCCGGGCTCTTGGCACGCTTCTCGATGGCCTTGTTCTTCAGGGCTGCCGTCACCATGCGCAATGTGGTCGTCCGCTCGGACTCCCGCGCCTTCATCGCTGCAATCGTTGCCTGCCGCACCTGCTCTTCAATCGTCACGCACCCACCTCCACTCGAAATGTATTGTATGCGACGGCTGGATGTGGCCAAATCTTTGCCATTCATTCGCCAAATCCAGAAAAATCCTCCACGCCGACCACATTTCTCACAATCTTGTGTATTCTGTGATTGCTGGGCTGCCTCGTCAGCCCCTCATCTCATCCCTCGCCGAGGAGACCTGCCGTGTTCCGTAAAACCCGCCTCTATACCCCCGGACCCACTCCGCTGCTGCCTGCCGCACAGTTTGCCATGGCCTCGGCCGATATTCATCACCGCACCCCGGAGTTCCGCGCGCTCTACTCCCGCGTGCTG